>SKJJ01000236.1 GCA_007115975.1 Chitinispirillum sp.
CAGGAGCTTGATGGTATGAGTATCAATCAGGTGCACGAATTGATTACAACCCCCGGTGCAGCAGATGCTGCCGGTTTTATCAATCTAATGGGTGATACGGGTATCTATATCCCTTCCAGATTGATTGGCCCCGATTCCGTTCACAGTGCCATTGTGCTTACTGATGCACACTTTGAAAAAATGTTTGCATCCGACTACCTATCCTGGAGATGGCTCAAGACTTTTCATAAGAATCCTTCTGATAGGGCAACTGATACATGTAACGTAAAGATTAATTCATGGATTTCGTTAAGTGGTATAAATAATACCGATTCACTCTTAATCTGGGAAACCGGAGATTAAAAGAAAAGGTAAGAAGTGATGATTAAAACAAAAGTGTATTTGATGATTTGTCTGTGTTCGTTTTCACTGTATGCAGCTCTTGATAATGATCCAAGGAGTGTGGGTACCACTCAAGCCAAAAATGCATCAGGCAGTGGCACCGAAGCGACGTATCATAATCCGGCCCTTTTGGGGGTGAGCAGAGCTCCAACCGGAGGTATAAGAGTTGCACCGCTTTCAAACTTCAGTGTTGGCTATTGGAGTGATAAGCTGGCACTCTCTCCCTTTAACCGGTATTGGGTTGATGACCTTGCTGAAGCTTCCGCGCTGGCAACCAAACTTATGAATAAAAGCTTCAGATTGGATGGTTTGAGTCCCGATGAGGTTAGTGACAAGTTGTCGGAGAAGCTCGACGGTGGTATCGGTTTGTACTTCGGAACCAAAGCTTCACTGCTCTCGTATACAAACAAAAACTTCGCCTTCAACGTAACCACACGCTTTGAACAGGAGTTCAGAATTCCAAGCGGTCCGTTAAAAATGATCTTTTCCCGTGATCAGGGCTTGGTACGAGGCAGTACCCTCGATTTTTCTGATCTTCGACAGCATGGGATATGGGCTACCGATTTTACTTTTCACCTGGGGTTGCCGGTGAACATTCCAGCTCTGCATGATTTCTTTAGACTCGATTGCGGTGCCGGAGGAATAGGGGTCAAGTACGTCATGGGACACTCAATACTGGACGTGCAGGTTGATGATGACAGTCGCATCACCTACAACGAACAAACCAATGCGTTGGATATTAAAGGTGATGTAAGAGTAAGAACTGCTGGTATGGGTTTTCACGGGCCGTGGAACTTTGATAATCCTTTCAAGAACATCCCTGCTCATGGACATGGATTTGGATTTGATGTCGGTGGAATTCTTTATAACGACGATCATTCTATATCGGTAAATATCCAGGACTTGGGGATGATTTTTTGGGGCAAGGATGCTAAAGAGGTCACCTATAAAATCCAAAAATCCAATCTCGACGCATATGAAATTCTTCTGGGGGTTCAGGATGCAAAAGATTTTGACAACGATTCTGCTCTGTACTATATATTCAACCGAGATGCCGGTGAGTATATATCCGATGAAAGAGATACTTTAACAAATTCAAATTTCTACACTTTTCTTCCTCTTACATTCAATATGGGTTATTCTGGAAACTGGGATTTCACCACGCGGAGTCGCCAGGATAACCCTTTTAATGTTGATTATGCTTCATGGGGTATCCATTATCAACAGCAGTTGGTAATGGGAGCGGGTAGATCTCATGTACCGCGTCTTTCTCTTGGCGGGGAAGCTGGGTTAATGAGAGGATTTATCCCTTTTCGGATGGGTTTCATTTTAGGTGGTCCTGAAAAAATCGCCTCCGCAGCCGGTATTGGATTCGATTTCGGCGGCTTTTCTATTGATGCTGCATATAAAGCGTTGGGAACTCCCTACTTTTTTCCCAAAAGAGGTGTTGAGCTTATGGGTGGACTCACCATTAACTGGGGTTTGAGAGGTGAGAAATGTCTGGAACCTGAGCCGGAAAGAATGGATGAACCACGGCCAATTCCTCTTGTACTGGCTGGACTGGAGCCACAACCGGAACCGGTACCTCAACCTGAGCCCTTGCCAGTTCCCGAACCGGAACCCGAACCAGAACCAGAACCAGAAATTGAAGAGTTCGAAATGCCCTCTGAAGAGGAGACACAGGAAATAAGTGTAAGGTTGAGAGCGGTAAACTTTGTTACCAACAGTGCAGAGATTATGCCAGCCTCACTTCCAGGGCTCCATTATATCGCTGATTTCCTCAAACAGTATCCTCATCTTAGGTACGAGGTGCAGGGACATTCTGATTCTCGCGGTAATCCTGATTATAACCTGGTGCTCTCTGCTGCACGTGCAGGCTCTGTGAAGACCTATCTGATGGATAAGGGTATTGCAGAAAATCGTCTTGTCTCAGTAGGCTATGGTATCACCAGGCCAATAGCAGACAATAACACTGCTGAAGGACGTGCTGCTAACAGAAGAGTTGAGTTCAGGTTGATTGAGAATGACTATGAATATGAACAGCTCAGGGTCCAGGAAAGAGAGCTGCGACAAAGAACAAGGGAATCCGGAATCAGAGGTGTACGATAGAAAAATAGACAGGTACCCGTAGTTGTGGGTGCCTGTGTATTTTAATTAAATTTAAATTGTCTCTATTTGTAGGTATCTGCATAATGTGCATACCTACTTTTTTTTATCCAAAAACGGTGAAATTATGAACACAATAAAAAAATCCAATAAACTGAACAATGTGCTGTACGATATCCGTGGTCCTGTATTGGATGAAGCCAAACGGCTTGAGGACGAGGGCTACCGGATTCTAAAACTCAATACCGGTAATCCTGCTCCTTTCGGGTTATTGGCACCCGATGAGGTTATCCATGATATGATTCTCAATTTGAGCCAGTCTCAGGGATATTGTGATTCCAAGGGACTTTTTCCTGCCCGTAAGGCGATTATGCAGTACTGTCAGGAGAAAAGAATCATGGATGTTGATATTGAGGATATATACATTGGTAATGGCGCCAGTGAGGTTATTCAGATGGCTATGCAGGCACTGCTCAATAATGGTGATGAAATTCTGATCCCTTCACCAGATTATCCTCTGTGGACTGCTTCGGCTAATCTCTCAGGGGGAAAACCGGTTCATTACCATTGCGATGAGCAGGCTGACTGGTGTCCCGATATCGACGATATAAAGAAAAAAATTACTCCTCAGACACGGGGTATCGTGGTAATAAACCCCAACAATCCAACCGGAGCGTTGTACCCCAAAGAACTGCTTGAGCAAATTATTGAAATTGCACGCCAAAACAGCCTTATCGTTTTTTCTGATGAAATATATGATAAGATTTTGTATGATGGTAACAAACACACTGCCATGGCATCCCTCGCCGATGACATACTGTTTGTTACGATTAATGGGTTGTCAAAATCATACAGAGTAGCAGGCTTCCGTGTGGGATGGATGATTATCAGCGGTAACAAAGAAATTGCATCTGATTATGTGGAAGGCCTCACAATGCTTGCATCCATGCGCCTTTGCAGCAATGTACCAGGGCAATCAATTATTCAGACTGCTCTGGGGGGGTATCAAAGCATAAATGATTTAACGGCACAAAACGGCAGGCTCTATGAGCAGCGAAAAATCTGCTGTTCTATCCTCTCAGAAATTGAAGGGGTAAGTGTGGTGGAACCCAAAGCCACCTTCTACGCCTTTCCCAAAATTGATGTAAAGAAATTCAATATAAAGAGTGATGAAAAATTCATGCTTGATCTATTGCGTAGCCAACGGATACTCATGGTTCATGGGTCAGGTTTTAACTGGCCGCAACAGGATCACTTCAGAGTCGTTTTTCTGCCAAAACCTACTGATCTTTTAGAGGCTATGGGAAAGATCAAATCGTTCCTTAGTGATTACAGACAGGAATAACCAAATAGCGGTTATTCCACACTTTTTTTACAGTAAAGGGGATGTTGTCGCAACCGAGCTTAAGCTATTCTCCGTTCACCCTCAAGGGTGTGCGCGGAGTCGAAGATCTCCTGCACTGCATCCCACAGGGGAGAGCAACCATTAGAAAAGTACCATGTAATGCTAACTTTATACATTTTGGTGTGATTCAAATTTATGGCAACCCATCGTGGATATACTTGATGGGTCGTAACGTCCATAGGATAAATTCACTATCCGAAGTAATCCCTTTTTGTAATTAAGCCTCTGGGCATTCTAACTCTAAAACCGGTTATTTTCACTCATTTTATATCGATAAACTGGCTGCAGCGGCATTTAAGTGCTTTGCTGTTGAGGTTACGCATCCCAAACACCCCAAAAACATAAGGGGCAATACATGGACACACCGATGCTTGCACGTTTTTTCATGTGTTGCACAATCATTAACGTTGGCCTGCTGCTTATTTCATTCCCGATCTTTCTGTTCGCACGTGTTTTTAACTACAAGACTCAAAGCAGATGGTTTTCTATGTCGAGGGAAAGGTTCGACATGGTGCTTTATGGTCTTATTTGTGGGTATTAAGATTATGGTTTTTGTTTTTAATCTGGTGCCCTGGGTGGTTTTGGGGATTGTGGTGTAGAGGTGCTTGGTATTTGTTAGTTCGGGGTCGGACCGGTCGGACCTGTCAATTGTAGAAGTTTGTTTCCATATCGATAATTTGGGTCATGTAAATGAATGCCGGATAAATTATACAAATACAACCGACGAAGTTTTTCTTTGTGAAATGATTAATATTCTCAAAGAGTACTAATTTGGAGAATTAGAAGGTGACCATAAAGGGACAGATGTTTATTTCCCATTTAGGAATGAATAGAACGGCGTATAATAAAATATGAATAGGGATTTGGGCGTCTGCCGCGGACTGTACTGGAGGTCAAATGAGAGATCACCCTTCCTCCGTCATCCGTTACAAATCGCAATTTTCAATCAAGTTTTTAAATTCTTTTTTCATAAAAAACCTTGCAAAACATTGTTTGTCATAGTATTATGACCGTGTAAACATCAAAACAGAGGTGAGACACATGAGGGAAAAAGACAACAATTTGGGACACCTCCTTAAAGAATTAGAAGAGGTACGCAAGGATAATACAAAGCTAAAAGATCGTCTTGACAGAATTTCCGGGATTTCCACAGCAATAATTTATGTTCTAGACACCAGGGGGTGTTTTACTTTTGTGAATCAGGCTGTTGAGCAAATGTTGCATTTCAAGCCCCAGGAGCTTCTCGGCCGCCATTTTTCAACCATCATGTCTTCTCAGGAATTTGAAAAGGTAGGGCGTCAGTTTGTTTTGCCCGCTCTTAGTGGTAAAACAACAGGGGTTGAGAATGCGCCGAAACTTTTTGATGAACGCAGGACCGGTGAACGGAGAACAAAAAATCTGGAAGTAAAATTATTCACCAAGTACAGTGATAATAAAAAAGTTTTTGCCGGTGATGTGACAGGTATGGTTGATGTTGAAGGCTCGTACAGTAAAAGCACTAAAATAGCAGATAAAGGTGAGGGGTTTCTGGGCAGCCAGGGAATAATCTTTGATATTACAAAACATAAACAGGCTGAAAGGGAGCGCCTTGAGCTACAGAAAAATCTCTTTGAGACTCAAAAAATGGATGCTATTGGCAAGCTGGCTGGCAAGGTGGCCCATGACCTTAACAACAAGCTTGGCAGCATAATCGGTTCTGCAGAGATGCTCAGACAGGATTACGGGTTGGTGAACAAAGAGTTGTCAGTGTACATCGAAACAATACTCACCGCATCTAGACATGCCGCTGAGCTCTCTGGCAGACTTATGGAGTTCAGTTACAAAACTGATGATAGTTGTCAGGATGTGGATGTACATAAGCTTATTGGCAATGTGCTGGGATTCATAAAGCCTACAACGGATGACAATATAGTGATACAAAAGAAATTTGCATCGGAAAATCCCACGGTACTTGGTTGTATCAGCCAGCTACAGAGTGCTCTTTTGAACCTGGTTGTGAATGCAACCGACTCAATGTGCCTAACCGGGGGGAGTCTCACCGTTGCTACGAGTGATGTGGTGATTGAAGAGGAGATCAGGTGTCAATTCGGGTTTTATGCCAGAGCGGGAAAATATCTGCTTGTATCGGTTCAGGATACTGGTATTGGTATCGAAGAAAGCATTATCAACAAGGTCTTCGAACCCTTTTTTACCACAAAGGGTTCCGGGCGTTTTATCGGTTTGGGGTTATCATGTGTGCGCGACTGTGTGAAATACATGGGCGGGTTTGTACGTATTGATAGTCATCCGGGGCAAGGTGCTGATTTTAATATCTATCTGCCTCACGCACCGTTGTAGTAGTAGGGGACTCTTAGGTTATAAGTAAGACAGTAACTATAAACAGGGTCGCCCCCTCCTTGGCGGGGCGGCCCTGTTCATTATTGCCAAGACCCATTAGCTGTAACAAAACGGTGGTTGAGCAGTCGAAAAAACAGTGGCTGATTGCGGGGCCAGGGCAGACCCCGACGCCGATTGGACCGGTATGCATAAAAAACAGCTCTGTTTGCTGTTGCGTTTCACCCGTTAGCTCATCTTTCGCACAATAGTTAAAATAGAACTAACTAATGTAAATCAACATGAAGAATTTAATTAAATTTAGCCAATTATTTGGTAAAAAATCTTTTGTAGTGCCCGTCGGAGTCATTTCATGCTTAAACTACTCTGCAATGCGCAAATTACCTTTGTGTAATGAAAAAGAGGTGATAGACAGGTATAGAAAGGTTAAAGCATAAGTAGGTGCCAAAGTTGGGTTAGATCAGAAGTGTGGAAAAAGTTAAGAGCAGACGATTGGTAGCTCTGTCTGGATATAATTATTAGAACCCCTTTTTCATTAATAACAACTAAAGCAGGGTTAATTTATTATTTTTAGGGATCCAGGAGATATCGGGTTTCTGCTGAGTGAATCGATGGAATGGTGATCCGTTACTCTCCGTGAGGTGGGAATCGATCCTGTTTTGGGTAAACGCCAAAAAACCAGCGTGGCAGTGGATTGTTTCCGGATAGAGTGGGATGGTATTGCTGGATGTGTTTTTTTTGATTATTTCACGTGGTACCCCAACTGGGTGTGGCGCTTAAATCAAGAGGTTGGAATTAATGACGATTGTATTACCCGATGATTACCATGGAACTGGTGCTTTAAAGAGCAGCAACATTCAGTGCATTACCCATGATGAGGCTTTGCGCGAAGATATTCGTGCATTACGTATTGGGGTTTTAAATATTATGCCCAAGGCTGAAACGTACGAATTCAGTCTTCTGCATCCGTTGGGGAGATCGGTTTTGCAGATTGAACCGGTATGGATTCGTCTGAAAACCCACAAATACAACAGCAGCAATCAGTTTCACCTGGATAAGCTCTATGTACCTTTTGAAGAGGCGATTGAAAAACAGGATCTTGACGGACTTATTGTAACCGGTGCGCCGGTTGAGGATATTCCGTTTGAAGAGGTGATATACTGGCCAGAGGTGAAGAGTATTCTGCATTATGCAAAGTCAAATGTTATCTCTACTCTCGGTATATGCTGGGGTGGATTGGCTTTGGCTAAATTTTTGGGTATTGATAAGGAAGATTGCAAAAAAAAAGTGTTCGGGGTTTATAAAACCTTTAATCTGGATCGCGAACACAGTGTTACCGGAGAGATGGATGATGAGTTCTGGTGTGCTCAAAGCAGGCATGCCGGAATTTCCGATAGCGTTATCGAAGAGTACCATGATAAGGGACTGCTCCACCTGCTTGCCTACTGTTCTGAAGGTGCAGGCTACACCATTTTTGAAAGTACCGACAAACGCTTTCTGATACATCTTGGACATCCAGAATATGAGCCACAGCGTCTTATTGATGAGTACAACAGAGACAGGTTAAGGGGGCGCAAAGACGTTGAGCCTCCCAAGAACTTTGATATGAAAAATCCGGTTAACACCTGGAGATCACACAGAATAGAGTTCTTTTCACAATGGATTAAATATATCCATGAAACCTTACTAAATAACAGAGGTTGATTTGAGGAGTAGGAAATGGATCTGACCAGGTGGATGAATGATAAATTGCCACAGGTGGTTAACAGCCTGGAGGAGAGTATCACGGGTAATGAGAGGCTTGGAGCTGATGATGCAATAAGTCTTACCGGCAGAGAAGATATCTATCAGATTTTGGATGACATTCTTGCTGTTCTCTTTCCTGGCTACTACAGTAAAGAAAAAATCAGTACTGAGGATATGAACTTCTATCTTGCTGATATGCTCAGGCACATTACTTTCAGGCTTGGCAAGCAGATAAGGGATGTCTTTAAATATCGTTGCCTTCGTGACAAGTGCAACGACTGCAACTGTGAAGACCGGGCGCATAGTGCACTTGTTTACCTTATCGAGGCACTGTCAATAATAAGAGAGATGCTTATAGCGGATATTAAGTCTGCTGAACTTGGTGACCCAGCTGTTCATTATATCGATGAGATCATTCTCAGCTATCCCTACGTTGAGGCGATTGCAACTTACAGAATCGCACACATGCTTTATCAGCTCGATGTGCCCATCATTCCCAGAATAATGTCTGAACGGGCTCATTCCCGCACCGGCATCGATATTCATCCGGGTGCTCAGATAGGGGAGAGTTTCTTTATTGATCATGGCACTGGCGTGGTAATCGGGGAAACGTGTAGGATCGGTAAAAATGTAAAGATCTACCAGGGGGTCACTTTAGGTGCAAAATCACCTTTTGACAGGGATGGAAAGCCCAGAAAAGGGCAAAAACGCCATCCGGATATCGAGGATGATGTTATTATCTATGCAAATGCAACTATCCTTGGTGGGAAAACAGTTATAGGCAAGGGGGCGGTTGTCGGGGGCAATTCATGGATTGTTGAGTCGGTTCCCCCGGGAGCTCATATTCGATAGATTCTTCAGGATTGGTGTAAGTGGTGGAAAAAAAAATTATTCTTAATGGTATAGAAACTTTGGTAGATAATGGGGCAACGGTACTTGATATTGTTCAATCCCGTTCTGTAGAACCGGCTCATGTCGTTGTTGAGGTAAACGGTGCTATTGTCGAGCGC
>SKJJ01000008.1 GCA_007115975.1 Chitinispirillum sp.
GATTTGTTGATGGAGGGATTTGTTGATGGAGGGATTTGTTGATGGAGGGCATGTTTCTTGCTTTTTTAAGTTTGAGGGGGTACAGGGCCTGTCGGGTAGTTGCAGGACGGGATAAACAAAACTATGTTAAAAAGGAGGAGTGCATGTCAAAAGAGATTCCCAAAGTGAACAAGTGTGCGGCAATGAGTTGTATTTATAACAAGGGTGGGCTGTGTCATACACCGGCGATTACAATAGGGGACATAGAGCCCTGCTGTGATACGTTTCAGAAGGCTGAGAGCAAGGGGGGGTACGATGATGTGATTGGTGGGGTGGGTGCATGCAAGGTTTCAGGCTGTAGCTACAACAGCGATTTTGAGTGCAATGCCGCAGGGATAGACGTAGTGGTGGTTGAAGACCACGCGGATTGTGGCACCTATAAGCCAAGGAGCGGGTAAATGGATTAGCGGTACTGCCACATCTACACGTAGCGTAGGGGGAGAAGAGATGAAGCGTCTCAGGGAGTATGAGCGGCTTGCGGGTCTTTACGATGATCTGTGGTCTCACCGGATTGAGCAGGTGTACCCTCTTGTAAGCGGACTTGTCAGGGATCGGCACTTAGGTGGCTGCAGGGTTCTTGACATAGGGTGCGGCACCGGGCTTTTGGCTGAAAAATTGTGTCAAGACGGACATCGGGTGGATGCAGTGGACCGCTCCGAGCAGATGCTTTTTGAGGCAAGGGAGCGCAGGGTACACCGTGCCCGTTTCTTTCGGGGAGATATGTGCAGGATAAGTCCCCAAAGAGAGTACCGCCTCATAACCTGTACCCTGGGCTCCATAAACTATCTTCAGGACAAAGAGCAGTTGGAGCAGCTTTTTCTTATGGTCTCCTCTGCTCTTTTACCCGGGGGGTTTTTTATTTTTGACTCCAAAACCGAACGGCTTTATATAAACCAGCATAGCGAAACCTCTCTTGAGGATATCAATGGCTACCGTTTTATCCAGGAAAAGAGCTACGATAAAAGGTGGAAAAAAGCATCGGTGCTTTTCCGGTTCCCCGATGGCAGATGGGAGTCCCACACCCAGTATCCCCACTCTCTTTTTGATCTGCTGGAACCGGTGCGTAGGGCGGGGCTCTTTGTCTACCGCTGCTACGGGGGGTACCGTGGGGAACTGTATAACCGTGAGAGCGAGAGGCTGGTGTGTGTGGTGCGTTACGCCTCTAAGCTGAGGTGAGCGTTTTTAGGGTAGAATGCTTGTTGGCACGCAAAAAGAGTGCGCTGGCATCTCCGGAAAAAACGGACATTTTGCAACTGCCGAATTCGTTGCTAAATATTTGGATTCAATGTGTTACGCTCCTGAGAGGTGGAAAAAATCCAACTTTTATCATAGAAGAGAAGTACGCTGAGAATATCTCTTGCTTCACTACAGTCTCCAAAATAACGGTGCATATAACTTAATTTCAAGGGTTTATGCGTGTAATCCCGATTGTTATAGTGAGGGGTCCTGGTGTTTCGCGGGAGTTGCTGGTTGAATGCAGATTATATCTGGTTTCCGGTACTAAGTACGTCTACTGTCAGACTGTATTTCTCTCTCTCTTTTCCAACTTCCCCAAAAAGAGAATAGCTGCACACTGTTTTTTGTAAGTTGCTCTTTATCAATTGGTTAAAACAGCTTAAAAATCGCAATAGTATGGAGATGGCATGGCTTTTGTTTGTCTCTTTAGCATGCGGGCGTATCAGTTGGGCATGAGAAGACGATACGCCAAGACCATCGAAACCCTATTTTTCAGGAGGTAGTACTATGTTTTCACGTAATGCACTGTTTATGACTCTTTGTGCTTTCACCCTGGTCTTTGCCGGTGGAAGAACAGCTCCCGAGGACAATGGCAACGGCGTTCCATGGAATGACGACAACGGAATAGATACAACCGAGGTTGAGGGAACAGTTACTATGGTCGATGAAGATGAACAGATGCTCATAGTAGAGCATGCCTTTGGAGAGGATACCATCTATTGGGATGACCAGACCGTTATTCCTGAGGGTCAGGAGGATATGGTTCTCACCGAAGGAACAGAAGTGATAGTGGAGTATGTGGAAGAATCGGACAGAAATCTGGCAACCCGCATTGAGCTTGGCGAAGACAATGGGATGTGGGGAGATGAAGAGAATGGAGAGCGTGAGAAAGATAACGACTATAACGGTGAGTATGAAAATAGTGATGAAAACAATAGAAGGTAACTGAGCAGCACACTTGAGTGCCGAAAAGCAGGCCGCGTGTAATCTTGAGGGGTTACGCGTGGCTTGTTTCGCGTGGAGGACACGGAGTTTTAGGATGGGTTCTCAGAGGTTTTCCCGAAGGTTTTGAACAACCCCCTTTTCTATCTCTGTGTACTCCGTGAGAAACTTCCCCTCCCCCACCGTGAGCCCTCAAAACTAAAACTCCTGCAGCGAGCCGATGATTCTTTCATAAACTGCAATGAAATTTTCGAAATGCTCCGGCAGAGACCAGAACGTCACCCGTACGTTGTAGGTGTTAAGAGTAAAAAAGTATTCGGTAAAGAGAAACCCTGATTTTTCATACATCCAGCGAATCATCTCCCTTTGGTCAGAAAAGTCCTCTAAACCGTAATCATTATCCAGAAAGGCGGCATTCAAATCCTGAATATGAAGAGCGTGTTCAAGGGCGGATTTGTTGAAATTTGCCGCAATGGCCCGCGTTCCGTGAAATCCTTCAACGGTAGATCCCACAAAGAGCAGCTCCAAACCGTTTTCGTGCAGTTCGACTGCATAATTGCGGTTGGTTCTGCTCATCTGTTCGATGCTGGTTTGGATATTCCAGTTCCCCTCAAAGGCCAACGTGAAGCGCAGAGGTCTGTTTTTGTATACATTGTCCTGCTCAAAAAATCGGCCCGGGTAGTACCGGTTGATTGTTGGAGCACAACAGAGGAGCAGCAGGGTAACAGCAGGGAGAAAAAACAGGATACGTCGGGCGGGTTTACAGAACAGGGTCGATATTTTTTGTTTGCCTTGAGTCATAACCAAATTTTCCAGTAAATGAGATGTTTCCTATATCCTTTTAATCTGCGCACCGAGGGCATTGAGTCTGGTATCTATCTGCTCGTACCCCCGGTCTATCTGTTCTATGTTGTGAATGATGCTGTTTCCCTGGGCTGCAAGGGCTGCAATCAAAAGAGCCATTCCGGCGCGGATGTCGGGAGAGGAGAGAGTGGTGCCGTAAAGGCTTGATTTTCCGGCAATTACAGCCCTGTGTGGATCGCACAGAACAATCGGTGCTCCCATGCGTATGAGTTTATCCACAAAAAAGAGTCTGGATTCAAACATCTTTTCATGGATCAGACAGGTGCCCTGGGACTGGGTTGCGGTAACAAGCAGGATAGACATAAGGTCTGAAGGGAAGCCGGGCCAGGGGCTGTCCTCCAGGTGGGGGATCGCCCCGCCCAGATCTTTTCGTATTGCAAGAGGTTGATTTTCAGGGACATGAATGGTCTTTTGGGTCATGTTTTTTTCCACCACGACCCCTATTCTTTCAAACTGAAAAAGGATCATTCGCATTATTGCCGGGTCCACACCAGAGATGGTGAGATCGGATCCTGTTGCAGCAGCCAGGCCTATAAATGAGCCCGCTTCTATATAGTCGCCCCCGATCTGGTGAGTTGAGGGGGCGAAGTGGTTGGTTCCATGGACGGTAAGCAGATTAGAGCCTGTTCCTTGGATGGTTACACCCATATTGCACAGAAATCGGCACAACCCCTGTATGTGCGGTTCGGAAGCAGCGTTTGCGATAACCGTTACTCCCTTTGCTCCGGCTGCGGCAATGAGGGCATTTTCGGTGGCGGTAACCGATGCTTCATCAAGATAGATATCTGCTCCCCTAAGCCCCCCCTTGGGTGCTTGGAGAATGTAGCGCACCTCCCGGGTGATATCGGAGGAGGAGTGGACCTCTGTTTCAAGGGTCGCGCCAAGTGCTTTGAATACCAAAAAGTGTGTATCGAGGCGTCTTCTGCCGATAAGATCGCCTCCTGGCTCGGTTATAACTGCTCTGCCGGTACGTACAAGAAGGCTGGATGCAAACAGCACTGATGCTCTTATGGTTGAGGAGAGTTTTACCGGCAGCTCGGAGGTGACAATACCGGGGGATGCAACTGTAAGGGAGTTGTCCAGAAGATCTGAAATATCGGCTCCAAGCTTTTTCGCTATGAGCAGCATATTATTGACATCACCGATATCGGGTACATTCTGCAGGGTCACTTTTTCACTGCACAGCAGGGACGCAGCAATAACCGGCAGAGCCTCATTTTTATTTCCGGTTACCGATATACAGCCGGAAAGTTTTGCATTACCCTTGACCAGAAAGGATTTCATTGGATGTTAGCTCCGGGCTTTTGATAAGAGTTAAGGATAGAAAGAGCGTACAGGTTAAAAAATAGATATAAAACCGATATATCTCAAGGTGGGCAGGTAAACTGTTAGGTTGGAGGCATTTTTTTTGCTCTCATTTAGGAATAGAGGGAAACGGATAAACAATCAGCCGGAGAGGTCCTATGAAAAGAACAGTTGCAGCAATAATCCTAATCATTTTAGCATGGAGTATCTCAGCCCAGGAGTTGCCCACAAGGGTTCCCCGTTACGAAGCGGGGGTGATAATTGGTCAACCGACTGGTCTCAGTGCCAAATACTGGGTGAGCAGGCTTGCCGCCTTTGATGCCGCCTTAGCCTGGTCTTTCGCCGATAACGGTAGTTTCGAAATCCACGCCTCTCTGTTGTACCATCTCTTTTACATTGATGTTGACCGCGACACCTTTCCGGTCTATCTGGGGCTTGGCCCTGTTTTTTACCTGAGAGATGACGTTGCGATCGGTGCACGAGTACCCATTGGTATTACCTATCTCTTTGAGGATGTTCCCCTGAGTCTTTTTCTGGAGATCGCTCCTGTGGTAGAGGTTATTCCTGAATCGGGGTTTGATATAACGGGAGGTGTGGGGGTCAGGGTCGTTTTTTAAAAGGTGGAGATTGTATTTTTTACAGCCAGAATCTGGTGTTAAACGGGTTGGTAAACCTGTAAGGCAGTATCATTATCGCAGATAAAGCAGCCCTCATAGTAATATGCCATGTTTTTAGCGCATTTATCCCTCCCGCTTCCGGGGACCGTGTTTAAACCCGCCAGGGACAAGGGTACTGTCTGTCACTATCAGGTCCTACCTACTGCAACCTGTCTCCCGGTGCACTTTATAGCAGTGATACAATCACCATTCTCTTCCATCCTACTTTGGTTTCATCATAGTAACAATCAGTTTTCTGTTGGGAATAACATAGTCGATAACCGAAAGCAGTGTAAAAATGGCCGGAAAGAGCATGATCCAGAACCCGGGGTGAAGACCCATGATCTCCGTTGGCATCCACTGCACCTCAAAGCGAATAAGCAGCAGGGCAAGGAGCACGGCAAATGTTGCGATTCCCTGAAGAACGGCTTTTGCTTTTCCCGATTTTCGGGCGGCAAGGACCATGCCGCTTGATGCGCAGACAATACGAAGCAGTTGAAGGAAGGCGTCTCTGTAGAAAAAGATAAGGTACATCCAGAGAGGGATTATCCCTGAAACCATAAAGGAGATAAATATGGTCTGTCGTGAGACGCTGTCTGCCACCGGGTCGAACACTTTGCCGAAATCGGTGACTTCTCCCCTGCCTCTGGCAACCATTCCGTCAAAGAGATCGGAGAGTTCGATGAGTGCCGCCAGTATGAGACAGATCCATAGCCAGCCGGTCTGTGCGGTGGGGTAACCGGTAACAAAGAAATAGGCAAACAGTGGTGCTATGGCAACACGTGATGCTGTCAGTATAGTTGCAGGATTCATGAGTGATCCTTGTCCGTAGAGGTCTGAAGTGTTAGAGCACAGTCAACAGGTAAAAATCACTTATGCCCCGCTTTTTTTCAAATCGGGGGTGCTGTGATAAAAAATCTCGGAACAATTTTCTGAGCTTGTCAAATTGGCTCGTAAATTATATAGTAATAGGTAACTGCACTTTTTGGGCTTAAAAAAAGGTATCTGCTATGGATAATATCAAAAAACTTGCCAAACATTGTGGCATGGCACTCCTTCTATCCCTGTTTTTAGCACTGCTGATCAGTGTGGTATTTGGGGATCTTGTGGACAGGCTGGAAAACGTGACCTACTATTTCAGGTACCGGTTAAAGTTTCTGGATATGGATGATGAACAGAAAAATCAGATACTACAGCAAAATTACGGCATACATTTTGTCGATATAGATGACAGAAGTATGAACCGGCTTGGAGTGTACTGGAACTGGGACCGCTCCTATCAGGCTAAAATGATAAACACCCTCTCCTCACACTTTCCGAGTGCCATTATCTATGACGTTCTCTTCTCCTCCCCCGAAGATACCACCCACCGGGCCCGGCTCGAAAGTATTCTCCAGAGAGCTGCAGAGTTCTCTCCAGATATAGAGAGAAGCATTAAACAGTTAACATACCCCCTGCTCACAGCGGTTAATTACGACAGTCTTATGGTTGATGCCATCAGGCAGTCCGCAAGGGTGTACATGGGACTTCTTTTGTCCGATGAGAGTGAATACCCGCAGTTTGCCCTCTCACAGATTGCAGACCGAATGACTCTGGCGTGGCACGACTCCCTGAGCCCCTCATCGGCACTCTATCTGCCCCCGGATAAACGTGACCGTATCATACACAGTAAGGATGTCATTGATGGTACCTATCCGGATCTGGCTCAGAATGCACGGGACATAGGTCATATTATTGTTATTCCAAATGACGATGGTGTGATACGCGAGATACCGCTGCTCTACCGTTACAGGGATTTTGATCCGGTCTATCTGCCGGTCAGCCTTCGCGCGGCGATAACGCTGTTTGCAACACCCGATGAGGAGATCAATTTTGTGCCCAGCCGTTATATCGACATCGGAACACCTTTCAAGGCGTTTAAGGACAGCAGTGGTGCCTTGCGTTTTTCGTATCCCGGTATAACCCCTGCGCAGATACGGCTGCTCACCAAGCGCTCCGCAGAGGTACTTTCTATCTCTTCAGGAGACCGGGTTGACATAAGCTGCTTTGTCTCGGCAAAACGTGGTGATAACGGGCAGATAAGCGTTGAGTTGCGCTCCACCGGGCCGCTTCCTGCGGCTGTTTCCGAACCACTGCTCGCTATCGATATGGATCAGCTCAACAGTTTGGAAATAGGGGAGCAGGCAGCGCTGAGCGATGAGGTGCTTATTGAGCGGGAGTATGAAGCGGAGTGGATGATCTCCTATGAAGATGAACTCTGGTGGGTAAGCTCTTTTGATCTCATGACACTTTCAAAGCTCGTACCGGAGGACTTTGTGGGGATTCAAAAGGGGAAAAGGGAGCTGGTGCTGCATGATTTCAGAGTAACCCGCCCGGGGGATTCATTTGTTACAACCATTCCGGTTCTGCGCGCAGAGACGGTGCAGCAGTTGTGTGAAGGGGGGTGGGAGCAGTTCCAGAGCATGGAGCCGGGGAGCCGCAAGGATTTCGGCGAAAAGGTGAAAGTGCCTCTCACCAAACACAATGGCCATATAGTCACCTTCTTTGGTCCATCACGGGTGCCGTTTCCCTACTATAGTTTTTATGACATAATGGAGAACCGTGTTCAGGGGTCTCTTGAGGGAAAGATTTACATAGTTGGCTCAAGTGCTCCGTCACTGTTTGATATTCAGCCGGTATCTCACCAGAGGCACTATCCGGCAATGGAGGTGCACGCATCCCTTTTAAACTCATTTCTTACCAATACCTTTATCAGGCGGCTTTCATCTTTTCACGATTTTCTGGTTCTGTTTTTAATTGGTCTGGTCATCGGTCTGGTGGCTCTCTCCATCAAGCCTGTGTGGGGAGGGGTGTTTTCTGTTCTGTTTGCATTCAGCTATCTCATCTTTTCGATTACCATTTTTCAGACTGAGCTTTTATGGATAGAGGTGGCACGGCCCGTGCTGGTAATACTGTTCACCTATACGGCAGTGATGGTGTACCGGTACATGACAGAGGAGAAAGACCGGAAGTTTCTGCAAAGCACCTTTAAGCAGTATCTTTCTCCTGAGCTTATTGATGCTATGTATAAGAATAAGCAGAGTCCCCGTCTTGGTGGTGATGAGGGGGTGCGGAGTGCCTATTTCACCGATATAGAGGGATTTTCCACCTTTTCAGAGAAGCTTGGTTCACCAACCCGTCTGGTTGAGCTGTTAAATGAGTATCTGACCGTGATGACCGATATTCTTCTCGACCATTTTGGTACATTGGATAAGTATGAGGGTGATGCGATAATCGCCTTTTTCGGGGCACCGATGGAGATGCCCGATCACGCCGTGCAGGCGTGCAATGCTGCGATAAAGATGCAGCAGGGTCTGGCACAGTTGCGTGAAAAGTGGAAAAGTGAGGGAGACAAGTGGCCCCAGATTGTTAAAGAGATGCGGATGAGAATAGGAATCAACTCCGGGGTTATAACAACCGGTAATATGGGCTCTGCGACGAGAATGAACTACACCATGATGGGAGATGCGGTGAATCTGGCGGCACGCCTTGAGAGTGCGGCAAAGCAGTACGGGGTCTACACAATGATAAGTGAGAAGACCCTTGAGATGACCGATAACCTGTTCGAGACCCGTAAGCTCGATATGATTACAGTTGTCGGAAAGTCTGAACCTGTTGTAATTTATGAACTCATAGCCCAGAAGGGGCAGCTTGAGGGAACATACTCCCAGATGCTTCCCCTTTATGCTGAAGGGTTGGAGCTGTTTTATAAAAGAGAGTGGAAAAAAGCTGCAGAGCTTTTCAGCAAATCTCATGAACTTGAACCAAACAGAAATTTTACAAAAGGAGGTATCTCTCCCTCCTTGAAATTTCTCGCTCTTTGTGAGCAGTACAGTATCAATCCCCCCGATGAAAATTGGAACGGGGTCAACAA
>SKJJ01000023.1 GCA_007115975.1 Chitinispirillum sp.
GTGCTGCAATTATGTCAATTTATCGTTGAACTTGCACAGCAATTACTGCGCAGGGATTAGTACTGCCCAGAGCCCACCAACAATCAGCCATCCTCTGTGCTCTTGCGCGTTTTGAACCTAGACTGACTTTCGTTCAGGTCATAAATGGCTACAAAATATCCGCATACTCTTTAATTACTTGCCGTGTGATCATCTTTGAGAATATTTTAAGGATTCACCCAAAAAATAGTTGGATCAAATAATTTTCTCTTAAGGCAGGCACTAATGGTCAAAAGCATATCTCGCAGATTCATCCCACTGCTCTATGTAACTCTTCTCTTACTGCCCACGACCTCCTTTGCAGAAGATACATTTAAGGACAAAATGAGCCATTTGTTCTCTGAAATTGATGTTCTTCCAGAGTACTATTTCGAACTCGATGTACCCTGGTTTATGAACCAAAAAGACAGCTCCATGAAGGCGAAATACCTGGTGGGAGCATATTTATATTTTGAAGGGATGATTCTCTCCTGGAGAGAACAGGTTTTTATGGGAGCATTCTATATGAACAATCTTGGAATGGGAAAACAATACGAGGACATCGTTTTTGATCCAAGAGATGTGGGTTATGCCCTTTCACCTTTTTTAGAACTACGCCATGATAATCTTAACATTCGTTTCGGCCTTGACCACCGATGTCATCATCAGGTAGACAGGAAAACCAGGCCAAGCATCTACTGGAACAGACCCTTTATTTCAGTTGGATCAGTGAACAGGCCAGGTAATTTCCACGGATACAATCACAACCCCGATCTAACAGGCTTTTTTGACCGGCTCAGCTGGGAGGTGTCCCTGGGGTATTACCTGACACAATTTGGCAACACCAGACCATCGATTCTTTCCGGGGGGAACAACCTGAAAACCGGCTCACACATAATAATCAGATATGCTGCCTACAAAAACAACTTCTTACTGGTTACCACCGGCCACAAGACACACCTTGATACAGACAGTAACGGGGAGTTTTTCTGGTCACAACGGTTTGACATCGAAGCATCCGTTCACAAATTCAGAAACGGGTTCTCGTTATATTTGGACTATGTCAATGAATTTCCCAATACCCGCCCCTTTCACAGTAAAGATCAGCTTATTGCATTTGGAACCAAGTTTTTCTTTTAATCCCGGAACGTGGGTATCATCTCAGGGATAGTACCGAAAAATATTGCCTTCATCAGCCATTTCCGCGCTCAGCTCACCAGAAATCCGCTGTAGCTGCTCCAGTACCTGCCTTTCAACCGGCTGGCCGAAGCAATTGACGAGGTCTCTAACCTGATTGACATTTCTGGCGCCCACAATGACTGATGAAACAACTCTGTTCTCACAAACCCAGCGTATGGCAAGCTCAAGAAGAGAACGATTAGCTTGTTCTGAAACTGTTTTAAACCTGTTAACAGTTTCATACACCAAGGGCCACACCTGCGGATCAAAAAACAGTGTCGATTTACGATGGTCACCGGGGGGAAATGAAATATCCCTCTTAAATTTCCCACTAAGTATCCCCTGGGCTATGGTGCTGTAGGTGATAACCTTGATCTCATTTTTACAACAAAACGGGATAACCTCTCTCTCCTCTCTGCGCCACAGAAGATTGTAACAGAGCTGATGTGCATGAATTGGTGCTGCACGCATGACCTCCCTGATCTGTTCCACAGAGAAGTTGCTTACCCCTATATGCCTGATCTTCCCCTGCTCCCTTGCCCTCATAAGCCCGTCCACACATTCACCCAGATTTGCCCCCTTTTGGGGCCAGTGTATATAATACAGGTCAATACAATCGGTGTTCAGTCTTCTAAGACTGATATCCACGGCTTTGAGCATCGCTTCACCGGGACGGAATGCGGCTTTGCTTGCAATAAACACTCTGTCACGCACATTCTTCAACGCTCTTCCCAAAAGCTGCTCAGAATAGCCGTTTCCATAGGATTGTGCCGTATCAAAGCGTGTAATGCCGCTCTCATACGCCGCTTTTATAGTTTTTATTGATACTTCAGGATCCTGTGGGCCCCAGCCCTTGCCACCCAGGGCCCAGCAACCAAGGGTACATTTCTCAGATAGTTGTGTATTCAAAACAGTCGTGTGAGGATAGGCAGGTGTAAGCATCTATTTTTCCGTATAGGTCTATTGAAAACAGTTGGGACTAAATATAATTCCTTTCTGTTCAAAATCATGGATCAGATAATGTTCCGTCAGGTCTGCCTTTCATGTTGGGACACCACATCCAAATGCAAGGTCAATTCGTATGCATCCTAAATCAATAGATGTACCGTTGTGGATTCACTCTCCCGAAACAAGCCATCACCTATAATAACTATTGGATTTAGGGGTACTGAAATGCTGAATAGCCATACTTATTCAGGGGAGTGATAAACCAACGTGCGTATAAGGAAAACAAGTTATTCATTTAAAAAAATCGCTGCAAATGTTACTTTGTAGTATTACCGCATCAAGTCTCACTTTTAAGAGAGCAGAAAATTGCCATCCAGCTTCTCAGAACAATATTTATACCTTGCACCTCTTCGGGGTATAACCGACAGAATATTCCGCACTGTTTTTGAAAAGCATTTCGGCACATTCAATTATATGGTTGCCCCCTTTATCTCAACAATACAGGGTACCCAGGTACGGCCCACCTACTTTCGCGATCTTTTACCCCAACAGAATGACACCAGGCGGCTTGTTCCTCAGATAATCGGTAATGACAGTGATGGTTTTGTACTGCTTTGCAAAATGCTGTCTGATGCCGGTTATAAAAGTGTAAACTGGAATCTCGGTTGCCCATCCCCTCTAATTACCAGAAAAAGAAGGGGCAGCGGGCTACTCCCCCACGCTGAGATAATCGAATCGTTTCTTGATCAAACGGTTCCACGTCTCTCTGTTTGCCTTTCGATAAAAGCACGCCTGGGCTTTAAGAACCCCACAGAACTTCAAAAAATTATCCCCATACTAAACAATTATCCGCTACGAGAGCTGATAATTCATCCCAGAACGGGTAATCAAATGTATAGCGGGACCGTTGATCTTGATCATTTTGAGCAATGCAGCAGGCTATGCAGGCACAAATTAATTTACAATGGAGACATCGGTTCTAAAGCAGACATGCAGATACTATCAAAACGGTTTCCTGACCTACATGGCTATATGGTCGGAAGAGGAATCCTGCGCTACCCGTATCTTCTGGAACTATTTAGAAAAGGTACGACGGACGAGAGCACCGATCGAATCAAAGCGTTTCATGATGAGCTTTTTTTCGCCAATCAGAACGTCCTTGCGCCCCCAAATCTTCTTGGGAAAATGAAAGAGTTATGGAAGTTTATGGGGCAGGGGTTTCACGAGGGTGAACATTTCACAGCAAAAATTCTCAGAGCAGACAAAATAGAGACATACAACCACTATATATGCGACTTTTTTTCCAAGTGCAGTAGAGAAAAGAGTCATGATATTCTTTCCGATTTTTATTTTCCATGTGAATAGTTGTATCTTACTACAAGGATAACAGCAAAAAAATCACCAAGCCAGAGGGACTGACATGAATTTTTTTCATTTCCTGCGAAAAGACGAATTACTTGACTCATTAAAACCAAGGGATCGCTATCATCTGATGGGGCCACTTGGTAAAGGGACCTATACAGACGTTTTTAGTTGTTTTGATTCTCTGCTCAATCGTGTTGTGGCCATGAAACAGCTGCGAAAAGAGTTTATCGATGATCAAAATGCAGTTCGTAAATTTATCAATGAATCAAGACTAATAAGCTATATCGATCATCCGGGTATTGTCACCATATATGATCTTTTTATTGATAATAACGGTCTTCCCAGTTACACAATGAATCTGATTCCAGGGCTGACATTGCGCTCTGAGTTAAAATCAAAAACACGTTCACAACTTCTGAACAGCTTTACTAAAATCTGCGAAACACTGGCGTTTGTCCACGACAAGGGGGTCATTCACCTGGATCTCAATCCCGAGGATATTATCCTGGGCCACTACGGAGAGATAACTATCACGGATTGGGGAAACGCAATCCTCTATGATAACAAACCCTATGAAGAGTTTCTTAGGTTAGTAAAAATGGTTCCCTATGTACAGGTTGATGAACAGGTTGAATATACTGCGGGAAATTCACTGTATATTTCTCCGGAGCAGGCAAACGGCAAGACCGACCAGTTATCCCCATCCTCAGACATCTTTGCCATGGGGATCATACTGTACGAAATCATGACTGGGAGGCACCCTTTTGCGGCAAAAGACCTTACAACGTCAAGAAAAAAAATAAGCGACTTTTCACCGCCCAAAGTAAATGAAGTTTGTCCGGAGTTGCCCTCAATGCTTTCACAAATCTGTGACAAAATGCTGGAAAAAGACACCTTTGACCGATACCACAGTTTTCATGAGATACTCATCGATTTTGACAGTTTTTACAATTCCGGCCAGGCATTCGCTAAAAAATCATTCAAGAAGGGACAAATACTCTTCAAAGAGGGTGATATCGGCAACTACGCTTTTTCTATTCTTGAAGGTGAAGTTGAGATTTCAAAATTGTCAGAAGGCTCCAAAAAAGTTCTTGCCAGACTGGGTAAGAATGAAATTGTTGGAGAGCTGGCTATTTTTACTAATGAACCACGGACCGCAACCGTCACAGCACTGCAGGATGGCACAACAATACGCATACTTGATCGCAAATCCGTTGAACAGGAGATGCAAAAACTTGCTCCCTGGGTACACAAGATGGTCACCTGTTTATCCCGAAGATTTATGCAGCTTAATGATCTGCTTATACGATGAATTTGAGCTTTTGTTATAGTCACTGAAAAATGGGCACTTGATTGGTCACCTTCCGCTCACCCGGCGCTACTTCGTCCTGCGCCCGCCTGCCGTAACCGTGCGCCCCACTCGGCAGTGGTCTGGTACAGAAGAGATGAGGAAAGAGTGTACCGAAGTGAGCTCCCAGCCGAAGGGTTCCAGCTCCCCATTGATGGTGATCGGGCATTAGGAAACTTCGATACGGCCACAAAGAATAGGCCTTACTCTTTGTGAGCGGAGACGTTTATAATCAAGTGCATACCCATTATTTACAACATTCCTGAATCGTAACCCGAAGAATGGAACATGGATGACTAGTCTGCTTGATGAGAACGAGTATTTTGACACCCAAGACCATCTCAAACGGCTCAAAGCCGGATCGGTGCTGTTGTCAGGAGAAGCATTGAAAGATCCCAACTTTGACTCTTCTGTGGTGTTGATCTGTGTCCATAATAGTGAAGGAACTTATGGACTGGTGCTCAACCGAGTGGCACATATGCCTCTGGGAGAAATTTTTGAGGGGCTCAACAGTTTGCAGTTGAACCGGGAGATTTTTATGGGCGGCCCGGTACGACAGGAGGAGCTCCAGATACTTCAAATCACCAACAATGCCGCGGAGGGGGCCTTTGAGATACTTCCCGGCTACTATCTTGGGGGTAAGTGGGATGATTTTTCTCAAATCATAGAGAGCGACCCCGCATCGGTTAAATTTTTCCTTGGCTACTCAGGCTGGAGTCCCGGCCAGCTTGAATCTGAAATAAAGGCAGGGGCCTGGTACGTTTACAATGTTGCGCTGGAGAAGCTTTTTGCCCATACGGAGAAACTCTCTGCAGAGCCAATCTCAGACCTTGCTCGGTACCTTAACACAATAAGCACACCCTGAATTACAGAGCTTTAAATCCGACCGATTCCAACAGTTGCTGCTCAAATTGATCTTTTTGGGATTGATGACGTCTGAATGCCTGATCGATCTTTTCACTGTCGTATAGTGGTAAACTGGGTTGAATACGGTCTTTATAGACTTCTATCATTGTGTCGCGGTATTTACTGCATTTATAGAGCTTAAGCCTTGAACGCAACTCACCGCTGAGCCGGTTTTCAAGTCCGCACTCCCGGGCAAGAAGGCCATCTAGCTGGTTTATACGATCTGCAACCGAAAAAATCAGATCCACCGCCTCCTGCTCCTCCTGGTCAAGTGCCATTGTGGGAGAGATCGTTAAAGAACACTTCTTTCCAAGCATAATCTCCAACGCCTCAGAATCTTCGGGTGCAGGGTTATAAAAATACTCAACCCCTCTTCCACTCTCTACAGCCTTTGAGTGCATATAGGTTAAAATCCGTGCTTCCTCATCACCGAAATCGCTATCAGCACAGATCGCATGAATTTTCATGGAATCCTCAAAATAGTCTGAAAAACCCTGATCCGAAATCTCCATTATGGCACCTCCCTATCATTTATGTAATTTATCTTTTTTCTTCCTCCTCTTTGGGAGAGCAAAAAGCGGTCCGGTTTTCCCGATAGGCACTTGAATTAATTCCTTCAATTATTTAGCTTGTTTTTACACTTAAAACCAATCCCTTTTCTTACGCTATTCTCAATTTGAAAACCTGGCCCTCCAAGGCTTCAAAATACCAAGGACTAATAATGAGCCAAAGCACCCCCTACAACTGCACAAAATGCGACGCTTACTGTTGCAAACATATTGCTCTACAGATCGATACCCCCGAAACCCCTCAGGAGTACGACACAATCAGATGGTACCTCTTACACCGGGACGTGTGGGTCTCAATCGATCATAACGAGTGCTGGGTCCTCGAATTTAAAACACCATGCCGCAATATCACCAACGATTTTCTGTGTGGTGACTACAATGCAAGACCTTCAATTTGTCGTGAATACCCCGAGGATGGTCAGCTGTGCGAAAAACAGGGCAATGAACCCTCCTATTCGTTTCTCTTCACCAGTATTGAAGAATTCGAGCACTATCTCAGCTCAAAGGGAAAGTGACCAACTTCAAAGAGTTTGATCTGGATGGGTAGCCAGATTTATTTTTTCCTGACTCTTATTCAGTACCAATGGTTGGTTGTTTCTCCTGCAATAACCCTTGTGGAAGTCGATTTGAGGCTACTAAGAGCTGTTGTGCCCGATACTTGACCAAACAAAATCTTTCAAAAAGGACCAAACAATGGCAGTTCCATCCGGCCCCAAAGGCACCCGTGACTTTTACCCCCAAATCATGGCAATTCAGCAACACATCTTTGATTCCTGGACCAAAACAAGCCGCAAATATGGGTTTGAACAGTTCGAGGGCCCCATGTTTGAGCATCTTGATGTGTACAGGAAAAAGTCAGGTGATGAGATCGAAAAACAACTCTACGCCTTTAAAGACAAGGCGGAACGTGAAATCGCACTGCGCCCCGAGCTCACCCCTACCCTCGCAAGAATGGTCGCAGCAAAGGGCACCACCTTGAAAAAACCGCTGCGATGGTTCTCCATCCCCCGACTTTTCAGGTATGAAAAGATGCAAAAAGGGAGGCTCAGAGAATTTTTTCAACTCAATATGGATATTATCGGTATTGAAGAGGTAAGTGCTGATGCGGAGCTTATTGCCGCAGCAATCGATATGATGAAAGATCTGGGGCTGACCGCCGATGATTTCAAGGTGAGAATTTCAAACCGAACTCTGCTTGAGGAGCTCTTTGAACACTACGGACTCCCCAGAGAAGATCACCAGAAGCTCTATGCCCTGCTGGATAAAAAACACAAAGTGCCACCTGAAAATTATGATGCCGAGATGGAGAAGATTATTCCGGACACCGATACACGGCACAACATCAAAAACATCTTCTCCATGAACTCACTGGAAAAAATCAGCAACTGCTGCGGTAAACAGCTCGATTCAATCGAAAACCTGCAACACCTTTTTGATCTTTTAACATCATACGGCTTTGATGACTATGTGGTCTTTGATATTGGTGTTGTCAGGGGACTTGCATACTATACGGGTATCGTGTTTGAGCTTTTTGATGCCAATAAGAGCATGAGAGCCATTGCCGGCGGAGGCAGATACGACAACCTCATTAAACTCTATGGCGGTCCGCCAACCCCTGCGGTTGGCTTTGCTGCTGGGGATGTGGTGCTGGCTGAGCTGTTGAAAGAGAAAAGCCTCATGCCACCCGATCCTCCCAGAAGTGATCTGTTTATCATTACTTCAGATGATGTGGCCTATGATCAGAGAATAGCTACAGCACGACAGTTGAGAGAGAAGGGCATACGGTGTGAATTTGCCCTTAAAGAGAAGATGAACATGACCAAACAACTCAAGGCTGCCAATGCCGCGGGAGTACGCTATGCCCTTTTTCTGGGTAAAGAGGAGAATGAGCAGGGAAAAGTCAGGGTAAAGGATATGAGAACCGGCAGCGAGGAGCTGCTTGATGTAGAGAATTTCGGCTCGCAAATGGTGAAACTTCTGGATAGGTGCTGTTCAGAGCGGTGAGTGAGCGGATAGTGGGATAGGCAATTCGTGTCGTACCGAAGCGATCGTTTTTTTTAAAGCGGCAGGGCATCCTATCTCTAAAACCGGTTATTTTCAGCCATTTTCATAACGATACACAGGCTCACTGCATGTTTTATAGTATTTCCTGCCCGTATTTCCCACTCTGTAAAAGCCAATACTATACTTAGTAATGGTAGTTTGGCAAGAGAACAGGATATTCAATTTTCTCTATGATATGTAAATATTATGCAATCGCCCGGCTTCGTTCAACGAAAATCACATCTGCCGATAGAATTATTTGGTTTTGGGGGTAATTGCGGATGTTGGCTGGAAACTGATTGCGGCACGCTATTTCTGTTTGAAGGTTATACGCCGGGAAAACACCTGTCAAAGCGAACAATAGAGAAAATCTATACAAAAGCCTGTAAAAAGGAAAACGTGGA
>SKJJ01000056.1 GCA_007115975.1 Chitinispirillum sp.
AAAAGGTTGATTTTCATCATAGCAGCTCCTAGTCGAAGGGTTCCTGTTTCTTTTTTGAAGTAGTGCAGGAACCCTTCGACTCCGGCGGACCTTCGCTCCCTTCGACAAGGAGCTCAGGACAGGCAGGGTGAGCGGATTATGAAACGGGCCTTAACTTATCACCTATGCCCTAAATCCTCCGAAGGGGGACTTTCGGAAGGGAACAAGCTCGTCTATCCCTTCTTCTCTCTTCACTCCCAGGCCAAGGGACAGGGACTCGGAACAGACCTCTTTTTCTCTATCAAACACTCAGACCCAAAAAAGAAAACCAGGAAAAAACCGCGAGGCCGAAAGAATAAAACCAGATGGGCGCACAAGAAAAAACACTCTCTTCAGTGTATAGACAGGGGACCAAAAAGCGCTTTGAGGGCCCGGTGAAACCGATGCTTCCGGTGCTGGTGGAGCGCCCTTTTGATAAGCGGGGGTGGGTTTTTGAGATCAAATGGGACGGCTACCGGGCCATTGCCGAGTGTCTGGGTAAGGAGACAAAGCTCTACTCCCGCAACGGCAACGATTTTCTGGCCTTCTACCCTCCCGTTGCAAAAGAGCTCAAAGAGATCAGCTTTGAGGCAGTTTTTGATGGTGAGATTGTGGTTACAGACAACAAGGGTCGCTCAGATTTTTCACAGCTTCAGAATTACCGCCGGACAGGATCCGGAACGGTGGTGTATTACGTTTTCGACCTGCTCTACTATGAGGGGTTCGACCTTACCGGCCTTCCCCTTGCGACCAGGAAATTCATCCTCCGGTCTGTTCTCCCCTCATCCCTGAGGCACATAAAATTCAGCAATCATATAGAACAGAGAGGAAGAGTGTTTTATGAGAAGGCAAGCAAATTTGGAGTTGAAGGGATAATCGCCAAGGATGGTTCCAGCCTTTATACTCCCGGCACAAGAAGCAGATCCTGGAACAAAATAAAGGTTGTAAATCAGCAGGAGATGGTTGTAGGAGGCTTTACCATTGCAGATAAAAGCGAAAACAGCTTCCGGTCACTGCTAGTGGGGGTGTATGAATCAGGTAAGTTGATATATTGTGGTACTGTTGGCAGTGGATTCAAAAGTGAAGAGCTTGTGGAGATTCGTAAACGGCTTGATGAGATCTCAGCCAGTGACTCTCCGTTTTTTACCCCCCCCGATCCAAAAGAGGGGATCAGATGGGTGCAGCCATGTTTAGTATGCGTGGTGCGTTTTACGGAGTGGACACAAGCAGGTGTTATGCGCCATCCGGTTTTTCTTGGGTTCAGAGAGGATAAAGACGCGCATGCCGTTAGAAGGGAGCGGGCTGAAACTGACAAACAGCGCTTTTCTGTAAAGGTCTGGGAGAGCAGAGTAGAGGTGGGTGGCAACACCGTTATTTTAACCAATACAGATAAGATCTACTTTCCCCGGGACGGTATTTCAAAGGGTGAGGTGATTGAATACTACCGCGAAATAGCTCCCTGGATTCTGCCCCATTTAGTTGACCGCCCTCAATCGCTTCACCGTTTTCCCGATGGGATCGGGGGAAAGGAGTTCTTTCATAAGAACATTGAAACGACTCCTGAGTGGATTGAAACCGAACGGGTGGCAAGTGAGGAGTCGTCGGCGGAAAGTGTCCGTTACATGCTTTGTCAAAATGAAGCATCGCTGATTTACATAGTAAATTTAGGCACTATAGAGATCAATCCCTGGCTATCCAGACGCGGCAGGTATGATTTCCCCGACTACATGGTTATTGATCTTGATCCGCTCCAAATTCCATTCTCTCAAGTGGTGCGGACGGCTTGGGCGTTCAACTCCCTGTGTAATCAGATCGGTGCAGCCAGTTACATAAAGACCAGCGGAGCAACCGGGCTTCACATTTTTGTTCCTCTCAATGCAGCGTATCATTATGAACAGGTGCGCCAGTTCGCAATGCTCTGCTGCCATGCAATCAATAAAAAACTACCCGATATCACAACTATTCAACGGAGCCCTGCACACAGAAGGGGCAGAGTCTATCTTGATTATCTGCAAAACAGCAGGGGTAAAACTATGGCAACTGTGTATTCGGTTCGTCCCAGAAACGGAGCCACGGTCTCTACCCCGCTTTTATGGCAAGAGGTAACCGATAAACTGGACCCCAGCAAGTTCACAATAAGGACAACTCTGAGCCGAGTACAAAAAAGGGGGGATCTCTGGAAACCGGTGCTTGGAGAGGGTGCAGACATAAAAAAGAGCCTTTCCCGGTTGGGCAGGATTTTATTTGACTATGGTTAAACAGAAAAATTCAGAATCAGTTACCTATGATGCCATAGTTATGGCATTTGACTGTTCAGGCGAGCTTAGTGAAGATCCTCTTCTGAGCCATTCAGCACTTGTCCCCCTGCACGGAAAACCCTTGCTGGACTGGGTGGTTGATGCACTGCACCATTGCAGGTGTATTGATCAAATAACGGTAATCGGCCCCGAAGCACTCAATGAGCTCTTAAGCACCAGACATATCAACAGACTCCTCTCCCCTCCCCTTGCAACCCTGAGTAATCTTTATGCCAGTGAGAACAATTCCAGGGGGTACATCATTTTGCCAGCCGAAGCCGTGTACCTGAGCCCAACAACAATCGAAAATTTGATAGCTGATTTTGAAAGATCATCGGCAGATATGGGTATCCCCTTCATCGCACCCGAAACATACCCACCCCTTGCACCAGAGAGTTCCAGCATAGAGTGGGAAAACAGGATGATAATACCGGGAGTAGTTTCGTTTGTAAAAAATCTCAGGATGATTCCTGCAGCGATGCATAAACTCCGTCAGCTCAACCGCAACAAGGGTATCCTCACGGGTTCAGGGGTTCTTCTTCCGGCAGTTGCAGCCCTTGAAGTATCGGTGCTGGAAAGGACTGCTCTTAAAATGGACTTTTTTGAATCCTGTGATCCCAAAGTCACACTTTGTATACACTCTTTGCATGACTTACAGTATGCCCGCAAAACGCTTCCGGAGCCCTATCACCCACCATTTAAAAAAGTAATGTTGATTATGAATCCCAGGTCAGGTCAGGGGGTGAAATTACCGGGTGTGTTTCAGAAGTTGTTGGGTTTAAGAAAGCGCGTGCTTGACAAAGTTTCCAACACTAAAAGTCCTGCAGCTATAATCACCGGCTATCTTAATGAGTATGGGATAGACCCGCAGATCAGTATTGGCAAAAGTGCAGCAGATGCAGAAGCGACAGCCCGCAGATCTGTTTGTGAAGGGTACGATCTTGTTATAGCGGCCGGAGGTGATGGGACGATCAATGCCGTTATAAACGGCATGGCTTGGGGCAATACGGCTTTTGGGGTGATACCGCTTGGGACGGTTAATCTATATGCTATGCAGCTGCAAATTCCTACGGGGCTTCGCGCATCCTGCCAGCTTTTGGCTGAAGGAAGGAGCTGTAGAATTGACCTTGGCAAAGCGGACAAGCGTTATTTCGTCTGTCTTTCGGGGATAGGTTTTGATGCCTTTGTGATAAGGGTTGCAGACAGCAGGTTAAAAAAGAGCCTGGGTGCTGCAGCATATATCCTTACCGGGCTATTGAATCTGCCGCGCTACCCGTTTAAGAATGTAAATGTGATGATAGAGAGTGACGGCAAACAGATAAATACCAAAGGGTATACGGTCATTATTGGAAACGGCAGATACTACAGTGCCAACATTTCGATCACCCCTGAAGCAAGGATCGATGATGGTTTTCTGGATGTTGTATTATTCAGGAGAAGAAACCTTCTCAGCTTTTTTGGCTACATGCGTGATATCAGCAAAGGGGAGCTAAGCAGATCAGAGGGGGTGGAATATTACAGGAGTAAAAGTGTGTATGTCAACGGAGGAGGGCGACATCTTGTACACATCGATGGAGAGCCTTTTGGTCACACACCGGTTGCGTACGGTATTGCCCCCAAGGCATTGAAGGTGATATGCTGACGAGGGATAGGAATTCACCGTATCTCACGGAATCGCCGGCATCTTTGATCTGTTCGAACCGAATACTTTTAACCGCCCTTCCGTTTTGCTTATCCAGAGAGGGTACTATGTAAAGAGGGGTGTTTAGCATAGGGTGTAAGGTCCTTTTAGGACTTTTGAGTTAGCGAGGGGGAGGTTAAGCAGCAATGAACCATTTTTATGAGTGGTATTCCGGGGCTAATGGTATGGTTTTTGTTTTTTTTTACTCTTGAGTGGAAAATTAGTAAAGGGGGCAGTATTTGGTATTTCAACCGAGACAGGCAGCAATATTTGATCTGGATGGCACTCTTATCCCCAATACCAGTGCTGAGAGTACGTTCTTTTTCTACTTGCTGAAATCGGGTGCTCTGAGCGTAAAGAATATTTTCCAGGTGCTTGGCGCCATGTGGAGTGCCAAGGGGAATCTTCATGACATGATCAGGGCCAATAAGGGGTATTTGCGCAATAAATCGGTAGATAAGTTTGAGCAGGTTGCCCACGACTATTTTCAGCCACGTATAAGGGGTATGATGTTTCCTGAGATGAAAGGGGTTATAGAGGAGCACCGTGAGAAGGGGCATCAGCTGATTCTGCTCACCGGTACACTTGATATAATTGCAGCCAGTTTTGTGCGTGAACTTGAGTTTGACGGCTACCGTGCAGCAACTCTTGAGAGTAGGAATAAGCAATACACAGGGAGGATTGATGGGATACTTCCCTACGGGATGGGTAAGCTTGAAGTGTTGAGTGATTTGAAAAGCCGTTTCAGATTTGACAGAAATCACACCTGGCTCTATGCCAACATGTTTTCTGACCGCTATGTGCTTAATGCAGTGGAAAATCCGGTGGCTGTTAACCCCGACTCACGGCTTAGAAGTTACTCCGCCCGTCTTGGGTGGCAGGTAATCGATGTCACCGACCCGAGGAATAAATCCACAAAACGGTAAATTTTACCGATAAGGGAATTTTGTTAACACTGCTACCCGCACGAATGTTCATATAAGGGGTGAATAAGGGCACTAATGTTTGGCACGCATGTTGCTATTTATAACGACAGGTGTTCTGTCATGCAAATGGCAGATGTGTGTGTTGATGATGGGATACAGGCGCAAGCCTGGGGGAAGAGAGAACTTTCGGGTTCTCTCTTTTTTTTTGCCCTGAAAGTATCCCCTTTCACATCAGCGTCGCGGGCGACCTCGGCCTCGCAGTCGACTTTTCTGCAGTACAACAATTTTCTGGCTGCGTTCGCTATTTAAGCAATAAAGCTATCCGTCCACCGTGCCGCAACAGGCAAAAAAGCAGCCCGTCCCCTCTATATACCAAGGGGTGTTACGATAAGTCCTGTTTCATGCTCCGCTCACACGTAAGCGAACGTCCGACGGAGTCAAAGGGCTCCTGCACTACACCCAAAGGTTCAAAGGTTGAATGGAACCCTCCGACCAGGAGCTCAGGGTGAGCAGAGTGTACTACCTATCAGTTATCGTATGGATCATTCCTTAACCTTTATACTTCTGCCCCTATACTTCTGCCCCTAACTGGCTCTCCAAGAGGGCTAAATAGTATTTTGACCTATATGTTACATAAATCGGTTTAATACGGATATTCCTGGAGAGAGAGCATTGAAACTTCCACGCCTTTACGACGCCAGAATGGACCTTGATCTTCGGTGCAACTACAACTGTTTTTACTGCTGGGCCAACCACGATGAAAAAGGCCCTGACATCCCTATGGATTTAGATCTTCTGGAAGAGCTCCTCCCCTATCTGAATAAAAACTGCTGGCACATTTACCTCTCCTGTGCCGGAGAGCCGCTTATCCACCCCCGTTTTACTGAAATAATGGACCTGGTTAAAAGAGAGGTAACCACATCTGATGCTACGATAATTACCAATGGCTGGGCTCTCAATGAAAAAAACAGTAAAAGCATCATTGATGCAGGGATTACATCGGTGGCAGTATCCATAGACACAACAGACTCTGTCCTCTACAACCGGATTACCGGACTTGAAAAGGCGGATTCAGTTGGACGTGTGATGAACAATGTTGAGGAGTTTATCAGGTTGCGGGGAAAGCGGAAATATCCCCGGGTAATCATCAATGCAGTTGTGATGAAATCGACAATTACCCACTTGCAGCAGCTTGCCGAATGGATATGCAGTGCGGGTGCAGACGGATTGCGGCTTCTGTGGTTTCTGCCGCAAAGCCAGCACATTCAGGATGAAGAGTATATTTCTCCGGATGCACCGGAATCAGCCGTGATAATAAGGAGTGTTAAAAAAACAATCCGAAGCAATGGAAAGTTTTTTGATTATCCCCATTTAAAGAGTTTTGGGAAGGTTTCAACTGTTTTGTCCGGCCTGAGCATAAACAAAAACAAGAGTGAATATCTCATTTATGCTTTCCGTAAATTCTGGACAGCAGTAGTAAGCAGCAAGTGCAGACTAAAGGGACTAAGCATCTTTATAAACAGATCCGGCTCATTTTTCATGTGCCCCGATAGCTATCAATCCCTGGGTGATATAGCCGCAATTAAAGATGTAGATCTTCACAAGCAGGTAACAAGGAAGACAAAGCAGTACGGCAAAAACATTTGCATTGATTGCAAGTACCATAACAGTATGTTATTGTTAAAGCAGACCGATAAGCAAGAATAATAAACGTCCAAAGACAGTTGGCTAAAGAAGCTATCTATTTTTTCAGGAGAATCAGTTCAATGGCCCCCCAGATATCAATACTTCTTGCCTCCTATAATCATCAGGATTACATCACCGAATGCATTGAATCAATTGTCTCCCAAAATCATGAAAACCTGGAGCTGATAGTAATTGATGATGGCTCAACGGACAACTCTCCGGTGATCCTTCGAAATCTTCAGCCCAGGTACGGTTTCAAACTCATCTGCCGGGAAAACCGTGGTCTTATAGCTACCTACAACGAACTGTTCTCACTTTCCGGAGGAGAGTATATCTCTACCTTTGCCTCTGATGACAGGATGTTTGAAGGAAGAATTACCAGGCAGATTAAATACCTTGAATCGCATCCAGAGATGGCAGCAGTGTGCGGGCTCCCCTGTTTCATTGACAATAACGGCAACAACCTTCCCGGTGCACAAGAGCGTCACCACACCACCGACCGGGAGATTTTTTTTGAGGACATATTTACAGGTAAATCATCGATTCACGCAACTACTGTAATGATGCGCAGAGAGGTTCTTGAACACTTTAAAGGGTGGGACCAGCGTTATGCAGTGGAAGATTTTCCCCTGTGGCTCAAGATGCTTTCTGGTGGTTACCGCATACACTACTCCAAAACGCCCTTTTCCTACTACCGCCTGCACGGTAAAAACCTCCATTGCAATGTCTCTTTTATGTTTTCAGAAGTGCTAAAAATTCTTGGTGATTATAAGTCTCACCCCCTTTATAAAAGGGCTGTGAGAGCCTACAAGACGATCTGGTTTTCTGAACTTGCGTACACCGACAAACCCCAGGCACTCAAAAGGTTTTCTCACCTTGCAGTCCCTACCCTCGCTTTTTGGTTACGTGTTCCCAAACTATTCATACCCCAAAGGTTTCTTAAATGGTGAAACGTATTGCACTACTGACTGCTGTTATGACACGGGGATACGGGGTCAGCCGTGTGGTGCATGAACAGGCCACACGTTTATGCTTTAAGGGAATAGCGGTGGATGTCTTCACCATACGGCATGAAAAAAACTCTTTCGGTGCGGAACCCTATCGCACTCTCCGCCTGCCATACAGGCCGTTTCTTCTAAAAAGATATCTTCAATCCGACACGTATGATGTCATAATTGCGCACACAGAACCTTTTTACAGTATGCTGCCATTTGGAAGCACCAAAACAGTATACTACGAACATGGAGTGAGCCCAAAAACAGAGGGCGACAAAGCTATAATAGACCAACAGATAATTACCCATCGAAAAACAACAGCAACAAAAGCCGATCACACCGTGACAGTAAGTAATTATTTGAAAAGAGCGTTTGGTTTGGAACAAGCTGCAGTTATACCAAACTCTGGTTCACATATAATAAGAGAATCCTCCTCCAAAAGGTCAAACACTCTCCTGTACATAGGTCGTCTGGGCAGAGGCGAATTCACTTACAAGGGTCTCAATGACCTTCTTGCAATAGCCAGATCATGTGGTGACCGGTATAAGATAGTGATGGCAGTAAAAGGGAGTCCGAAGATGGCGCAACCGTTCAGAAGCGCGGGTATAGAGGTACGGTACAACTGTTCCAATGAGGAGATCGGGTCACTTTTGTCACAATCCGCAGCACTGCTTGCCCTTTCACGCTGCGAGTCAAGTGACCTTCCGCTGCTGGAAGCGTTGGCGGCCGGGACTCTGCCTCTTGCGCTTTCGGGCGGCGCACACGGTGAATTCGGTGGTAAAGTTTTTGAAACTGTAGAAGAATTAACCAGTTTTCTTTTAAGTACCAGTCCTGAAAAACTTATTGAGGCAGGGGAAAAGGAATCGGCCCAACATAAACAGAGGTGGCAGGAGAGTGTGGAGCAGCTTATTGATCTGATTGGCCCGGGTGAAAGTTCAGCTAAAGATTATTTGTCAAGTTCAGGGCTTCTCAAGAGAGGCGCAATACGGTTGCTGTGGGCTCCCGGTGTTTGGCTGTATGATTTTCTCAGGACACTATTCCGCTAAAACCGCTTCAATCGATTGTATGTAAACCAAGCAATAGAGCATGGATAATTAGTATTTTAGGCAGATATAGTTTTTTTCACGTATCATAGTACATACCGGAGCTACTCAATGTCTCTTTCCCGAGTCCGCTATATCGATATCCCGCGTGTTGAAGATCCGCGGGGCAACTTAGCTTATATACAGGATCACAGCACCCCTTTTCCCATCAAGAGAGTCTATTATCTTTATGATGTCCCGGGAGGAGCGACACGGGGCGGGCATGCACATGTAGAATGTGAGTCCATAATCATTGCACTTAACGGTAGTTTCGATGTATCTCTTCAGGATGGCCACAATCACAAGACGTTTCACTTGAATCGTGCGTTCACCGGGCTGTACCTTCCCACTATGCTGTGGCGTGAGCTGGAGAATTTCAGCAGTGGTTCTGTGTGCCTCGTTCTGGCTTCGACTTTGTATGATGAATCTGAGTATATACGTGATTATGAAGAATTTATAAAGCAGACAAGGAGCGAATAGTTGCTGCGCCTTATCCGTTATCAGGACACCATGAAAGAGAGTTGGAACAACTTCCTCGGCACTGCCATTAACGGACACTTCTTTTTTCACCGTGACTATTTTCTTCACCAAAAGGAGCGGTTTGAAGACCACTCAGTTATAGTCTTCAAAGATGCTGCCATTGCAGGGGTCTTTGCCGCCGTTGAGATCACAGACGAATCGGGAGTTAAGGAGTGGTGCACCCATTTGGGTTTGAGTTTCGGTGGGCTGATCCAGTCATCTTCTATTGGGATGAATACCGTTGCAGAGATATTCCGAGAGCTCAAGTGGTATCTGCTGAAAAACGGGTTTTCAAATGTAAAATACAAGGCAATGCCTCACATCTACTACTCCACTGTTTCATTTGAAGATCGTTATGCACTCTTTATCAACGGGGCGAAACAGTGGTACACACAACCCTACTCAGTCATTCCCCAAGATACCTACCGAGGTTTAAGCAGCAGACAAAAAACCAGAATCCGCAGCGTCTTGAAAAACAGTGCCGTACACTTTTCTGATATTCAAACAGAGCAGGAGCTAAGAGAGTTTTATCATGGTCTCTGTGCTAATCTGGAAAAGAAGTACGGGGTGCAACCGGTACACAGCCTCGATGAGCTTAAGCAGCTAAAAATGCTTTTTCCCGACAATGTTCTTATCAAGGCTCTGAGGCAAGACACGAAGATTCTTGCCGGTGTTGTACTTTTTGTGAGTAACCATGTAACTCATGCACAATACCTTTACAATACACCTCAAGGTCAGAAGGTGGATGGCCTGATGATTTTGCTTGATAAAATTATAGGAGAGTATAACAAAAATTATTTTTTCAGCTTAGGCACCTCAAGTGAAGAAGAGGGCCGTGTTCTTAACAGCGGTCTGATACAGTTCAAGGAAAAATTTGGTGCACGTACCTTAACGCAGGATTTTTATATTTGGCGTCTGAAAGAGGGCTGTAATTGAACATTCCATTTCTTGACTGGGCATCACATCACCGTATTTTTGAAAAGCAGTGGCTTAAAGATGCTCAGGAGATATACCGTTCGGGAATTTTTCTTAAGGGCGCGTATGGTGCACAATTTGAAAACCATTTTTGCCGCTATTGTGAGTCCGAAGAGGTCTCTTCCCTTTCAGCAATCGGGACCGGTAACGGACTTGACGCCCTTTACCTGAGCCTAAGGGCGTTGGATTTACCGCAGGGCAGTGAGGTCATCATCCCGGGAAACACCTACATTGCAACCGCACTTGCAGTGATTCATGCAGGACTTACGCCGGTGCTCGCGCCGCCCTCCGCGACCGACTACAACCTGGATCCTGCAGAGCTTGACAGTTGTTTTTCAGAAAACACTGTTGCAGTGTTACCAGTGCATCTCTGTGGCAGAGTCTGTGATATGGATCTTATCAATTCCTGGGCAAAGCAGAAAAAAATCGTAGTCATAGAAGATGCCGCCCATGCGCACGGAGCAATTTACAAGGGAAAAAAGGCAGGAAGTTTCGGTGATGCAGCCGGGTTCAGCTTTTATCCGGGCAAGAACCTTGGAGCACTGGGGGATGCCGGCGCAGTAGTAACCCCCTCCACCACTACCGCTCAGAAGGTTCGTAGTATGCAGGATTACGGGTCTTTACAAAAATATGAACATGAAGATATCGGTATCAACTCCAGGATGGATGAGCTCCAGGCAGCCTTTTTGTCTCACAAGCTGGCGCACCTTGATAGTCAGCTTGAACACCGTCGTCATCTGGCGCAGGTCTTAATTGACGAACTACCCGATGAGCTGGTGCTTCCACCACCTGATGATAATGATTATCAGTCGGCATGGCACCTGTTCGTTATCCGTCATCCGCAAAGGGAGAGACTATCCGCCTATCTTGCATCAAAAGGCATACAGTGTATGATTCATTACCCCCGAAGCATCGATCAGCACAATGCTTTGAAGACACTGAAACTAGCCCCCTGCACAGTGAGCAGGAGACTTGCCGGCGAAATTCTCAGTTTACCAATAGGGCCTCATGTTAACCAAGGAAAACTTGAGTATATTATTAAACAGGTCAGGGCATTTTTTGGCAGATAAGAAACCGTATTCATGGCGTTCTTCGGGAGCAATGGCAGTAGTGCTTACCGGTGGACGCACACTTCTGGCTCTTGTTACTCAGAAGCTGATTACCTTGTGGCTGGGCCCAGCGGGTCTGGCTCAGATGGGGCAGTTTCAGACTGTATGGGTTCTTTTCCAGTCTCTTGCTATCGGCGGTGGCAGGGATGGTCTGGTAAAGCTTACTGCAGAGCAGGAAACTACGGGTGTAAACCACTCTGTCAGGATGCCTCTGGCGGCATTTTCCGCATTTACACTAATTGCAGGGGCGCTACTCAGTGTCATCTTTTTTATTTTATCACCTCAGATTATTGACTATTTAGAACTCCCCTCTGTCTGGCTTCCAGCATTGAGAATCAGTGCTTTACTAATCTTTTTCAGCGGACCAAGTTCATGCTTACAATCCTATTTTATGGGTAGAGCCAAGTGGCGATCTCTTGCCGGGGTTCAGGCAATTACCGCTTTAAGCCCTTTATTGGTACTTGGCGCACTCTATTTAGGACCCCTGAGCTTAGATTCTCTGAGCCCTCTTGTTTTTAGTTTGCCACCCTTAATCACCATAATGTGCCTGTCGGTTTTTAATTCCTATCGGTCCTTTCGCTTCTTTTTCACCCAACTTATCGATCTCTCTGTATTGAAAAAATTCTGGCCCGCTTACAGGCGTTTAGCGGTAATGGCATTGCCGGGTATAGCGATTTCGCCTATTTCACTTGTACTGGTAAGACAAATTTTAGCAGCAGAGGCGGGGTGGGAGATAACTGGACTGTACCAGGCACTACTGCGTATGTTTGATTACCCGATTCTGCTCTTTACCTCCTTTCTAAGTCTCTACTACCTGCCTGCCCTTGGGAGAAACACCGGAGGGCGAAACACCGCATGGAAGCACTACACCTGGAGAGCGTTTGGGATACTCTGTCTGCTCACTCTGCTTATGGCCATAATCGGTCCGGTGCAAAGGCCATTAATCGCAACACTTTACACCAGGGAGGTTGTTGTACCGGATTTCTGGTACTACTGCTTTGTCCTTAATACGTTTTTAAAACTGTGGGTTTGGCTGCTTTGCATGCAGTTGCTAATTACCGAAGCATGGAAGGCATACTGGATAGTCGAACTGGTCAGCGCTTTTTTGTGGATATTTCTGAGCGCATACTTTGTTCCTGCAATGGGTGTTAACGGCATTCTGCTCGCAAGCCTTACCGAGCTTATTGCTTCCCTTGTTATTTTGTATCTTGTTTTACCAGGCATAAAACGAAAAATGATCGCCGGTAAACATACCGATGTAAACGCTGCGAAAAAGATGGTATAGGGAGGTATCTCCAGGTGTGCAAAGTGAGTGTGGTGATGACCTCTTACAATGGAGAGGCCTTCATTGAGAAACAGATCCGCAGTATCCTGCCCCAGTTAAGCCAAGCGGATGAACTGATTATCGGAGATGATTGCTCTGGTGACCGATCAGTTGAGATAATTGAGTCGATAGCAGACCCACGGATTACACTATACAAAAATGAAAAAAACGGTGGTCTCAACAGAAACATCTCTCAGATACTTTCGAGAAGCCGTGGTGATTACATCTTTTTATGCGATCAGGATGACATTTGGCTACCGGGGAAAGTGCACTGTTGTCTCTATTCACTTAAAACAGATGATCTTGTTATTCACAATGCAATTTTCATTGATCAAAACGATAATCCTCTCAACGAAACTACATTTCAACGTTTTTTCCCATCCTCCAGTTATCTTAACAATCTTATATCTAATAAATACATCGGGGCGTGTATGGCATTCAGACGCACACTTCTTACTCCCCTGCTGCCATTGGGGGACAACATACCGATGCATGACTGGTACATTGCTCAGCACGCTTTAAGATACGGTAAAAAAATTAAAACAGAGAGAAAAGAGTTGATATTGTACCGGCGCCACAGGGGCAATCTCTCTGCAACAGCAGAGGGTAAAAGCACAGCATCCCTGTTCACGAAACTGAAGTGGCGGTATGATATTTTAAGAAAAACTTTTTTTTACAATTGAATTATGGGTTGCCTGAAGGTTTACCCCTGAGACGGGGTACTCAATACCAGGCAGCAAAGCCCCGGACATCCAGCATACGGATCATTTTGATTGATTTTAATCCACACCCACTATCAGCGCGTTTCCAACTGGTTTGCAGTACATAGTTCAGAAAAATCACCCACGAATCTCACCCCCTCTGTTCCCATTTGATATCCGGTATCTTCTTGAGATTCACCCTGAAATGGTACCCGGGATTGAGCTTTTCCGGTCTCCAGGAGAAACTCATCTCCCAGCACTCCAGATCAGCCCTTATAACAAAGCTGTTTCTGACAAACTGATCGGTTACAAAGTTGTATGCACCATTCCAGTTTAACGACCAGGCTCTGGAAAACTTTATACCTGCCGAGGCGTTGAGATTGTATTGCTTTGAGGGAACAAAGGGGTCACCAGGTGTTCTGCGGCTGTTGGTGTAGGAGAAAGAGGGGTTAATGCTGATACTCCACTCCTGTGGTCCGGCATTGGCGTATTTTACGGGATCATGGTGATTTACTGAGTCCAGAAATAGCAGATCTCCATCCCAAAGCGTTCCCCTGACCCCAAGATTACCGGTAGAAACCCTTACTGTATAATCTTTAGCAATTGGTGCGGAGAGTTGGTCACTCTCATCATATATCCAGAAATTGGAGTTGAAACGGACATTAAGAAATCTATACGAGGTGGAGGCATTGAAATTAAGATCACTCCACCTTCTTCTCTCCTCTTCAAAGTTATAGGAGGTACTCAATCCGGCAGTAAGAATGTTAAATTTCTCTTCCCGCGTATCGCTTCCATCCTCACCGGTTTTTACCAGACGCCTGCCCTGAAACTGGTTGGCCATGTTGACTCTAATCAGTTGTTGACGATCTCGGGCACTGGTATAGGGAATACCAACACTGAAAAAACTTTTGTCAAGCTCCTGCTCTGGTATATAGTGATAACCTATGGTTGGGGTCAGAGTGTGGCGGATACCGGTAAGATTGAAAAGCCTGAGAGGAAACAGTCCGTAAATATTGGTTGATGCGTTCACCCCCGCCTGCCACGATCCGACCGTATAAAACTGATCAAGAGTATCCCGGACATAGTGCGTTTTGGGAGGGCTGAGTTTTGTAATGATGTATGTGGTATCGATATCCCCATACTCATCAACGAAAGTACTGGAATCGATGCGTTCAATCTCATAGGTGGAATATCTGTTATCATTGGCGATATTATCTGTTTCATATTGTACAGTGTCGTATGAAAAGAATGAGTCTATCACCGTTGTATCGATAGCGCCATAAAAGGTAGAGGCTCTCGAAGAGAACGTGGGGTTGATGGTAAAATGGCGAAAGATGGTTTGAGGTGAAGAGAGATCAAAGGCGTTGGTCACCCCGGGTCGTATAAAACCAGGCAGAGAATCATTGCCGTAGACATCTCTTCGCACAGTGGCCCGTGCATTATAGGAGTAGTAGATTTTGTTGTACCATGAAGGCTCCTCTTTGTCCTCTGCGGCAGGGAACAGTGGTCTGCTTGGCAGCCTGAAATCAACAGACGGGAGATCCTCCTGAATGCGGTCGGTAAGAAGATTGTGAGTTCGGTTCCACACCATATTGGCACTTGCATTGATTTTAGAGAAGCGGTGGGACAGACTCATGTTGGCAGTAAGGTTCTGCTCCTGGATCTCATCGGAATCTTCACTGAACTGCTTATAGAAATCACTCTGGGAGACAAGGCTTCCCCTGCCGCTCAGACGGGTTGCGCCATCAGGAGTGAGCATCTGATTATGATTGTAATCCACCGACCAGACCTGTCTGCTGCTTAAGATGTCTTCATCCAGGACATACCGTGCAGAGATTTTTCCGTTGAGAATATATCGCAAGGAATACTGACTCTGCGCATTAACCACAAAGTAGTTAAACTCCTGAATTTTTGAGCTTAACAGAAAATCAACATAATCACTTGGTGCAAAATAGTACCCGATATTGTCCACATACCCTCCCCTGCCCGGACTCCCCCCCCATACGGGAGTAAGCCAACCGCTTCTTCTGCTGCGATCCAGGGGAAAGATAAAATAGGGCAGCACTGCAACCGGCGCATCAGCAATAGTAAACACAACAGGGCGGCCAATTATTTTGTCATCAGGAATAACCTTGATCTTTTCACCAACGAACATATAGTGGGGTTTTTCAACGTAGGCACATGAGGTGTAGTCTCCGTGATCGACATAAAGCTCTGTATCTTCACCTTTAATAACCTGACCTCCGCTGAACCAGGCATCATCAAAACGCGTGGTGGCATGCTGCACTCTTCCCCGCCGGGTTCTGATATTATATACCATATACTCGCCAATCGTCGTATCGCGCCCTTCGATGAGACGTGGTCTGCCCTTAGCCCTGAACTGATCACTATCGGTAGTATAAACAATCGTATCAGCCTGAAGAACGATATTCAGATACCGCACTTGTGCGTCTCCAATGAGATAGAACTCTTTTTGGAGGGCATCATACTCAATAATATCAGACTGGTATCTTACACTGTCGGTAACCGCTGGTGTTGTTTTCTGTAGGACGGAAGTATCCGACACTGTTGTATCGGGAGTTTGGGAGTGCGTGGTGCACATAAACAGCGCAAGACAGATGAAAAAACGGACAGAACAGGAACTGTTTTGCCAATGCCGAAGTTTAGATAAAGGGCGTGATTTTTTATTCATCTGATTGCTGTTCTATCTGTTTTGTGCTGCAATTCCTGATCCGTTAAGAGATTGAACTCTCTCTTCTACTGCATCTAAAAAATTAAGAGGGGAGTCCCCTAAATTTCATAGGTAGTAAGTTAAGACTTGATGCTGCCCCTCACACAGAGTAGGCCCGTTCCTATTAGTCGTATCGAAGAGCCTATGCTCCGTCCTCCACACCAGTTTGCTACAGAGGAGGACTGAACTTGTTGAAGTGTACCTGTAATCACCGCAAATGAACAGTAACCCTCCCGCTTGAGAGCTCAGTGCGAGCGAAGAGTGAAATCTTAACTCAACACCTATCCTCACAATCCACCGTTGGGGAGTCTTTTCGCAGGGGAGCGATTTTCCGACCCCGCCCCCAATTATCACTCCTGTGCGCCCTTTGCGGTGAACTTCCGATTCCGAAAATAGGCACTCTACTTCAACAGTTCGATGCCGGGAAAGAAAAACGATATCTCATTTTGTGCATTCTCTGCGGAATCAGAACCGTGGCATGAATTCCTCCGAACATCGGTACCATATTTTCTCCTGACGGTGCCTTGGGGCGCCTGTTGCGGATCGGTAGCCCCCATCAGCCCTCGCCAAATCTCCACCGCATTTTCCCCTTCAAGCACCAGAATAATGCAGGGTCCACTAACCATAAACTCAATAAGTCCGTCATAGAATGATTTCCCGTTATGAACTGCATAAAACCCTGCGGCAGAGCTGGTATCCAGAGTTGCCATTTTTATCGACTTTATTTCAAGGCCGGAGTTTTCAATCATGGAGATAATTTCACCTGCGACTTTTTTTCCTACTGCATCAGGTTTTATTATTGCAAGTGTCTTTTCCTTTTTTACCATTTACTATCCCCTTTCTATATTGTTATCAGCTGTAATTCAGGTCTGGTGCAAAAGAGCAACCTGAGCATTATGGAAAATCAGTGAACCTGTTGTATATTTTAAAACAGAAATATACTTCCATGCAGGGACTTATTGCACCGGAAGCATACAAAAAGAGACAAAAGCAGGAGTGTTCAGTGAATCCTAAATGTGGCCGGGCGACTTTTTTTTCTGTACTTATTATAATTACAGCAGTTTTCACTGCCTACGGTACTCAGCAACCCGGGGAGACGTTGGCGCAAACCGTTCCGCGGGACGGTGAAAACGGTGAAAACAAGGCCAATGTAGTGCTCCTGATCGTCACGAATCCTTCGGGGGCTCAGATTCAGATAAACGACAGTGTATATGGTTTAAGTCCGGTGCTTATAACCGATCTGGACACTGGAACCTTTGAGATAGATATGGGTAAGAGTGGTCATTACAGACGCAGGGTACGGGTGCGGATAGACACTTACGGGCAGAGGAACCTGAATTTCGAATTGCAAAGACCAGCAACGCTGAAAGTAGTAAGTTCCCCCCCTGGTGCAGAGGTTTTCATTGATAAAGACCGTGGAGGCACTACTCCGTTCTTTATCAATCAGCTTCGACCTGCCGAGTACCAGCTCAGATGCACCCTTGAGGGATATGAGCCAGCTCACAAACAGATAGAGGTTTTAAGCGGAGCATCCGACACCGTTTTTTTCACTCTTGAACCAATCGCTAAACAACAGGAGAATCCTCCGGTTACCTTTGATGAGCAGGAAAAGGACCAGGAGGGCCGCACAGATTTAGCTGAGGCTGAAAAGAGGAAGGGTTTCAGAGCGAACATAAGCAGGATAATGGTCATTGGAGCCTTTGCACTTTTTGGAATACTTTTATTTAGCCTGGAGAAAGCGCAGTCCTGATATGTCACTCTCACCAACAAAAAAAATTGGAATCGTTTTAACACTGCTTCTGTTTTTTTTCTCATCCCTTTGGGGCTCAGAAAAGGTAGCGGTACCCGCGGGGCGGTTCATGATGGGCTGCAGTGAGGGCTCCCGTGACGAGCAGCCTGTCAGGGAGGTACAGGTCCGTGGGTTTAGAATGCATGCAACGGAGGTCACGGTAGACATGTACCAGCAGTGCGTTGATGCAGGCGCATGTACCCCAGCCCACTATGACAGCGCTGAGTGCCTGCAGTGGAGCGGCGGTGGATTTCGCAATGTGGTGGTTCCCTCTCAATACAGGGGCAGCAATTATCCGGTAATTTGTGTAACATGGTTCCAGGCGAGAGCATATTGTCAGTATGCCGGTATGCGTTTGCCCACAGAAGCAGAGTGGGAGTATGCTGCCAGAGCCGGAGGTAGTGCACGCTATTCCGGTGGAAATAATTATCTCAGCCGATGCGTACAAGAGAACAACGGTCCGGCTGCAGTGGGGTCCTGTCCTCCAAACCAGTGGGGACTGTATGATATGACCGGCAATGTGTGGGAGTGGACAGCGGACTTTTACGAACAGGACGCCTACTCACATGCTGAACATGATAACCCCAGGGGGCCCAGAGCAGGACTTTACCGATCAATGCGGGGAGGAGGATGGTACAGCGGGCCATCAGAGCTCCGAGTCACCAACCGGAACTGGTTTTCTCCCGGTTTCCCAGAAGTAAGTGTAGGATTCAGATGCGTACAATAAAGACACTATACCGTAACCGGCTGTTGACATTTATGGTTCTTTTTTTAGCAACGCTTTGCTATTCCCACGGTACCAACACCGTAGAGCAGCATGGCAGACGGATTGGGCCAGATGGGTTTCTGATGGAGTGGAATCCGGAAAATGCCACGACCCTTGAAGACGGCATATGGGTATGGGATGCAATGAACACTCCCGATGGTCCTTCGGGGTACTTCTCAACAGGCGGCCAAACAGTTTGCCCTGAATGGTTTTTCAGTTTCTCCCCCAATTCGGAATCAACCCTGATCATACAGATCCCCAATGGCAGGGATGTCGATTTTTTTGGAATGAATATGGAGGGGTATGAAGAGCAGGGCTCAATCACCTTTGAGTGGGTGATACCCTGGGACCAGCTCGATTTAGATGAATCCGGCACCTATGAGATCACCATAAATGCTTTTAGCTCCTGTGGTGACACCCTTGAAACAGTGTTTCTTCAAGGGAAGACCGACCCGGGAGTTTCCTTGAAAGTAACTCCCGGAATGGTTATTCAGGCGATTCTTATAGCTATTCTTCTGGTGGTCTACTTTTTGGTCAGGCGCTGGGCTAAAAAGCAAACTGATCGTAGGAAATCGCCTCATCTATGAGCATGATCGGAATATCTTCCCGTATCGGGTAGAGGTACTGTTTGTCCTCTCTGAGCAGTGCCGCATCGATAGGCTCTTTAACCTCTTCCCCACCACGGTTTTTCACACTGCCATCTTTGATTTTTTTGTTGATCTTTGTGATCTCTTCGCCCTCAACTAAAACAAGATCCTGCTTTGTTTCAGGGCAGCAGAGGATATCGAGTAACTCTTTATCTACACCCATCGGGTTCTCCTTTATACAGTTAGGATTACTATTCAGGTAGTAACATACATTTTTGATTAGAGGGAGTGCAAAGGGATTGTGTGCTAATTACGGAGTGAGGAACAGCTGAAACTCGGGTACGGAATCGGTTTTCGCACTTTTCTGCTGTTTTTTTTGGAAACCAGCTCACGTTCGCGATCCCAGAAGCGGCAGTGAGAACTCTTTGTCCAACTTATGATCGGCGCATTTCTATACAAAAGTTCTTTATCAGGTACTCCCCTATTAATAATCATATCTGTCGATATATATATTTCATACCTGCTGCCGTGGATAGCTAAATAAGTAGTACAACGACTAAATCCAGTTTTAAGATAGGAATTTTTGCACTATGGAAAGGGTAAAAACCCCCTGTTCGCTCCGTTTTATCGATTATCTCAAAAGTCTGCCCTCTGATTGGGTGTTGGAGCATTTTTTTGAGAAGTCGGATGCGGGCAGAAAAATCCTCTCCTCCAGTATGATAGAGCGGGCCGCGGGAGAGTTTTGCTCCCGTAAATCGCTACAGGAGCGGTTTCTTGAACTGGACAGTGATCTTCGCCTCAAATGTGCCACGATTTATCTTTGCGGCGGGCAGGGTATGGTAGCAGAGTCAGCGCAGAGGATTAGTGGTGATCCTCTGATTGAATCATTTCTGGTTTTTGTTGCCAAGGATGAAGGCGCAAGGATAAGGTATTTTGGATTTGATCAGTTTGAACATAGCCTCAGACCAGTGCTTGCCCGCACTTTTTTTGAGGAGTCTAAGGGCCCTAAAAATCTCCACCCCGAGACATTTCCCTTCTGGCGTCCGGTAAGCGACACAACCATTGTTGCAGGGCTGGCATTTCAAAGAGAGTTACAGAAGAGCCGTACCGGTGGGTTTTCCCGCAAAGCACTCAATCAGCTCAAAAACCTTACTCATGATTCAACCCTTAGCGGACGCAGCAGAGCTCAGGATCCGGTAGCGGCCGGTTTTCTCACCGGATTTTGTGTCATCAGAAATTTTCTCATAGAAACGGAATCTGAGTACACACTCAACACGGAGTGTTTTAATCAGTGGCTGAAAAAAAATCCCCAAGAGCAGTATGCTGAAATTGTTGAATATGCCATAATTTTATCGGGATGTTTACGACTTGATCTGCTTAAAGAGATTCTCCACAACTGCGATGGACACTGGATCTCCACATCTGCTTTTCCCGAATCTCAGAGAACGTCATTTATCGAACGTCTCAAGGTGTTTGAGTCTGTTGGACTTATTACTATCCGCAGAAGCCATCACGAGATCCAATTTTCACCTGTACAACATTTCGGCGAACATGGTATCGATGAAGCGGAGGGTGAACACAACTCTCCCATTGTTATTATGCCGGATTTTTCCACCATACTATCCCAGGAGATACCCCCGGCTGAGCTTTTTGAATGCCTTAAGATCTGTCAATTGGAATCGTTCGATAAGGTCTACCGCGGGAAAATAGCCCGGGGGGTCATTGCAAATGCTCTGAATCAGGGGGTTGATGGTATCACTATACGGGACTGGTATGTGAAAAGGGGTGCACCTGACAATATCATCACCACGATTCAGGAGTGGGTAAGGGAGTTTTCGCGGTTGTATATGAGTTCGGACAGCATTGTGGTATCCTCTGATGAAAGGGTAACCTTTCAGATAGCATCTTTTGAACCACTGAGAAAGCATCTTGAGCCGGTATCGGCACACGCGGTATTCAGAATTAACCCCGGAAGTGAGCAGAAAGTTCAGGAGATCCTCTCTAATCTTGGTTTTGACCCCAGGATGCCATCGGAGCAGACGCCAACAGTTTCCTGTGAGGGGCAGTTACCTAAAAGTCTCACCGATCTTCGCGATACCTGGAGCGCAGTAGTGGAGTTCGCAGAGGAGGCAGAGCAGGAGTCTGTACCAATGAAGGGTACCAAGTATGGTACCGATCTTAAGGCCCTTGAGATGAGTGAGCTTTCTCATGTGATCGACTACGCTATCCTCACCGGTCTTAGGGTGCGTATCGATTATGAGGGCAGTCCCTATATAAAGGAGGGGATCTATACGATCTTACCCCTTTCTATACAGAAGGGAATAGAACCGATGATTGAAGCAGAGGTTCCGCGCACCAGAACAAAAAAGCAGTTTTACCTGAAAAAGATACTAAGAATCGGAGTTATGTACAAATGAGTTCAAATTTCGTATCCCTCCATAATCACACAGAATACAGCTTTCTTGACGGAGCCATAAAGATAAATGACCTTGTAAAGAAGGCTGCAGAGTTCAAGATGCCCGCTTTGGCCATCACTGATCACGGCGGACTATTTGGTGCCGTGGAGTTTTACCAGAAGTGTATGAAAGAAGGGATCAAACCGATACTTGGATTTGAGGCGTATGTTGCACCCGATTCACGAAAAACAAAATCACTCAATAAGGATGAGAGAAATTACCATCACCTGATACTGCTTGCCAAAAACAACGAGGGCTGGAAAAACCTCATGCGGCTGAGTACTCTGGGGTATCTTGAGGGTTTTTATTATAAACCCCGAATAGACATGGAACTTTTACGCCACTACAGCGAAGGGATAATTGCCACATCGGCTTGTGTTGCAGGTGCAATACCTCAGGCGATACTGTCCGGGGACATGGCAAAGGCAAAGCGAATAACTCAAGAGTATCTCTCTGTTTTCGGCGAAGGAAACTTTTACATCGAGCTTCAGGATCATGGCATTGATGACGAAATCATTGCAAACGAACAGCTCATAGTACTGGGCCGGGAGATGGGGATACCATTTGTAGTTGCAAACGACGCCCACTATCTTAACCAGCAAGATTCAGTATCACATGAAGTTCTTCTTTGTATTCAGACACAGGCCACCATGAGTGACCCAAAGCGCTACCGTTTCTCATCGGACCAGATCTATTTCAAATCCCCCGAAGAGATGGCGCTGCTTTTTCCGGATATACCAGAAGCGCTCACCAATACCCTGGAGATTGCCGAGAGATGTTGTGTAAGCCTGGAAGCCAAACCGCAACTGCCCGTTTTTGATATCCCAAAAGAGATGGGAAAACCGGGAGAGTATCTTGCATTTCTTGCCAAAAAGGGGCTGCACGATAAATATGCACACGTCACACCTGCCCTGGAGGAGCGGCTTGCATTTGAGCTGAAGATAATCAACTCAATGGGTTTTGCAGGATATTTTCTGATAGTCAGGGATTTTGTTCTTGCAGCACAGGAGCAGGGGGTGATGGTCGGCTGCAGGGGTTCAGCTGCAGGAAGTCTTGTTGCCTATGCAACGGATATCACCAGTGTTGACCCAATCAAATTTGATCTGCTGTTTGAAAGGTTTCTCAATCCGGAGCGAATCAGCATGCCTGATGCTGATATTGACTTTGCAGACCGTGACCGGTATAAGGTTATCGATTATGTGATAGAGAAGTATGGAAGAGATGCTGTTTGTCAGATAATAAATTTTGGCAGAATGAAAGCAAAAATGGTTGTAAAGGATGTTGCGCGGGCAATGGGAATACCCGTGTCGGAAGCAAATCGCCTCTCATCAATGATAAATGATAAAGACCTCAAGGATTCCATCTCTTCCAACGGCGAGCTTGCCCGGGCAATAGAAAATAACTCCCAGTACAAGGAACTCTTCCGTCACGCTTCGGTTCTTGAAGGCCTTGCGCGTCAGGCTGGGATGCATGCGGGAGGAGTTATCATCGCCCCGGGAGATGTGGTGAACTGGTCGCCTCTTTTTAAGCAACCTAACACCGGTGTTGTGATGACACAGTTTGATATGAATTTTGTCGAGTCGGTGGGACTTATCAAGATGGACTTTCTGGGTCTTCGCACACTCACCGTTTTACAGGAAGCAACTCGCCTGATCAAGGACTACCACGCCAAGTTCATTGATGTGTGGAAGTTAAAGGTTGACGATGAAACGACCTATGCTCTTTTCGGCCGCGGAGATACCACCGGAGTATTTCAGTTTGAATCACAGGGGATGCAGGACTATCTTCGTAAACTGAAACCGACCAACATTGAGGACATAATTGCTATGGCTGCCCTCTACCGCCCGGGTCCGATGGATAATATCGACACCTTTATTCATCGTAAGCATGGAAAGGAAAAAATCGTGTATCTTCACCCCATGCTCGAAGAGATACTTGACGTGACCTACGGGGTTATCATCTATCAGGAGCAGGTGATGCGTATCGCACAAAGTATGGGAGGCTTCACTCTTGGACAGGCCGACATTCTGCGAAAAGCGATGGGGAAAAAACAAATTGCCATAATGGAGGAGATGGGCAAGGAGTTTATCCAAGGGGCTCAGAAAAAAGGTATAGAGAAGAAGGTGGCTCAGGACGTCTTTGACCTCATGGCAAAGTTCGCCGCTTACGGTTTCAACAAAGCACATGCGACAGTCTACGCCCACGTCTCCTATCAAGCTGCATACCTTAAGGCTCACTACCCGCTTGAATATATGACCGCCAACCTGACATCCTTTATCGGTAGCCCGGATGGATTCCTGATAATTAGAAACGAAATTGCACGTATGGGCATCAGGATCTTGCCACCCGATGTCAACAAGAGTGAACATGAGTGCAGTATTGATGACGGCAATATCAGACTGGGGCTTGCAGTAATAAAAAATGTGGGTAATAACGCGGTTGAAACGATCGTTTCAACCCGCAGGAAAAAGGGCGGTTTCACCTCTATTTTTGATTTTTGCAAATCAGTTGACCTGAAAAAGGTTACCAAAAAGTGCCTGGAGTGCCTGATATGCGCAGGAGCCTTGGATGAACTGGAGGGAAACCGTACCCAGCTTGTTGAGTCAATTGACAAGGCAGTTGAATACGGCAGCACCTTCCAAAAAGACCGGATTTCCGGGCAGGCAAATCTTTTCGAAAACCTCTTCGATTCCCAAAACGACTCTTCACCGGTACATATTCCCGAGCCCTCACTGCCGGATGTTGCGCCATGGGGTTACACCACTGTTCTCCAGAAGGAGAAAGAGATGCTGGGGTTTTATATCAGCGGCCACCCTCTCGACCGTTACTCTGATGAGATCAACGGGTTTTCCACCATCTCCCTTGACCCCCAGGCACTATCAGACATTACAGATAAGTCGATGGCAACGATAGGTGGGATGATTACAACAATCAAGACCAGTGTGCAAAAAGATGGTCGTCAGATGGCTTTTATACAACTTGAAAATATCGATGGAGAGATAGAGCTTCTTGTGTTTGGTGATTCGTACGAGAAGTTCGGCCATCTGCTTACTGCAGACTCAATGATTCTGGTGCATGGTCAGATTAGTAAAAAAGGCAGTGAAGAGAAGCCCAAACTGCGGGTAGATAACTGTATAACACTCTCTGAATCCAGGGAAAAACTAGCCAGAAGCGTTCATCTTCAGCTTCATACACTCGGACTTGAACAGGATTTTATCACCGGTATACAGGATACCTGTAAAAAGTACAACGGTGAATGCTCGGTAATTATTCATCTTGTAACCGCTGCACAAAACGAATTCAAAATCAAGGCAAACAATTTAACAGTTTCGTCACAGAACGAAGCGCTGCAGGAATTACGCACCATAGTTGGAAAGGAAAATGTATGGATATCGAAAACAGCGAGCTGAAAGAGAAGTGTTCCATTTTTCACTCACTGCTATTTGTAAGCTGGACATCGCTGAGTGCTTTGCTGTATGGATCAATGTGCATCATTCTGAGTGCTTTTTCAAAAAACTGTGCCAGAATGGTGGCACAAGCCTGGAACACGCATCTGCTTGCGGTTGGAAGAGTGAAGTTACGTATTGAAGGGAAAGAGAAACTTCACGACAATGAGCGGTACGTTTTTATTGCAAACCATCAGAGCGCACTTGATATCCCTGCACTCTATTCAGGACTTCACCATGGGGTGAGTTTTATTGCTAAAAAAGAGCTTTTTATGATACCCGTTTTCGGGTGGGGACTATTGGCGGTAGGGCACACATGGATTGACAGAACAAATGCACGCAAGGCTCACAAATCAATCCAAAGAGCAATCGACAAACTCAAAAGGCAGAATGTATCTCTTATTCTGTTTCCTGAAGGGACCAGAAGTAAAGACGGAAACCTCGGGGAATTTAAAACGGCATCTTTCTCACTTGCACTTAAAGCGGGTGTAAAGATCGTACCGGTAGCAATAGTAGACAGTGCAAAACGTCTTCCCAAAAGTTCTGCAAAAATAATCCCCGGAGAGATAGTGCTTAGAATCGGTGACCCGATTGCACCGGAAGTGATAAATGATATGAGCAAGGCAGAGATCTCTTCAATGGTAAGGGGTGTCATTGAAAAGAACCTTACCGAACATAACGGATAAACGCGAAAAAAAGATTCGTTTAATTATGAAAAAGCGATCCAATTCGATCCTAAAAAAAATTACCTATACTATTGAATATCTGCTTTTAGTAGCTGTTCAGGTAGTTTTGAGCGTGCTACACAGAAGAGCGGCTCTCTGTTTAGGAATCGGTTTGGGAGAGTTGCTGTATTTATCGGGGATATACCGGTCGGTTGCCCTGAAAAACATGGAACATACCGGTATATGCTGTAAGGAATCTCAAAAGGCTCTTCTCCGAAAAGTGTATAGAAACTGTGGAATATATGCAGTTGATTTTCTTCGTAAAAGTAAAACACCCCCACCACACCGTATTTACCAATATGAAGAGACTGTGCCGGTCGGTTTTGAAAAAGGTAAAGGTACCATCGCCCTTCTTGCACACTTTGGTAACTGGGAACTTCTGGCAGATATCTTTGGATCCAGTATCGGAAAACTGCACGTAGTCGCCAAGCCGATGCACAATACAACGGTGGAGTCGTGGCTTTACAAGAAACGCTCCGCAGCGCAGGTCAAGACAATTTACACGCGTAACGCACTGAGAAACATGGTAAAGTCGCTTAAAAACAACTGTATGGTAGCCATACTTATCGACCAGTATGGCGGAAAAATGGGGACCCCTGTTCCATTTTTAGGAAAAGAGGCAAACACGGTCCGCACCGTAGCTGGTCTGGTGGAAAAAACCAGTTGTTCTGTACTCACCGCAACAGCTCTTATCCAAAAAGATTTCAGCTACAATATTCACTTCATTAACGTTCCAACCCCAGACACCAGTGGTCTTTCAAAACAAGAGGCCATTACACTCATCCAGCATAAGCACAATGATGTGCTCTCGGAGCTTATAGAGACGCACCCGGAACACTGGTTTGGGTGGTTTCACCGTAGGTTTCGGGGGTATATGAATTATTAGTGACACCTCTATTACTACTCTCAGCGTTTCTCTACATTGTGGAGCTAACCTATTTACATATTCCAGCGATTTAAATTGTACTTTCGGCTATTCTGACTTAAGTGTGGAAAGTTAGAAAAAAGAGTGTTGGCACCCGATTTATTTTATACCTTTATCACCGCTAAATGAATGGAGGTATGGGTGCCAACAGAAAGAGAAATAC
>SKJJ01000055.1 GCA_007115975.1 Chitinispirillum sp.
AGGGGCTATAGGTGAAGCAGCCCCGGTTATCAGTCAGTATGCTGAAGAACTTATGGGACCCGACAGCCCGATTCAGGAGATACAGCAACAGGGCCACCAGATCATTGAACAGATGCAGGAAGCAACCCCGGAAGAGCGTGAAGAGATGCAGCAGGCACTGCAGAGTATTGGGGCAGCAATCAATGAACTTGTCACGGATGGAGAAATTTCTGAACAGAATCGTCAGGCACTCACAGAGGCACTGATCGAGTATGGTGATATGAGTCCCCAGGAGGCTCAATCGACTGTGGGAGAGTGGGAGCAGAGTGCACAGGAAATAAGAGAAGAGGTGATGCAGAGTGTGGAAGAAGCCAGAGAGGCGGCTATGATGGCTGTTTGGGGGCTCTTTTTTGTTCTTGTACTCGGGGCAGCAGCAACTGTCGCTGGAGCTGTAGTAGCAGGAAACCCTGATGCAACAAGGCCATAAACTTATCCTCTGTCTGGCTAACTCCTGTTTTTTTTATGGAGTTAGTCAGATATTTTTCTGAGAACCTTTTCTTTTTTTTCAGGACATGTCTGCACATTAGAGAGACTCCTCTGATTTATCATCAATTTCACCGGCATTCAGATAATCAGGAGTTGCGGCAACAGATTGCAAAGCTTTGTGACCCTTGGTGTCCCCCTTTGCATAGTGGCGTTTTTTTTTCGTCCTTCATATTTACAATAAATCCACATTTATGTATATAAATCTATGACATGACACATCCCGGCTGTTTCCAGTTTCACTAACGTACAGGCTCACATGACAATTTTTACCAAAAAGAGATTTTTACAGTTGCACCAATCAGCCGATCTGCGAAAAAAAACTGAAATCAACTACTTTACTGAGCTTGCAATTGGCCAGACACAAAAACAGAATACAAAATAAGAGCTAACAATGATTTTCGATGCCCATTCAGATTTCGGACTCTTTTTATTTAAAGAAAGCCTCAATGGCAGGCGGGGTATTTTGGCGGGTTCTCATTATGAACAATTGAATCAAGCTGGTATAACAGCAGAGGTCCTCACAGTTGGGGGAGATTTCTCTCTTTGGGGCATTGATTTTCGGAAACCCGAAAATGTATTCGGGGCTATTCAGGTGATCAGAGAAGAGGTCGAATGCTCTGAGGGGAAATACTGCCTTATTGAAAAAGAAGACGATTTTCAGAAGGTAACAGGCAAAACGATTGGAATTTTAATGGCCCTTGAGGGAGCAGCACCACTTACCCAAAACCTGGATTTATTGGGTACCTTCTACTCAAAAGGGGTTAGATCTGTTATGTTGACAGCCAATGGAGAAAATGTCTTTTCCGGTGGATGCCACACTCCGGATACCGGACTTAGCTCTTGTGGATATAAGTTATTAAGGAGAATATCAGAATTACCAATGATGCTGGATTTAGCACACATTTCTGAGCGTGCCTTCTTTGAGGCAATGGACATCTACGAACGGCCTTTGATTGTATCTCATGCAAATGCAAGAAGCTTGAGTAACCATTTCAGAAATTTAAGTGATGAGCAGCTAATATGTCTTGCAGAGCACAATGGAGTAATAGGGATAAGTCTGGTTAGCCTGTTTATCGAAAACAACTCTTTGCAAAGGACCTCTTTGGAAATGTTTAAGGAGCATGTTTTGCATACCGCCAGCCTGATAGGAGTAGAAAGTATTGGACTTGGTGCTGATATGATGGATTGTATTAAAGACGCGGTTACCGAATTGGTACATCTGCACAATTTTCCACCCACTATGTTCACTCATCCAAAAGGGGTTGAAGATACAGCAGACATTCATAAAGTAGCAGGTGAAATTCAAGATGTTTTTTCGGAGGATGAAATCAGAGCAATATTGTTTGGTAATTTTGCAGATGCATTCAGAAACATTCTAACGTAAAATGACAACATCTATAACGAGAGAAAAAGTTTAAAAGTGATAAATCCACGTAAATATGGGAAAGCCCCTTTTAGATTAGCAGTTGTACATGGTGGGCCTGGTGGTGCAGGAGAAATGGAGCCTGTTGCCACTGCTCTTTCTTTTTATTTTGGGGTCCTTGAGCCAATACAGAGTGCTAAGTCGATACACGGGCAGATCGATGAATTGAAAGACTGTTTGGAATCGGCAATTGAAAGACCGATCGTGCTTGCAGGACATTCATGGGGGGCTTGGTTATGTTATCTTTTCACGATTAAGTATCCGGAATTTGTGGGTAAATTGATACTTGTTTCATCTGCGCCATTTGAAACCAGTTATATTGAGCAGATTTCTCTAAACCGAATAAAGAAACTTAATGAACAGGAAAGAACAGAATATTTTGATATTCTGAATCGGCTACACGGCAGCGACTCAGAAAAAATGTGCGCTGACTTGTCTCGTTTAGGTAATCTGGTCAAAAAGGCAGATATAATTGAGCCAATTGATAAATTACCTTTTTCAACTCCTGCAAACGAACTGACGAAAAATTCCGGAGAAATACACGAAAGAGTTTGGTCGGAGGCTGCCAAACTCAGGGCATCGGGAGAATTACTTGAGCTTGCAAAGGATATCAAATGTCCGGTAACAATTGTACACGGAGAGAATGATTCGCACCCATTTGAAGGAGTTAAGAAGCCATCGCAAAAAAGCATTGACAAAATGCAATGTTATACTTTGAAACAATGTGGACATTATCCATGGCTTGAAAAACATGCATGTGAAAAGTTCTATTCAATTTTACGGGCAGAAACAACAGCATGTTGACTATGAAATATAGCAGTCATCTCAACAGCATTTAATCCCCTTGTATTGTATATCGTTTTAAATACCGGGATTTTCGGTTGTCCCTTAATGCAGTGCTTCTCCGTCACCCATCCCTCTTTACCTTCTGCTTCGCTTTAAAAAGCAACATCGATACGCGGCTTAGGATACTAACTTCATTATCTCCGCTTGTCTCGATAGACAAAAAATTCAGCTGTGGATACAATGACAGAATTCTCGTCTGCACACCATCACTTACACCCGATGAAGGCATACAGCCAAATGGTTTTGATGAGATGAATCCATCGACGGTATCAGCATAATAAATTGCTTCTGCAACCTCAAGGTTTCCCTCTCCGCCAAAAATCTCAGGGTGATAGTGCGGGCGTCCAAGCTCTGCGAGGTGATCAAGATCCAGCACATCAAATTTACCACCAAAGGCCGACGGGTTGAGTGCCTTTACATAAGATCTATAAAACCACGTTACAATGGTGGTACTCACATTTTGTTTACGTAAAGATGATCGGTGAAACCTGCGTTCCTTACGGCTCGATGCATACTTTATACCTCTTCTGGCTTCACAGGCACGACGCCAGTTATCATAAAGAATTCTTTGTGTAAAGAGCCCGGGATACACCTCGCAGCCCTCATCCATTATAAAGCGGCGCAGGTTGTAGTTACCTTCGTTATGCGCAAGATTCGCAAAAAACTCACCCGTGACATATATCTTTGGCAGCTGCAGGTCAGCTCTTGGAACTGATGCAAACATCTTTGATACCCTTTTAAGTGCCCCTGGCAGCTTGAGCAGATAAATCCGGCTTTTAAATGCCTCAAGAAGAATCTCTTCAGCTTCACTTAAAACACGCATCACCTGCTCCTTATCTTTTGCATAAGGACGGAGGGCGCACTCTGCAACATGTATAAAATCAGCAAGTATGGCTGCCAGAAGAATGTTGATTTTAAAAATCACGTTGAAACTAAAGGCACTTCTTTTTGGCATCGGATCCTGTACGATATCCGAGGAAAAGATAAGTATTCTGAAATCTTTGAAGCCGGCATCATTCAAAACCTTCAGGTATTCCTGCGGATACATGCCGTAACGACAGGGGCCGCACTGGCCACCGCCACCAAGAAATATATATCTTTTTGAGATCTCCTCTTTGGAAAGACCTGTCTCCTTTTCGATCTTAAAGAGGTTTTTGAGGATGCACCCCGATGTAAAATACATGGGATTGCACTCCATTCGGTTGCCATACTCCTTACCCCAGCGGACATCCTCACTGACATGATCACCAAGATCACGGTATAGATATCCATGACGGTGAAAAAATGCCTGCAGGAAAAAAGACTTGCATCTTTCTACAAAGTTAAAGAGCACTGTTACCTTTTTTTTGTCTTTCTTAAACCAGGGCGGGTTTTTATAACCACTCCACTGCTGTTCTTTTACAAACTTCGGTTTCAGTCTGCTATCTTTTTTTGTTGATGATATCTCTTTTGTAATCATAAGCTCAATTCTTTTATACGGCTTCGAAGTCGTATCTCTTCGAGGCGAAGAAAATAGTCGATTGTTTGAATGCGAATAGAAAAAGCTGCCCGGGGTTTATTCTGATCAATGTCATGAAAAAGAAAATGTGGAGTTTCAGACTCATCAAGAATGTTGCTGATATAGGAATAGGTCGGAGCATCATGGCCGCATTTAAAACTGCTGAAATCCACTACTGCCAGATTGGGATGTCTGGCTGCGATTTTGGCTGCCCAAATTTTTTGATTTGTATTGCGATTGAAGTTACGGATCCAGACATCTTTGATATTGTACATCCCGGAGAGCTCATCTTCTGAAAAAAGCGAAGAGAGAAATTCATGATCTGTCGGCAGAGCTTCGATAGGAATGACTGGATAACCGTGCATCTGAAACTCGTCAAGTATTCCGTGGTTAAGCCCCGGATCATGATGATAGGGGTGGCCCAGTGCAAGTATTCCTATTTTATCTTTTTCAATCAGCCAGTTAAGAACTCCGGTGCCTTTTGACTGCATTTGCTGACGGTAGTTATCCATTGCAGCATATCCCTGCACAACTGCCCACGTATTTTCATCCTGCGTGATCTGGAGGGTATCCCTGAAATATTCAAACAGGTTACCGCCAGTTTCCCTTGGACGATCCATCCGGACAAATGGTTTTAGATAGGATATGTCGCGCTCTTTAAACAAATTTCTATCTTTTGTAAAAACAGCACCTACCACTTCCGGTGTTCCCATCTGTATAACACAGGCATGGTTTCCAAGGGTGTTATCTACCGTTGACTCAAGCTGTGTGATAATAGGAAAACAGATATGGGTAACATCACCCTTTTTGAAAAGGTTGTAAATATGTGCAGGTGCGACTTTGGCCGGGAAACAGGGATCTATCGCACCCCATTTGTTGCCTTCACTCCACAACTGCGAGGAAGTGTAGTCACTGCAGATCACCTTTTGTACACCAAGAGATCTGAAATAGGCATTGAAAAACGGAGCATAGAGGTAAAGATTAAGCAGTTTTGGAATTCCAATTACCATTTTGGCGCGTTTTTCAGCTGATGAGCCTGATGACCTCTGAAATGATCGGGTGATGGTCAGTGGGTCGCTTTTATCAATAGTTGATTTTAGGTATCCGGGCCAGTCCACACTCTCTCCGGCCTGCGGCAAAGGAGTGTATTTGTAATCATCAAACACAATCTTACTTAACAAGTCAACCAGATTCGGGTATTTCTCTTTTATCTGGTTTTTCCTGGCTTCCTGTGATCGCATTTCATCGACACAGGTCACCATTCCTTTTTCGCAGCCATAACCGGTAATAAACTGTACTGTTTTGAGTTCTGAGATGTGAATATCTATGAAAGTTCTTGGACAGCGGTTTGCACAGAACCGGCACCTGGTTGATTCGTTATTGCTTAATTCAAACTGCAGATTAGCTGCCTGTTTAATTCCGATGAATTTACTCTTCTTGCCATTCTGGCGCTCTTTGAGTTCCAGTGCGGCACCGATAGCGCCACTGATATCGGCATATTTGTGTATATGAATCTCTGCATCAGGAATACGACTTTTAATAAAGTCAACCTGCGATTTTACCGCTGCAAGATTCTTCTGTGTCCCGCCCTGAAGAACAATTCTGCTGCCCAGCCGCGCAATATTTGTCTCCTGTACGACATAGTTCCAAATATTGAGAGGAAGTACCAAAGCAAGGCCTGCCATTATCTCCTCTTTGGAAAACCCAAGCTGCTGAAAGTGTACCTTGTCCTGTTCCATAAAGACCGCACAGCCATAATTGAATGCAGGAGCTTTTCTGGCACTGAACGCTTTTTGAGCATACTGCTCTATTGGTATACCAAACTGTTCTGCCATGTTCTGAAGAAAATATCCGTTACCGGCACTGCACTGTGTATTGAGATTGAAATCAACCACTCTACCGTGTTTCATAAACAGAACCTTTATGTCCTGTCCACCGATATCGCAAATGATATCAACATCTCCATAGTGAGCAACAGCAGATCTCATATGGGCGACGGTTTCGACCACCGACAGATCAAGCGAGAATGCTTCGGAAAGTATGGATGAAGCGTAACCCGTGACACTGGCTCCCCCCACTTCAAACTGAATTCCTTTTTTCTCTATCCAGGAAGCAATCGAGCCGAACATCCCTCTGATATCAACGATAGGATTGCCTTTGGAGAGAATGTAATCTTTATATATCAGCCTGCCGGCCTCATCGAGTATGACAAGCTTTGAGCTGGTCGAGCCGCCATCGATACCGATGAAACCCTTTACTTTTTCACCTGGACTCAGTTCAGGCGGCTGAAACGGTTCTATGGTGTACTTTTTCGCGAATTCATCAAGCTCTTCTTCTGACTTTACAAGGCCATCACATACCGAACCATGCGACATCAGTTGTATCGAACGACCACTGGTAATGAATACCCTGAGCTTTTCAGGGCCTATGTAACGATGGGAGACGGCTGTTGGGGCGTTATGAGTATTCAAAAAGAGGACATCTGATTCCCTTCCGTACAGAACTGCTCCGATTGCAGCGAAATACTGTGCATCATCGGGTACAATGATAAGCTCTTCAACCGGCATCTCAGCAGCTTTGTACCCATGAATCTCCCAGGTCTGCGGGATATACTCTCTCCAAAGGTCAGTGAATGCCTTAAGGTAGGTGTGCGGACCTCCAAGAAGGATAACCCTGTCATGAAGCACATTGCCACGCACCAGAACTTCCAGATTCTGCCTGACAATGGCGATGCACAGAGAGACAAAAATCTCCTCCCTGTCGATGCCTGCCTTTACAAGACCTACAACATCAGTTTCGGCAAACACCCCACATTTGGCGGCAATGTGATGTATCGTTTTGCCATGAGCACTGATTCCGGCCGCCTCTTCGATGGAAAGACCGATCTTACCGAAAATCTTGTCGATCGTTGCACCGGTGCCACCTGCACACTTCTCGTTCATGAATGTAAGGGTGGATTTTCTCCCCTGTTTGTCCACTTTCCATATTATCACCTTGGCGTCCTGGCCACCAAGCTCGATTACCGACCCGGCTTCCGGGTGCAGTTTCTCGACTGCATAGGTGACGGCATTGACCTCCTGGATATACTGGGCATTGATATAGGGTGCAATCATACGCCCTCCGCTTCCGGTGATGAATATATCAAGCCCGAATTGCGGAAACTGATCCTCTAAGGTGTTGAGAATATCCAAAACAAGTTCTGGCTGCCGTGCGTTGTGCCGTTTATAATCTTTCCATAACACGTTGCCATTGTCATCAAGGAGAACTGCTTTTACTGTCGTTGAACCTACATCTATGCCAAGTTGCAGAATTTTTTTCTGATCGGTCATGAAAAATGTAACTCTCTTATCTTAATAAATTGAACCATTTATTTTCATTTGTGGTAATTATTGAAGATAAACACTGTTTTTCCAGAACAGAGCCTCAACAATTCTTGTAATCGCTCCAGAGAACCTGTCAGCCTCACTATGGGTGAGAGGCATCCAAAAACAGGGCTGGAATGTGGAAGATATTTAACGAAACACTACAGCATTTCCCAACTTTTCCTGCTTCTTTGAATTCTCACAAAACATTAATATACAAAAATTTGTGGTAAAGTGCACAGGAATTAGGCACAATTTCACCATGGCATGATCTGTGCTTTTTTAACCTCATTGAGAACATGTCGGGAAAAAGCATTATGATAACAGAGGTCCACCATGAACCGACTTGGATTAAGTGCTCTTTGTGGCATTCTGGATATTTCGTTTCGACTGGGCAAGGGGAAAAAGTGTATCGGTGCGCAGGAGGCATCGGCAGGGGGATTTTGTAACAAAAAGAGCTTACCTGATGGATGGCAGTACAACTCACTGTACTCACCCTACACCAGAGTTTCACACCATTTTTTCTATCTTCCCAGCTCAAAACGGAATGCGCCGGTTCTGTTGCTTCTGCACGGTCTTCTCTTTGATGCACGGAATTTTCTGCCCCTCAGTTCACTTCATGATCGGTTCAACCTTATAGCCTACGACTTCCCGGTAAAAACATCTCTTTACAGGGGTGATTTAAACGACTTTCGCTATCTTCTTGACGATTTTCTTGATGTGCTTGGTATCGATTCGGTGAATCTGTGCGGAGTATCCTTTGGTGGAGCGGTGGCGATGAGATTCACTGCAGCCCACCCCCGGCGCGTTAAGGCGCTGATACTTGCATCTACTTTCATTATGAATTCAAATCCCCGGGATCGTCTGATGAGCAAGGTGCTTGCAAGGACTATCCTTAAGCACCCTGATGAGCGGATACAGTGGGCGGTGCAGACAGCGCTGAGCTTTGCCATGAAAGGAAAGAACAATCCGCTGCGGGCAATTGAGTCAATGCTGCAGGTTAAACCTGCGAACTGGTATCGCCAGGTCGTAAGTGCGATCACTACCTGTGAGGGGCC
>SKJJ01000112.1 GCA_007115975.1 Chitinispirillum sp.
ACAACCTCGATCTAACACTGCATACCAGATATTTTCAGAGTGATCTGGGCTGGGGGCTTACACGTGATACACTGCATGACCCACCTTACGAAGTTTCAATGGCCGGCCGGATGTTTCTTGTGGGTCCGCAGCTAAAAGCATCTTTCAACAGAAACACTGATATGAACCTGGGCGGATTCTTCAGGGTTGTGGAAGGGGTATTTCATGGAGAAACACCTGTCACCTATCAGGATGCCAATGTCCCCAGTGTGTGGCATTCAAACTCTTCGGACTGGCAGTTTGAGGGTAGTTTAGTCTACCGGTCCGGCATACCGGGTACATGGACTGCGGGTTTTGACTGCCTTTTCAATACTATCGATTTCGGAGCGACACTCGATTCAAGAACCAGCGATACTATTGAGGGTGCTTATGGAATTAACAGGAATATCGCTGCAGGCGGATTCTATCTCCAAAACGAGCTGAAACTTCCGTGGAGACTTGAACTGATCTCAGGTCTGAGACTGGATCTGAACTCTGCCTTCTCACCCTCTCTGTCGCCTAAAATAGGCATTGTCTGGCAGGCACACCAGAAACTGTTCCTCAGGGCATCTTCCGGAACAGCTTTCAGGGCTCCGGCGGTCAGTGAACTTTTTATGCCCGATATGATCGTACAGGGGGATGTAAGGGTTAGGGCAAATCCGGAGCTTGAACCGGAGCGGATACAGTCCTATGATGCAGGCTTTACCGTTAAACCTTTTACTGCTCTCACACTGGTTTCCACTGTTTATTATAATGTAATGAGTGACCTGATTACACAGCAGATCGTTTTATCGGGCGGACAAGTACTTGCCAGGCACAGCAACATAAACTCGGCTGTCTCCTGGGGCACAGAGCAGCAGATCGAATGGGAGGCTCTCCCCTGGATCAATCTCAACCTCAACTATAACTATCAGAATACCGAAAATGTCCAAAGAGAAGAGCCTCTTGACTACATACCCTTTCATAGTGGTGCCCTGAGGGCTTCTTTTCACCGAAGCTTTGGAAATATAAGGGCACAGGGATCACTGGCTCAGCTACTCGTGGGAGAGAGAGGGTATGTTGAGATGCAAAATCTCCGATTCTTTAACCAGTTCCTGATGATTGAGCCCTACACACGCACAGACTTGTATCTAAAGTGCACCTATAAGCAAAAGTATTGGGCGTCACTGTCTGTTCAGAATATGTTCAATGCCGATATAGAGGAATCGCAGGGCACACTTGCGCCGGGACGTTTTTTCTCTCTTGAGCTGGGAGCCCGTGTTTTTTAGCGCCGGCGTAATTCTCGGGCTCTGAAAATTTCCCGAGTCATTATCTATATTTGTTACCGTCGCTTAACGATGCAGATCAAAACGCTGCAGTTGAGTGAACCCTGTTTTTTACAGATATAGTTTTTTAAACGCAGAGATCACAAAGGACGCGGAGATAAGAACGCAGAGGTAGGGTTGTGGGTTAGAGAGCAAGAAAAAGACACTGTCTTTTTCCTCTCCAACCCTCAGCGTCCTCTGCGTTTAATATCCGTTTTATTGGAGGCTTAACTAATTTGTCAACTTATTCGAAAACCTGTGGGATGGCTGCCATCACTTTTCTCGTTTTTATGGGCCTTAACACCGCCGTCGCTGAAAAGCCAGATCCTCTGTTCTCCTCCCAGCTTCACTCCACGAGTCTCATCTCCCGTTCTCTGGGCGGCGCCGGTACCGCTATGCCCATGGGAGTGATGCAGGGGTTGGTTAATCCGGCCCTGACCTATAGCTACAGAAGTCAACTTCCTGAAAGAGGTGCTGTGGCACTCGGCTATAACAACGATACCCTTTATGAAAAGGTACAGATCCCTGCAGGGGTTAGCTTTGCAAACAGGGATGGTGCTCTTGGGCTTTTCTATGAAGCCAAATCAGGATCGGCTGGTGATCTGCACACCTTTGTTGCCAATTTTGCCGGAAGGCTCAGTGAACAGGTCGACGCTCAGGGACCCGTTGAATACGGACTCAAATTCAAGTATCAGAGAATAGGCCGCAGTGAGCAGATGCTCGATCCGCTGCGAAGAGACGGTTTTGTTCAGAGCGGTTCAGGACAAACAACAGATACAACACTCTTCTCTGCAGTGGATACCTCAACAGCTCTGAAAAACAACCATTACATTCGAACCCTTTCCATGGACCTTGGGTTCTACCAGTCAAATGTAGCCACGAATCTTGATTTTTCCCTTGTTGCCCGAAACCTGCTTGGCTACAACTGGCAACGCAATTCTGTTGCTCTGGTTGAAACAACCGTATCCGACACTATCAATGAGTCAATCGTTGTTATTAGTAAGCAGGAGTATGAGAAGTCAGAAGAGAAGGACAGGGGATGGTTGGGTTCCAGATACCGGGCGCTGGTAACCGGTGTTGCTTACAGAGTGTATCTCTCAAATGGGCGCATAGAGCTTACCCTGCCCCTTGACATAGAGATATATGGTCTGTTTGACAGAGAGGTTGACAGAGTGTATATATTTCGTTCCGGTTTGCAGACCAGGTTGTTTGAAAATTTCTATGTCCGCTTCGGTTTTGCCAGAGCACCGGAGGCTCTGTCTGAAGTGTTGTCCACAATCAGTAAAGAGAATATGATTTTTGGCGGAGCGGGGCTGGTGGTGGACCCTGTCCGGATCGATTTTTCTATGGGAAAGGATCAGTGGGGAGTTTGTGCGACTTTGGAATTCTGAGGAGTAGGAACAGTGATGGTGGGTTGGGGAGAAGGAGGGGAGGGTGAACCACGAAATACACGAAACACACTAAAAGGGAGAGGGAGAAATATATGGGTGTTGAGTGTAGCTTAATCAGCATACCTTCCGAAAGCCCCCTTGTATGTTTAATGTGACTGGAATTTACCGGTGTGCAAATAACGATTGATCCGCTCACCCTGCCTGTCCTGAGCTCCTTGTCGAAGGGAGTGCAGGGCCGCCGTAATCGAAGGGTTCCGGAAAGTAGCAGTATCTGCGACTATAGGCAATGGAGGGGAGGGTGAGCCACGAAATACACGAAACACACGAAAAGGGAGAGGGAGAAATAGGGTGTTGAGTGTAGCTTAATTAGCTCACCTTTTGAAAGCCCCCTTATATGTTTAGTGTAACTGAAAGTTACCGATGTGCAAATAACGATTGATCCGCTCACCCAGAGTGCAGGTCCGCCGTAATCGAAGGGTTCCGGAAAGTAGCAGTATCTGCGACAATAGGCAATGGAGCGGAGGGTGAACCACGAAATACACGAAACACACGAAAGTCAACAAGACTTTACAGCACCCACACCTTTAACCCAACCCTCACTCCCCAGTTTGTCCCAGGAATATTTGGCGGAGGTTCTCTTTCAACATCATCCTGTTCAAATGTTACAGTCCTCATATCCGGAAAATTAAATACGGTGTCAACCCGCTGGCGCATGAGTTTATGGTTCATCTGCTCAAATCGTATCTCACCCATAAAGGAGATTGTTTCAGTGAGAGGCAGTTCAAAGCCGGTCACCCCTGTAAAACCAATTGCCAGGGGTATTTCATTTACAAGAGTTGCAGTCTGGAGCTGATCCGGTTCGGTTGTGGTGATTGTTATCTCCTGAACCGAACGCACGGAGTTAAAAACAATTCCGGTTCCGATATACATGTAAACAAGATCGAACACTTCAAAGTAGGGGGCAAAGATCACTCTCAGCCCATAGGAAGAGTAGCTGTAGTCAATCACCGTGTCCTGAGTCGCATCATCTATAGACCTGAATGAATTGATCGTGGGGGAAGGTGCTCCCTGGGTTAAATCCAGAGCTACCCGTGCTTCAAGAAACGGCAGCAGCATCACTCCGCAGCCAAGCTCGAATTTAACCCCATGTCCCAGATTCAGAAAGTGGTCTTCTGTGCTGGCCGAGACCTCCTCTTCATCAAGAAAGGTGTTGCTTGATCCTACAAAATATCCACCCATCCCAAATCCATAGCCAACATTTCCATAGACATTGAGAAAGTCCTGTGCTGAGAGTGGAATGGTAAACAGTACAATGAAAGAAACTGTACCGAAAAGCCGCTTCACACTGAACCTCCTTTTTAGACGTTCTTTTTTTGGGCCGAGGCACCTGTTTTTTGCTGGAATCATATCGTATTGACTTGTGAGCGCCCGGCGGGCAAACCGGGGGTGCGCGTACCATACACCCTTTGAAGCAAGCTATATGCCATAACCGGCAGATCAAGTACTAAGCAATCAATAATCTCTCCTAGCAGGGCGTGCACAAAGGCAATGCGTGGCATTAAAATTGATCTCTTCGTGAATTTGACATTACACCAAAAAAGGTGTAGTTTATAGCCATGGATCGACAATGGAAAGTCTTGTTTTACCGTACTATTGATGGTGAATGTCCAATAGAATCATTTCTAAATGGCTTAAAGCAGTGAGAACGAGCAAAGGCGGCTGCATGGATCGGTATGTTGCAGGAACATGGGATTAACCTGCATAGACCATTTGCCGATACCCTTGAAGATGGCATCCATGAACTACGGATGAAGATTACTGGAAATCAGGTGAGAGTACTTTATTTCTTCTGCTTCAAGGATATAATCGTGTTAACTCATGATTTTGTGAAAACTACGGCCAAGGTTCCAGTTCGTGAGATCGCTTTGGCAAAGAAGTACAGGCAAGATTTTTTAAAACGATACAATGAAGAATTGGCAAGGGGGTTATAGATGGTATCATTTAATGAGTTTCTCAAGGAACAGATGAAGAACCCGCAATTCCAGGAGTTCTATGAAGAAGAGCGTGAACTGCTGGAGATGGCTTATAGGCTCAATGAAGAACGAAAAAAACAGGGCAAGTCTCAAAGTGAAGCAGCCAAAGAAGCACATCTCACACAGCAACAATTCTCAAGAGTTGAGAACGGGGACAACTGCAATATTATGACCTATCTCAAGGCATGTCATGCTGTCGGGCTTAAGATGGAATTGCGACCAATTCGGCATAGGGTACCAGCAACGGAGTAAATTGATGCGTGCAGGCTGCTTCGACTTATTTGAAGGGCTCAGCGATTTTGGAACTGGAGAACTCATAAATCCCTTTGTTCGTCCATGATTTGTAAGAAGAAAAGCTTGCCCCTGAGTTCCTAGTCGAAGGTGGCCCCCAGGAACCTGTGTCGGATTTTTTGATTGAGATAGTGGTGATACATATACTGTTCCTATTCAGAATTATACAAGGGAGCATCGGCAGTGCTGCCACTCGGGGACCGAAGAAAGGAGCTTAACCATTCCGATGCGCAACGCTATAAACGGTACCGGTCCCGCATCCTGCGGGAGAGCATGGAGGACGACCCCTGGAAGTACCAGACGTGGTAGAACCGGTGCCGTCTGCGGTCCCGAATTCACTTCGGGACCCGAAATTATACCTATATCTAATAGTTAATATATGTTGCACTTCAGCCTGTAGTAAGCGATATTGAGCAAAAAGAGATTTGCACATAACCGTCTGGCGTTTTCGATAGGATGGATCCACATCGGTTTGGGTTAAAACCCAACCCCAACCGCCCCTCCAATCCAACCACCTTTAAATGTCTCTATCTCCCAGAAAAGAAAACGTTCTGCTTCCCCTGAGCTCACGTTGAAATTCACTTCCCTGATACCACAGATAAGGGAGGCCGCTCCTGCCATAAGACAACCCTCTTTGAGAAATAACGTCTGCAATGTATCCCGGTTTTCCGGCACAAAAGTTATCCCATCTGAAGAGACACTTTCAACATTGCTGTTTTCAAGAACCGACCGCATAGTTTTTCTCAAGACAATCATCTCCTGAATCTCGCTTGCCTTTTGGGTATGTCTGTGTGTGTATCGGGTAATCAGTACATACGAAGAGAACACTGCGACTGCCACAATTGCCGACAGGGAGACAACCATCATAAGTTCTATAATTGTATAGCCGGAAGTTTGTTTTGGTGCTGTTTTCATCGTGTTTAGGGTTCAGGCGCTCAACATTTAGTATGAAGCCTGTTTCTCTCTCTTTCCAGTGAATAATCAATAATGAACAATGAAAAATGAACATTGAAAATAAAATACATTGACAACAGTTTACCTGTTAAATTAACTTAAACGTTTATTTTTGCATTTACAAAAACAGGAATAGATACACTTCTCGCTTTCTGCCGACAGTTCCTTTCGTAGTTTCAGTAGTAAAATAGTTTACTGGTAGTTTTATAAGCTGTCAAAAAATATTCTGTATTAACCTGTAAGAAGGGTGTAGTACGCGATGATTGCGCAAAAAATCAAAATTGTATTTTTGTTTGTCATTTTGGCGTGGGTGGGAATGGTCTTTTCACAGAGTCAGCAAATTATGTGAAGACCACTGTTTTCGGGGTTGGTGAAGATGAGAATGGTAATTCAATGGATCTGGTGTCAACGGTATACTTTGATGGATTGGGAAGAGAGATTCAGTCTAAAACCTTTATTGATGACGACAGGGAGCTTGTAAGGAGCACCTTTTACGATGGAAGCGGCCGGGTACAGTATGTGACAAAGCCATTTGTTGATATTGATTTCCCCGGTAGTTATCTGGATGTGAACTTTTCTGACTTGGATAGATCTGGTTCTCCGCTATGGGACCAGTATATCGGATTTTCGGACGATGGAGGTAATCCTCAGCCATACCAGGAAAAACGCTTCTACTCCGACCCGCTAAACAGAGTTCGGAAAATTGGTGCACCGGGTCAGGAATACAGTATTGAATCAGAGAAGCACTCAATGTTCTGGTATTTTGGTGTTGACCGCACTCAAACAGATGTTCCTGGCACCAATATACAGCTTGAAAATGGGTTTGTCTCCAGCGAATTAGATATTGATGCTCTTAACACGCTTTACGATATTCTGCTTGAAGAACCATTCGAAAATGCTACGCATCACCTTGTTATAAGCAGAAACCCTGATGGTAACTATAACCAGGAACTAAAGGATGTCTTCGACAACGTGGTTGCGGTGTGGAGCAGCCCAACAGGTAATCACAGCGATGCTATCATTGCCGAATATGAGTACGACATCCTTGGAAGGGTAACCGCTGAGATTGCTCCCAAAAACAGAACCGGGTCCGGGTCGAACCAACTTATTGGCAATACCACATACGAGTACAACACCCGCGGGCAGGTGATTGAAAAATCAACTCCAGATGGCGGCATAGAAGAATACACCTATTATCCTTCCGGTAAACTGAGAAGGGTGATGACATGGTATGGTGATGAGCCAAACAGAAACAAGGTGCGGGAAATAGTTTATCATTATGACAGAATAGAGCGAATCGAAAGAGTCGTCTCAGTCAAAAGTAACGGTGAACATGAGGATAAGTTACTCTATTTCTACGACAATATAAATGCACTGGGTGAAGTAAGAAGATATGCAAGTTTGCCTGCAAACATCCGCAATGAACTCAAAAATCTCCGTGGACGGCCGGTAGCAAGAGTTGCAATTAATAGAATTGATGGTGTTTTGTACAATGTGGTGGAACTGTTTGGCTATAATGACCAGGGCTTGGTCGATGTAAAGGTGAAAATCATACCGGGAAATCCATCTCCGCAGGTCCTGCGTTTTGAATATGATATTCACGGTAAAGTTGTCAAAAGGATTTTTACATGCGGTCCCGATAGAATTGAAAAAGAGTTCAAATATGACAGAATGGGAAGGCTGGAAAGTATCGTTCATGTTGATAATGACGGCCAGCAACTGGTGAACTACACTTTTAACGATCTGGGCCAAATGGAAAGTAAACTATTGGGAACCGTGGATGGTTTCACTGTAGGTTATGAGTACAACATCAGAGACTGGCTTACAGAGATATCGTCTGAATCATCCGGTTTCACTCAGAATATATCCTATACGGGACAATACAGCGGAAATATAAGCCGTTCATCTTTTGATTATGCCGGGGGTACGGCTCAATACACCCAAGAGTATGAATACGATAGGGTGAACAGGTTAACAAAAGTTAATGATGATACTGAGCAACCCTCTGATTTCTCCAACGATTTTGCCGGTGAATACAGCTACGATGCTGCTGGAAGATTCGAATTCAAGGAAGAGGGTGGTAACCGTCTTGGTAGGTATAAATACTTCCCCAATACAAGCAGGCTTGAACGCACGGGCGACGAAGTGACTTATACCTACGACCACTTTGGTAATATGGTCATAGACAGAAGTAAAAAAATGGTGATAGAGTATGACTGGCGCAATATGCCGGTGCGCTTTATGTTCTTTGAAAATATTCCCGGATCAGACATGCTTTACTGGGATGAACGGGGTACCTATACTATTGTCGATAACTCTTCTGATAAAAACACCCTCATTGAATATATGAAATCCATCTCCACCGATAATGCTACATATCGTCTTCTGTCAACAGTAGTTATGGTATACGATGCAGATGGTAACAGGGTACTTAAAATTGGGGATTAAGAGAAAGTTTTGTGCTGTGAACCGTGCACTGAGAAATATAACTGAGAAATGATAAACTTTTAAACATATTCTCGCTTGACGGGAAGAGTAAACTTATGAAAAAATTGAAGAGTGTTGTTACCTGCGTTTTTATGTTTCTGTTGACCCTGGCCGCTTTCTCCTATGCTGGTGTAATGGTTGAAGTGTTTGTGATGGATGAGGCAGAAACCGAAACCAATATAACTAAACCGAGGATATATTTCCAAAATACCGGTACCCAGA
>SKJJ01000229.1 GCA_007115975.1 Chitinispirillum sp.
AACCCTGGGTTACCATTGAAGCGATGTTATTGTTGATACGCATGGAGAACCTCCTTGTTTACGACAATGTCCCTGCGTTTTAAAGACATTGTCAACTGTTAGCTATCGGCATCCTTGCCGTCTTTATAGTAGTACTACAACTGCTTTCTCTTTTAACTGTATCGGCAGTGTGCAAAAATATGTTGAGCTAATATTTACACTGTTAAAAAAAATGAACCGATAACTCAAAAGTCTCATTTTGGTTCTTATCGGTTGTAGCAGAGAGGGGTGTTGTAATGCCGTTTTCCTCAAACTTCATCAGCCCCATCTATCTGTAAAGTGACCATTGCACTGCAGAACACCTTTTTATTCCCCGTTAACTCTTAGCTATAAGTAGCAGTTGCTATTTTCTTGCAATTGGTACAATAGTTAAGAAGTACCGGATTAATTGACCTGTTTTCAACTCTTTTTGGATGTAATCATAAAAAAAGTCACTTTCGATCTATCGTTGTTTTCTATTTTAGTAGATAGTTTGTGGTGCAGGAGGAGTTGAGTCTATGTTTCGAATTTGCTCTGTTTCGCTATTGCATCCCGAGGCACCAGGGTAGTTTTTGCAGCTGTTTTCAGGAGTATTGCGATGGGTTTCTCCCTTTTGCTCCTCCCGACACTTTTCACTCTTTTTGAAAGGAGTTACCATGCTTGAGTTGTTGCGTCTAAGAAGAAGTGTGCGTTCATACACGGGCGTAGGGATCGATTCAGAGACAATTGCCGGTTTAAAAGAGGTTGTTTTACGATCTCCCTCTTCAAGGAGTATTAATCCCTGGGAGTTTATTTTTGTCCAGAATAAGAGCACACTCCAGCAGCTTTCGTTATCCAAGGAGCATGGGTCCTCATTTTTAAAAGATGCAGCTCTGGGAGCAGTAATATGTGCCGATGAGTCCAAAAGTGATGTTTGGGTCGAGGACTGCTCTATATGCGCCATACTGCTTCAGATGGAAGCGGAGGCAAGAGGGCTTGGCAGCTGCTGGATACAGATAAGAAACCGCATGAAAGACAGGAGTACCACCTCTGAGGAGTACATAAGGGGAGTTCTATCGGTTCCTGTTCACCTGCGAATCGACTCTATAATAAGTATAGGGCACCCGGCAGAGAGTAAGCCGCCACACTCCCGGCAGAGTCTCAGTTGGGACAAATGTCATGATGAAAAATGGTGCAATCAGAAAAGGGGTTAGGATGAGACATGGTTTTACGAGTGATATCAGTATAACAATCCCCTCCTGGATCAGTGGCTATCTTGAGCGTACGAGGACCGTTTTGGCAACGGCTTTGGAGAGGATGGATCTTGTTATTGAACTTGCAAGAAAAAACATCGAGCATAAGACTGGAGGCCCCTTTGCTGCGGCAGTTTTCAACACCCAAAGCGGGGAACTTATCAGTGCGGGGGTTAACCTGGTGACCAGATCCAACCTTTCGGTATGTCATGCGGAGATACTAGCTATAATGCAGGCACAGACTATTTTGGGCAATTTTGATCTTGGAGCTCCCGCAATGCCCTGTTGCCAGCTTGTCACCAGCACCGCGCCCTGTGCAATGTGTCTTGGGGCACTACCCTGGTCTGGTGTAAAAGAGCTTGTTTGTGGTGCCAGGGATGAGGATGCAAGGAGTGTTGGTTTTGATGAGGGGGCCAAGTGCAGTGATTGGATAGAGCAGTTACAAAAGCGAGGAATACAAGTAATCACCGATATTAGCCGAACCAGAGCTTCTGAGGTACTCAGAGCGTATGCCCTCAGCGGGGGGGTAATCTACAATGGCAGGGCGCAAAAATAGGGGAGGCATATTAATTGCAGTAATGGAGCATACACAGGGCCGTTACAGGAGCCGTTATGCCCACTATGCATGCACCGAAACCGGTAAGAGTACTACTGTTATCCTTTGCAATAGCAGCTTCAACAGTTGTACTTTTTCTCTTTCTGCTCTCAATCCCCCGTGTCAGAAGAGAGCTCCTTGATATTGCACTAAAACAGATAAATAGTCGCATTGAGGGTCAACTCTTCATTGAAGATTTCAGCACCAACCTCTTCACCTATCTGACCCTGGAAAATATCACTGCCGCAACCGCAGAGACCACCGGCGACACACTTCACCTAAAGAGAATCCGGGTCACCTATTTTCTCCCCTCCATAGTACACCGACACATAAACATTACCGACATTACCATAGACAACGGAACCGTTTCACTTTTCAGGGATGCTGCGGGTAACATTCAGTTTCCCCTTCTTCCGGTAAATGACACTGAAGGCGAGGGGGATGGCGAATGGCAATTTTCCGCCGATACTATATTCATCACTAATTTACAAATTAAATTCATCGATCTTAATACCGATATTTATGCCGCACTTGCTGTTTCTGCCGTAATAGAGACGCCCTTCTCCACTGCGAATGTTACAATCCACGGTTCACAGGGAACATTTTCATCTCCGCAATGGGAAGGACCTGTAGACTCTCTTTTTACATCCGCAACGGTTGATCAGAATCTTCTGCTTAGCGTCAATCGGTTCTTTTTAAAAGCGGACTCTGCTTCAGCCAATTTCCAGGGAGCGATCCCCCTCTTTGCTCACCAGCACTGGGATCTTCTGGCCACTGTTTCTGTTCCGGTAAACAATATGCCTGGAAATTTCAACGGCAATGCAGTGCAATTCGATGGAAGAATCATAGCAGAGCTGACAGCCTCCGGACCCCAGCGTGCTCCAAAGGGTCGTATCATCACATTCTCGGAAAATCTTCTCATAGAAGGATTTGCCATAGACAGCTTTATTATCCAAAGCTTCTATTCCATTGCCGATTCCATCTCCGCCAACCTTTTGTTGCGCTCAGAGGCCCTAAACATGGATGGATCAGCTGAGATCCACTTCAATGGAAATGGCGAAAACCTCCTCTCCATTGGGGACTACTTTCTGGAGGCTGATTTCAGAGATGCAAAAATTTCAGAGCTGCTCAGTCGATCCCCTTTCTTTTTGTCTTTGCAGCCGATCAGTGCAGAGGGGCTGGTTTATGCATCCGGGAACAGTAAGCTGTTTGAACCAGAGTCGGTTTTTGTCGCAGCGCGGTTCCAGATGCCCCCACCCTATGGAGATGAACCCTTTGAGTTGCTTTTACACACATTCAAAAGTGACTGGGATTTGAGAGCTGTTATGGGCAGTGGGAATTTGGTTCAGGCCAATGGCAGGTATCATAATGGTGATCTTGAGGGAGCATTTGACGGTGATCTTACCAACATCCAACTACTCAGCTCAATATTCATACAACCGCCCCTTGCGGGGGAGATACGTTTCTCAGGAGATTTGCAGGGGCCAATCGATCAACTCCAGCTCTCTTTTTTTCTCTCCTCACCCGACCTTTTCTGGCAGGGCATACAACTCGACACTCTCGGTGCAGAGCTGATATATGACAACGGGGATCTTTTCCTCTCACGTGCACTGCTCAGCCTGAATGCTCAGTTTTCTGAAATCCCGCCAATTGAGCTACCCCTGCAGGGTTTTTTGCAGGCTCAGATCAGTGCACGCGGCTACACTGATCGAATAAGCATCAGTTCAGTTATACAAATCGACAGTCTGATCTATGAGAACCTCCTAATCGAATCGGTTGTCACCTCCCTGAGTTTCAGTGATAATTCGCTTTTTATTCACGATCTGATTGCCCGTTTCTCTGATTTCTCTCTAAAGGGAGATGGTGCACTCTTTTTACACGATACGGTTCAGGCCCTCTTCTCTGCATCACTCGATTACCAAGATGATCCGGCCGGAGCGGTTGTTCTTGACGTCACGCTTTGGAATGAATTAATCTCGGGTAAATTGGATGTGACCCGGTTGCGAACTTCCCCGTTCATCGAGCGTACACAACTTCCTCTGCAGGAAGGAACGATGGAGATCTCTTTGGGAATTCAAGGTAAAAGAGCATCACCCGATGCACAGTTAGACCTTCTCGTACTACAGGGTATCACCCGTGAGCTCTATTCCAGAATTCAAGGTAGTTTTCATCTGCACAATGATACTATCACCGGCAGAAGTACGCTGCAGATATTTAATGATAAAAGCACTCTTTACGATGATCGCATTCATCTCTGCCTGAGGGCTCCAATTCACTATCAGCTAAGTAATCCAATAGGAGAAGGTACAAGGGTTACTCTATTCACAGAAAATTTTTCTGCAGGTCCACTGATAACGCACTTTCTGCCATCGGTCACCACCCGGACACAGTTTTTTCTTGAGTCAGTTATACACAAAGTAGATGACGATTGGAATGTAAGTGGAGCCGCAAACATCCATATCGACACTCTTGTATACAGGGAAGAGATGATGCGGGTGGATTCGCTTGCATCGCGCATCGTTTTCAGCGGAACCGTCGATTCTCCTCGAATAGGCTTATACTCTTCCCATGCGGTTATAGGGTACATGCATCTGCAGGCCCGTCTTGACACTCTGCAAGCTCTGTTCATGAGGGACGCTTTAATAATTGACACTCTAAATATTCTTTTCCCGCAGCAAGGTCATTTTTCAGCAAGTGCCGCTATTCCTCTTTCCTGGCCTGACCACGAACCGTTTCCGCATGGTCTAAGAGTGGACTACAATATCAAAAATGTGGATCTGTCGTTTGCCTCACCGTTCATTCCCGCTCTGAGGGTCTCTGGGGGCATACTCCACGGGCAGGGCCGAATCAGGTTCAATGAAACAGCAAGACTCTGCGGTCACTTATCAATTGATACTTTAATGATCAACACAGACCTGATTGACAGACCGATTGGCCCGGTACAACTGGCATTTACCCTTCGGGGAAATCAGGTAACGCTGCAGGGAAAGGGGGCTCTTGGTGGTCCTTTTTACAAGCAGGGGAAAATATTCTTTTCCCCAACCGGTGTTGACACTGTTAATCTGAAATTTTGGGGAGAGGACCTTCGTTTGAACTACAATAACAGTGTCGATTTGGGGTTACAGCATATAAAGCTTAAAGGGACCGGCAGTAAAAACAGATTGGATAGCATGACAGGTGAGATACATCTTGGAGAAACCAGATATTATCACTATTTGGAGCTTCTCGATATCGTTGATCAAATCAGATCAATAACGGTCAGACCAGCACTGGTACCACCGGCTCTATTGGAAGAGACACACCTCCATTTTGACCTACGATTAAACCGTAATCTTATAGTAAAAACCAACCTTGGGCGTTTTCTTCTTGATGGTGGAGTTATTATTGACAATAAGTTGATTGATCCACAGATCAACGGGGAACTACGCCTTGCACTTGCGCGGCTAAAATATCTGGAAAGGGAATTGGAACTGAGAGATGGCTACATCCGCCGATTTCAGCCTGCAATGGTTGACCCGCTTATTGATATCAGAGCAACAACTTCAATCCGGGCTTTTCTCTTTGATAATCAGCGCGATTACTCTTTGGGTCTGGCACTGCATGGAAGTCTCTTTTCACCAGAACCGATTCTTACAAGTTATCCACCTCTTGAGGAGGAGCAGATCATAAATCTTCTCACGACGGGAACAATAACCACTCTGCCCGGGTTTATAGATGCTCCCGATGAGATAATCAGCATCTATCTGGGAGCTGCGGTTGCATGGCGATTAAGAAACTGGCTCAATTTAACAAACAGTGATATAAGTGGCAATTTATTTGCAGAGCAAGAAGAGGAACACCTACGTCTCACACTGATGGAGAGAGTGACGGAGAGGGTTTTTATCACCTATATGATCAATCTACAAAATCCTGCCATTCAGGGCATAAGAACTCATTACAGACTATTTCCCTTTTTGTATACTTCCGGATCCGTTACAACGCGCGGTGAGGGGAGTTTGGGTCTGTGGCTATACTTACGGAGGTAAAAATATCGCAAACAGTAAATTCGTTCTGATTGCAATTGCTTTTTCAGCTTTCTCACTCTACTGTGACGAGAGATGGGATGTGGGTAATGTTGATTTCAGAGGCAATGAGGCTATTTCTCAAAGAGAACTTATTGCCAATATGGGCACCACGCCTCCACGATTTCTTTTTCGCCAAAAATTTGATTTTAACCGTCTCGATCATGATATAAGCACTCTTAAAAAGCTCTATAAGAGCCGGGGCTACCCGTTTATCGCCATAACAATTTACACCTTAGAGCGGGACACCGCAACAATGACCGTGAATATCACTCTCACTATTGCCGAGGGCCCTCTTGTCATGGTTGACTCTCTAATAATTGAGGGAGCAGATTTTTTTGACAGACAACAGATTCACTCATTTCTCTCAGTCGTACCGCAAACCCCACTCGATTCTCCCGGGGTCCATGAGGACGGCAGAGCAATACGCGACAGCATCAGGGCAAAAGGTTATCTGCAGGCTGCGGTTAAATCGCGACACTCTTTAGACAGAAAAGCCCGTACAGCCACAATCACCCACACGATTACAGAGGGTCCACTGGTATTTACCGGGGAGATCACTTTAAACGGATACCACAGGGTGCTTCCGGAAGTAATCAGAAGGGAGGTAACGATTGAAACAGATTCCATTTTAAGTTCTTCCAAGATTAGGAAAACGCTGCGCCAGATCTACTCCACAGCTCTGTTTCAGACCGTTCACATTACTCCAGACACGTCACGACAAACAGCACAAAGGTGCAGTGTCAAAGTAAATGTAACCATACACATAAAAGAGTCCCCCTTCTCATCTGCTCAGGCGGGATTTGGCTACGACACAGGAGAACGCTTTTATGTGAGCCTGGTAGCTGCATACAGGAATCTTTTGAGAAGAGGGCACAGGGTCTCTCTTCTTGGCAGGGCATCAAGTCGCCTTCGCAATGTACAGCTAACTTACTCATGGCCCTGGCTTTTCTCTATCCCTGTCTGGGCAGATTTTTCTCTTTACGCAGAACGGAGAGCTGAGCCGGATTTTGAGGGTGATTTTGAGGGGGCACTGGCAGCTTTCAGAGGTGATGCGACGAGCAATTTCATGTACAGTATCTGGACACGTATTGAGCGAACTCAATGGACAGTCCAACCTCCTCCGGAGCAACTGTTTCCGTTGTTGCCGATCTCTGCAAACCATGTGATAGCAGCGGCGCTCACCTTTGACACCAGGGAGGAGCGTATCCCTCCACCGCTCTCCACTCTCTTTTTTATCCAGACAGAGATTGCCGGGCTCACTGGTTTTGGCAATCAATACATACGGTTACAATTTGATTCACGTTTTTTTTTACCGGTAAGGGATCAACGGTTTACACTCTCTTGTGCTTTTTTTACCGGCTATGCATTTGCCTACGGTGCAGATATTTCGGTGCCTCCAAGAGAGCGGTTCAGAACGGGAGAAAATGCACTGAGAGATGTACGGGGGTATGTACTTGATGAAGTTACTCCTCTTGAGGAGGGGCAATTTCTGCGGGGAGGGGATTTTGCCGTCGTAATAAATGTAGCGGAGGCAGGGTATTCCATAACCCAAGGGTTCCAGGCGGCACTTTTTATTGATGCCGGAAACGTATGGTCTTCAATAGGTGAATTCAATTTAGGTACAATCAACTGGTCGGTAGGTATAGGGGTAAGAGTTGCATTACCAATAGGAATAACACGACTCGATTTAGGGGTTCCTTTTTATCCTCAAGTGTTATTGCCCGGAAGGTTTCATCTTGCTCTGGGGTTTCCTTTTTAGGATAAAGGATAGAGAATTTGTACTGCCCCGAGGTCTCCCCCTTGAGGCTTTGGTTCGGCTACATTGTAAGTTTTCGGTCGGGGGGACCACCAGCGGTATTGCCGGGTTAGGAAAGGAATGTGAGATGTTGATTCCAGTTTTTTTTAAGGGATTTGCAGAGAAAAACAAAACCAGTGCCCATAAAAAATACTACTGAGCAAAACGCGCCAGGGGGGACGGAATGTGGACAATTCCTATTGTCCAGTGCCCTCAAAAAGCGAAGTCCTCGCAGCGTTATAAACGTGGCACCGAGTGAAGCGAGCATGGAGGAGAACCGGTGCCGTCCTCAGCAGGCGCCCAGAATAAAAAAGATTTTTTAAGAATCTGTACTGCCGGGAGGTCTCCCCCTTGAGGCTTTGGTTCGGCTACATTGTAAGTTTTCGTTCGGGGGGACCACCAGCGGGAGTGCCGGGTTAGGAAAGGAATGTGAGATTTGGCTTTGTGCCATTACTCCTTTTCACAAATTTACAGACAAGTGAGAAACCCAGGGCCACAAAAAATGCTACTGAGCAAGACGCGCCAGGGGGGACGAAATGTGGACAATTCCTATTGTCCAGTGCCCTCCAAAAGCGAAGTCCGCGCAGCGCTATAAACGTGGCACCGAGTGAAGCGAGCATGAAGGAGAACCGGTGCCGTGGTTGGTGAGCATGGTCGAACCACGGCAGGCGCCCAGAATCTTAGTAAAT
>SKJJ01000206.1 GCA_007115975.1 Chitinispirillum sp.
AGATGAGTTGTCAGTTTTTGACAGCCTTGAAATTCGCTGTGGCTATCTTGTGACTCTTGATCGCATACGTTCTGGTGGCAACTGGAACACACCAGCGGGAATAGTGGTGGCGGGCAGAATGTATGCCTTTGACTTTGGGCTGGATTTTACCGCTTTCAGGGGAGAGGCACAAAAAATATTGCTTGGGGATCCCCTGTACAACACCGGTTCATACGGACGCATTGATCTGAGCTATGGCAGAACTGTTGCAAACGGGATGGTTCGCTACAAATACATTCAGGGAATTCACTTCATCCATAACAGCGTGGATTACTCGCATGTATTTTATTTGACAGTGGCTATTGGTGCAGAGCTTTGGAATAAGGACTGATGTAAAAATTTCGATAATTGTTCCTCACGAAAAACAGGGTGTAGTTAAACTGTGTACTCTTTACTCACACTCATTGTTTTCATCCGACAAATATATATCCCTAAAAATCAATGACTTGAGCTGTCAATTCTTTATGGCACAGATGTTGCTCCAGAGAGTGCGTAGCTTTTGATTTTAACTTTCATATCACATTTTTAAGGGAGTCCTTATGAACAAGATTTTGACATTTGCATCAATGTCAGCAGTTATGATCAGTACAGTTTTTGCACAGAAAGATACTGTGGGCGTAAATATCGGTATTACACATCCCCTCGGAATATTTCGAACTGATGATGCAACAGTAAATTGTAATGTTAACCTTATTACCAGCAATGTTCATTCTCTAAATGGTTTGGACATCGCCGGTGTAGCATCAATTGTACAAACCACTGCAAACGGCTTACAGGTGGGCTACCTAGCCTCAATGGCCCAGCAGGTTATTGGTATTCAAGCATCAGGTGTTTATAACAGTGTTAGAGAAGATGTGCTCGGTTATCAGGCAACCGGAGTTTACAACCGCGTTGAGGGGAATCTTAGTGGTGCACAATTTTCCGGTATTGTTAACAGTGTCAAAGGTGATATGTCCGGATATCAGGCATCCGGGGTTTTTAACAGTGTTAAAGGCAACTTCAGTGGTATACAGGCGGGTGGTGTCGTAAACCATGTCGGCGGAATATCGAATGGCGGACAGATTGGTCTGGTCAATATTTCTCAGGATATTACCGGTTTTCAGGTAGGGCTTGTCAATATAGCAGGGAAGATCAGTGGTGTTCCTCTGGGGCTTATAAATATTGCAGACAATGGAAAAATATCGATTATTGCATACGGAAGCAACTTTTCCGGAGTTAACGTTGGTGCCAAATTTAATGTCAATAACTTTGTTTCAACTATTACGGCTGGTGGTTATGACTATGCTGGAGCATTGGAACAAACGGTTTCGTTTGGAGCGTCATGGGGATATCAGATCCCTATAAACCCCATCTACATTGAGATGGATATTGCAACCATTAACATGTTTGAGACTACAGGAATGTCTACTACCAACACCAACGATGATACAGTTGATTCCCGCAACCTGAGTGCTCTGCGTCTAACCGCCGGATGGGAAATAACATCCTATCTGGGCATATTTGCAGGTGCAGGCGCAGGCGTTGAGGTAGAGAGTGGCAGGTGGGAAGATCCATCGTTTAAACCACTGTATTATGCAGGCCTTACAATTTTCTGATATGGAGAATGTTACTGAGGCCATTAGTATCCCTCATGGCTTATACAGTAGTGGAAAATAGCCCCCCCCTATTCCAGGCAGGGGGGGGTATAGTACCAACGGTGCCAAACTCAGGTTTAAAAATCTCTGCAGACTTATTCGGGTGCCGGGCCCAGAAGAGCCTTATTTGAGTCTCTTAAGAAGCATGGTTCTATTTTTTTTGAAATCCTTGACCTTTGCGATGCATGTGTTGCTGTCTTGCACCATTATTTCCCACTACCTTGCTGAACTGTTCATCGGTCAACACTGTTTTTAACTCAAAAAAGTACTCTATCCGCGCGTCTGTAGCTGCTTTATAAAGGTCGCCAAGTTTCTCTGCATGGCTGTTGAGACGGTTTCTGTCGGGATGCTCTTTAAGCATCTCATCTCTTATGTTGCCTCTTACCTCTGCAATCTCTTTCATTGATTCACTGCGCCAGGACCGGTTTTCCTTGTGAAGTTCCCTGATCTGTTCTTTCTGTTGATCCGTTAAACCAAGCTCCTCCCACTTTGTCCTCATCGGTGGTCGGCAGTCTTCAGCCTGGCGTGCGGATGCAGTTGCAGGTAAAAGTATAACGGCTGCAGTTAATGTGGTGACAATCATTCTCAATTTCATATCGACAGTCCTTTTTTTTGTGTGTGAATAGTGCTACCAAATAGCAGATACAAAAAAATCTTCTTCTTCAATGTCGTAGCCGTTAAGGTAATCGTGTACAAGTTGCAGTTCAGAAACAATTTCCTCATCTAAACTATACTGAACCACCTCACGCTCTGGGGTCAGGGTGGTTACGCTGATTCCGGCAAAAATCAGCAGTGATGCTGCAACCGCAAAACAGCGGATCTTTTTTCGGGGAGGGTAGATCCTCCCTTCAATGCTTTTGTAGATCTCATCCGGAAGCTTCGGTACATCAGCCAGTGTTTTAAAAAAAAACTTCTCATCGGTCTGTTCCATTTATGCTGTCCTTTGTTGTTCTTTTAAAAATCGCTCTCTTACAGAGGCCTTTATCCTGAAGAGTCTTGTTCTCAGTGCTCCTTGCGCTTCCCCCGTAATGGATGCCAGCTCTTGGTAACTGAGCCCGTCAACTTCCCGGGCAGTAACAAGAAAACGCTCTTCACTTGAGAGCAGCTGAAGAATCTGCTCTGCCTGCTGGTGGGTTTCGTAGGCGTCCTTGTCTTGAAAGCCGATGTTTGTATCCTCCAGGGGTACCATGGTTCGCTGCCATTTTGTTCGTTCACCATGAACCTGCATCGCTGCATTATAGGTGATCCTGTAAAGCCAGGTTGAAAAGGCTGACTGGTGATTGAATGTGTGCAGTGCCCTATGGACTTTCACAAAAACATTCTGCACAATCTCACCGGCCAGATCCTGTTCTCCGTTGCAGTATCGGTAACTAAGCCGCCACACCGAAGGAGCATAATGATCGTAAAGGGCCTTGAATGCTCTTTTGCTCCCACGCTGTGCTTTTATTATTGTAAACTTGTCTATCTCTTTCACCATTATTGGACCCCGCAGAATGAATGAATGTTACAGGAAAAGTACGATTGGGTGAAGAGAAGGGTGGTTTTTTTTACAGCTATTGTCCCCTTCGCCTGGTATCAGTCCCATATCTTCTGGACTTAAGAGTTAAGGTTTTAAAGGAAAATTTGAAATGAAAATTAGAATTGGGTGAAAAAGAGGGCACTTAGTATTTTTATGGTTCATCAAATTTTCAACTGCAACAACGGAGCATATGATGGAGAAAGCGAAAACAATAGCCGTCGCGAGCGATCATGCGGGTTTTGAACTCAAAGAGAAGATCAAGGCATATCTTGAGCAGTTGGGTTTTACCGTAGAGGACTGCGGGGCGAAGGAGTATGATGCTGAAGACGATTACCCACAATTTGCCTCAGCGCTCGGTTCTGCTGTTGCAAAGGGGTGCTACAGTCGCGGTGTACTGTTTTGTGGCAGTGGTATAGGTGCTTCGATTGCAGCCAACCGTTTTAAGGGTGTACGGGCAGCGCTCTGTTTTACACCTGAAATGGGCAAGACAAGCAGGGCTCACAATGATGCCAATATCCTGGTTTTGGGTGCCAGAATTGTTACCGAAGATGTAGCAAAGGCGATAACAGACGAGTGGCTTAATGGAGGATTCGAAGGGGGCAGGCACTCCAGACGGACCGGGCAGCTCGACATTTTGGTTGATAATTGTTAGGGTTCAAGCTGCCGATGTTGCTGTTGCGCTCACCCAGAACTCCTAGTCCAGAGAGTTCTCTCTTTGGGATAAACAGTGAAAAGTGGCCAATTACGTTATCGGCGCACAGAAAAGAGGCAAAGGAATGAATGAACTGATGCAAATGGAGTCATCAAAGGCTGTAACCGGTCGTAAACGCGCTTCATGGGATGAATACTTCATGCGTATTGCCATGCAGGCTGCAACCCGTTCAACCTGTGACAGAAAACATGTGGGAGCGGTGATTGTCCGGGACAAAACGATACTGTCCACCGGGTATAACGGAAGTGTTAGGGGGATGGCGCACTGTGATGATGTAGGGCACATGATGGACAACACCCACTGTATTGCTACGGTGCATGCCGAAGCAAATGCGATCATCCAGGCTGCTAAAAACGGTACTGCTGTTGACGGAGCCTCCATATACGTCACCGCTTCCCCCTGCTGGAACTGCTTTAAGCTTATTGCAAACAGCGGTATTAAGGCTATCTATTATCACGAATTTTACAGAGACGAAAAAGTGATAAAGGTTGCCAGGGAAGCTGGGATAGAGTTAAAGCAGGTGGAGCTGGAGGGTGTGGCGGGGTAACCATTCAACACAACCCACTTTTACTCCAGTGTTCTGTCCCGTAAAAGAGTTAAAGCAGGAAAGTGTCCCTGCTTTTTTAATTTGGTGTGATTCGTATAAAAAAATACTGATTTTAACCAATTATACAGTCGAGGCCGACTCTTTTGATTCATCCGCTGAAATTTTTGCTCCTGTTTATGCTATTTGGAGCGGCTCATGGTGATAAAACTGCATCAGTTATCCGCGGAGTTCTGGATCTACGCGATGAGACCCGCACAGAGTTTGTTATTGATCTGAATGGTGAGTGGCGGTTTTACTGGAACCGCCCCGAATCCATTGACTCCCTGGCCACTTTGGAGCCCGATGGTTACTTTTCTATTCCCGGCTACTGGCAGGGCCATGTACTAAAGGGAGAAAAGCTCCCCGGTTTTGGTTATGCCACTTATGCGCTCACTGTATATGTCCCCCCCGATTTTATCGGCTTGCCCCTAACACTTCAAACCCCTGATCAGCAGGCAAGTTATACAGTGTGGGCTGATGGCAAAAAAATCAGCAGCAGCGGTACAGCCGGAACCACTCGCCAGACAACCACTTCAGGGGTAAACATGCATATAGCTTCCTTTACACCTCAAACAGAGCGTGTGGAACTTGTCATGCGGGTTTCCAATTTCATTGCCGGCGGCGGTCCTCATCATGCACTTAGTCTTGGCACCCACAGCACCTTACTTAACCGCTTCGCCGTTCGCCACGGTCTTGATCTGCTGTTTTTGGGAGCCATGCTTTTGGCTGGTTTATATCACCTGAGTTTGTACTCCCTCCAAAAAGAGATGCGCAGTTACCTCTATTTTGCACTGTTTGCTCTGTTCTGGGCACTGCGCTTTTTTATTGAGGGTATGTACACCCGCCCCATCACCTTTATTTTTCCCAACCTTCCTTACGAAATCGTAAGCAGGCTTGAGTTGATTACAGCTGTCCCGACATCCTGGCTGCTTTTGGTGTTTGTATACAGCTTGTTTCCGGCTGAACAGAAACGGGGATGGCTGCGCTTTGCATTTTGGTCAAGTATGCTCCTGCTGACTGCATCGTTTGTCTTGCCGATTGGGCATCTGATTATCCTTTTTCTGGCATTCCAGCTATTGAGCTTCATACTTATTTTTCCGTTCTATGCCACGCTGGTTGCAGCGATACGCAGCCGGCGTGATGGAGCCTGGCTGGTGTTTATGGGGGCTGCAATCTTTACACTCGCTGCAGTCAATGATACACTCTATTCCATGCGTATTATCAATACCGCCTACCTTATAAGTGCCGGAATCGTGCTGCAGACTCTGTTTTTCAGTGCCACACTCTCCAGTCGCTTCGCACATGCGTATCTTTGGGCAAAAAAACTTACCCGCGAGCTGGATGAAAAAAACCGTGCTCTCAAACAGCTCGATTGTCTCAAAGATGAATTCATCGCCAACACCTCCCATGAACTGCGCACACCGCTTCAGGGAATCGTGGGGCTGGCGGAAGGACTTGCCCATAGTGCAAGTGAGGAAATTGCCTCAGGCCTTTCGCTGATTGCTGCAAGTGGCCGGCGGCTTGCCCATCTTATCAATGATATCCAGGACTTCTCCCGCATCAAAAACAAAGAACTCAATCTTTCCATGCGTCCGGTTGATATCCGCAGCCGGATTTCAACCGTGCTCGCTCTGGCCTATCATCTGCGTCGAAGTGATACGGTATCCATGCACAACAATTTGCCTGATGATTTCCCCCTTGTTCATGGCGATGAGGAACGGCTTGAGCAGGTATTCTATAATCTCATTGGAAATGCTGTCAAGTATACCACTGCCGGAAGGATCACCATTGATGGCCATGTTGCCGATGGTATGGCGGTGATTCGGGTTGAGGATACCGGGGCAGGGATCCGTCAGGAAAAGCTGGAGACGCTCTTTTTACCATACGAGCAGGCCGCGGATGGAGCGGAGCAACAGGCTGGAACCGGTATTGGGCTTTCCATCACAAAGCATTTGGTGGATCTTCATGGAGGTTCCATTGGGGTGCAATCCCGCTATGGTGAAGGAAGTTGCTTTACTGTTGCACTTCCTCTTGCACCTGCCGGTAGTGAATGTGAGCATGCTGCACCGCTGCTCAACTCAGTGCTGCCCGATGTTACCCTTGAGGGTGTACCATCTCTGCAAAATATGCCCGAAAAAATGGCTGGAACCATATTGGTGGTTGATGATGATCCGGTGAACCGCAGAGTTTTCACCACTATTCTTGATGCGCGATACACGGCTGTCCTTGAGGCCTCCGATGGAGTTGAGGCCCTTGAGTTCATTGAAAAGTACCCGCCCGATCTTGTGCTGCTCGATATTATGATGCCCCGTCTTGATGGCTATGCGACACTGAAAAAAATCCGGGAGCGTTTCTCTGCCCTTGAGCTGCCGGTACTTATTCTCACAGCCAGAAACAGGAGTATCGACCTGGTCACCGGGTTCAATGCCGGTGCAAACGATTATCTCACCAAGCCCTGTGGCACTGAAGAGTTGCTTGCACGGGTTGAATCCCAGATGCAGGTGGGAAGGGTCGCTGCACTGCAACAGGAAAACCAGATGCTTACAGGTGTTATAAAAACAGAGCGTAGGCTCCAGCAGCAGTCAATGGCCATTTTGGAGCGGTTGGAATCAATGCTTGATGCATTATCTGATCCTGTTGTTCTTGTTGACGAAACGCATACTGTAGCCTACGCCAATGCAGCCTTTTGTTCGATTGCAAAAATTGATTGTGGCGCCATTGTCGGTACTTCAATTAATTCTATTATGATCCGGCTATTGGCCCAAGTCTCAATAACGTTTTTGGGGGAAACAGTTCTGATATTGAAGGGGCTGTTCTTTGTACGAATATTGCAGATCAGAACTATTCACTTGCGCTTAGGGCTATTGGTGCAGGGGATGAGTTGTTAGTGATGATTTCGCCGGCTGATACTGATGCTGCTTCTGACTATGCTACAGATATTCAGGTGAGTTACCAAGGGGAAACTGCAGAAAACCGCAGGTTGTACGCAATGACGGCCATAACTGAAGCGGTACGATCCTGGGAGGATGGGACCGGCCTTTCGGCTCTCGAACTGGCCCGACAGTCGGGGCTGTGGAAAATCCATGTGAATCCTGATGGGTGGCAGAGGGCAAAAACACTCGACCGGTATCTGTCAAAGAAGGACTTTCCAAAAAATCCCCGAATGAAAACTATTGCAGCTACCCTTGCGTTTGTTCTCGAACGTCTCGGCCCCCAAAGCCCAGACTATTCTCGGTTGCATGAACTTTTTGATGTGCTGAGGCAATGGGTGTAGAATTTGTATAGTTTGCTCTGCGATTTAGGCAGTAATGTTAAGCTTAATTTCGTTTTTCAACGTTTCATCCAGTTTTTCTTCTGCAATATCCAGATCGTAATCCATTTGCAACCCTAACCAGAATTGTGGTGAATTCTTAAAATAGAGTGATAACCGAAGTGCAGTATCTGCGGTTAGTTTCCTTTTTCCTAAGGTGATTTCATTGATTCGACGGGCGGGGACACGCAATGCCTGCGCCAGTTTGTTTTGGGTTAGGCCCATGGGTTCAATAAACTCGTGTTGCAGAATTTCACCTGGATGTACGGGTAATAATTTCGTTGCTGCCATAATCTTATCCTTTATGATAATCGACGATTTCTACTTTGAAAGCATCATTTGCATGCCATTCAAAACAGATTCTCCACTGATCATTGATACGTATTGAGTGTTGTCCTTTACAATTACCCTCTTGTTTTTTGGTAGTGTATCTTTATTTCTGTAAATTTAATTTTCCAGTCTTTAAAGATCGGGAGTCACCTTTCTTTCAGACTGAGTAAAAAGCTCCCCGGAAGATTTTTCTCCCGGGGAGTGTACGGC
>SKJJ01000026.1 GCA_007115975.1 Chitinispirillum sp.
CCTGAAGCACTGTCCCGACTCAAAGTCGGGATGGAAGGAGCCCGTGCAGCGTGGCCCGCCGGCCGGTGCGGCTGGCGATTCCCAGCCCCGGGAAATGACCTATGACCCGGGATACTTCGACCAAACATGCACCTGAGACTGCCCTGCCGAAAAGTCAGTTTGCGTGAGCTATACCCGGAAACGAAAAATCGTTGCCCGACGGGCCAAACTCAGCTATATTTGAGTTGCAACCCACCCGAGGTCACGGCCTGGTAAAGCCGTTACGAGATGTTCAATGTTCGTTTGCGCGGGTAGCGGCCCTCAGTGTAGTCTCGGTTATGGCGTGAGCGGAGAAAAAGAAAATCCCTATCCATTGCAGAGAGCCTTCCCTCCCGGTTTATAAGCTGCAGAGCTGTTTGGAGGGGCAGGAAAAAGGTTGCATCATCCTGTGAGAGATTTCTCTTTAGAATGCCGCTTACCACAAACTCCCTGTCCATATCCTCAGAGTACATCAGGTCTCCGACCTCAAGCTGTTCAATGAGAGCCATTTTAGCTCCAAGAATAACCGAGTTATCATCTTCAAACCACCCACCATCTATGATTTGCCAATCAGGTCTCACGTTCCTGATCGCTTCGGTTACGCCCATGAATATATCTGTTCTCGTACCGTCAAAAGTGGTGAACGTAAAGATCTTAAATGGTAATATCGCTTCAATCTGTGGAAAATGGCTGATTCTGTCAACGATATCCTCATCCACATAGGTCGGGCTCAGTCCGCCCTGGGCAATAACCGATGCGGCCTCGATGGGGCACCCTTCACGGGTGATATAGAGATGGATACCGGTGTTTTCACCAAGGTCCTTGCTCACCGCATCTGAGTATCCCTTATCCAAAGAAAGTACCACAATCAGTGTGGCAGCGGAAACCAGAACACTGAATGCGATGAGCACACTACGCACCGGACCTCGCCTGATATTATTGATCGTAAGTTTTATGAAATTCATCTTTCTCACCTCCTATAAAAGTCTCAGGCCAGTTGCGGATATGACTACCCGTTCACTACCTGAGTAGACCTTTGATATTACCCGCACCCTTCTTCCAATCTGGATTCTTGGTACGTTAAAACCGTTCAGAGGAATTTCGATTACATTGTTACCCTCCCTGAAATTGAAAAAGCAAAGAGATGCGCACTGGACAGATATGGTACCTTCCATCACCACTTCCTTTCCATCGAACTCCTGGGGATTGTTTAAGACTTGGGCTAATGATACGATCTCTGCATCTGCAGGGATCTCATTCCCAAAAAGCCCCTTGTCGCTCTTGGAGGTGTGAATGACAATCGTAGCAACCACAACGGATGTTATGGCTGCCAATAGGACAATTAATTTTTTATTCTTGAACATAATTGGCTCCTGTTGTTTAAATAATGAACAGACAGTTTTTTCTGCCCGCACTTCAGTAATGTTGTACTGTGATAATTAAAACTGAAATTCAGGAGCTTGGATCAATTGCGAAGGACAGTCGTGGCGATATGAACGGCAAGGCTGCTGTTTTGAGGGATATCTGCAGAGTATTGAAAATGTGTTGTCTCATTTTCGGTTATTATGCAGATAAGAGGTACAGTGTAGTTAAGGTTGATTTCACTGATTTGAATAGGTAAAGTGGGTGTCGCAGGTACGGAGTGTTTGGTGCATTCTGTACACTCAGGAAAATCATGATGATTGTTACAGCATTGGCTCTCTGTGCAGCAGCTTTCTGTGCTGTGTTCTTTTTCAACCCTTAAAAAGTCTGATTTTTTACAGATAACCAGGTGGGCAGAATAGCCGGAACTGAAATTCAAAGATGATGCCAATAGCTCATACGATGGGTTTGCTCAGGGGTCGCAGTTGTCTGTTTGGGCATCTCATATTGAATACCTGATTACTGTTGTGTTCTACTTTTAATATGCCACTAAAAAGGTGAACATACAAGAGTTTTTTGTTATAACGATTGTGGGGGAATTTTGGGACGGATTTGCAGGGAAAACAGGTGGGAGGGGACGGACTGCTTTTTTATGCTTGTTGGAGGAGTCGGGAAGTCGAAAAAGCAACTCCGTCCGTGTGCCACAAGGCTTTTCAACAGATGAGGGTGTGGCCCCTTGGCATCGACCTGCACGGGTAGATGTCAAATCGCCCTGAGCTGCTGTAGTCAAAAGCTGCGGTGGTGCGGCAGGAGTGGATGCTGAGTCGATTGCAGAATTTGAAACCCAATTGGGTGATAATCTCTACAAGATATGGAACCGTATGTCCTCAGGCAGTTATTATCCTCCACCGGTGCGCCTGCATGAAATACCAAAGAGTGATGGGAAGAAAAGGATACCGGGGATACCGACGGGTAGGGGACAGAGTTGCGCAGGCTGCGGCTAAACTGTTTCTTGAGCCAAGGGTGGATCCACACTTTCATCCTGACTCTTACGGGTATCGTGCAGGTAAGTCGGCACTGGATGCTGTAGGTGTTGCACGTCAGCGGTGCTGGAAGTACAACTGGGTGATTGATATTGATATCAAGGGGTTCTTTGACAATATTGATCATTCACTCATGATGGGATTGCAGAGAAGTACACTCGGGAAAAATGGGTGTTGCTCTATAGTAAAAGATGGTTGGAAGCTCCGGCACAGGACAGGGAAGGCAGAATTACAGATCGGGGGTCATCGAAGCATGCGCCCAGATAGCCATTCCTCTTCAACCTGTCTTCTTGCACTCTGGAGCCGCCCCCCTCTATACAGCAGGTGGATCAGCTTACTCGGGGAGCTTTATATTGGAATTCCTCCGACATCTCCCGATGGACAATCGGAAGGATTTAGGGGCCCCCTGTGTTTTAGAAAAAGGCAGCCCATTGATACCCACATGGATCAAAGCGTCTCTTTCAGGGTTTTTATACGCTGATAGGATTCTTCGATTCGCGACTCAGAGATGTGTCCCTCCCGAATTAAATCCAGAATGATCTCGGTAGCTTTCAGGGCAATCAGTTCATCATACACCAGGTTGTTTGCAAACATCAGGATGTCAACCCCCGCATCAATACTTCTGTAAATAGCTTCTTCAAGCCCGTAGTGATCGGTTATGGATCCCATGTTCATATCATCAGAAATAACCACCCCCTCAAAGCCCAGCTGCTGACGCAACATTCCTGTAATCACATTACGCGACATGGTTGCAGGGTATTCTGTATCCCAGTTGGAATTATAAATGTGCGCAGTCATGATCATATCTGCCTTGCCTTGCGCAATGAGACTATCATAGGGCAAGAGTTCCGATTCCTGCCATGTACTGGTTACGTCGGTGAAGCCTAAATGCGAATCGGCCAGTGCACTGCCATGACCCGGGAAATGCTTGAGACTGGTGAGTACATGTTCTTCCCGGTGTTCTTCGACCATGATGCCGGCATGTTTGGTTACAAGGTCCGGATCCTCTGAAAAACTTCGTCCAATAGCACCTATGGCCGGGCTTTGCGGGTCGATATTCACATCGACGACGGGCGCCAGGTTCACATTGAATCCGTGGCTTGACAGAGTTGATGCAATGCTGTGACCATAAAAACGGGTGCTGTCAATATTGTTCAATGTCCCCAAATACTCTGCTCTAACGGTTGCCGGAAAGCCGTGTCGTTCCTTGAGCCGGGCAACAAGTCCGCCTTCCTGATCAACACTGATCAGCAAGGGGTAAACAGGGGCTGCCGAGGTAAGCTGGTTATTCAAATTTATGACCTGCTGAGGAGATTCTATATTCCTGTCATTAACTCCCAGTGCCACATCTCTGTCAAAAAGCACAACACCTCCAATGCGGCCGCTGGCAATATCGTCGTAGATCTGGTGGCCCGGGCCGATTTCCATGCCACGGAATCCTAGCATCAGCATCTGGCCGATTTTCGTTTCCAGATCAGTACTCACATCGTGGTTTCCAGCCGGATTGTTTACACAAGACAAAAAAAGGAATAAACTGAAAACGAGAAAAACTGAAGAAAAAAAGCGAGACATAGACACTCCTCTTGAGATGAATTGATATATTTACTATATAGTAATAGAAATAATGTTACTGGATTTACCTCTTATCTAAAACAGGTTTGCCTGTAGTTATTGCTTTTTCGATAATGTCAACTGCACGTTTGACTCCTCCGGCCTTTTGAATTGCTGATTGCAATCTTAAAGCATTCTTCTTATAGGAATCTTCTGTCATCACTTTTGTAATTGCTGTTCGCAAATTGCTCACATCTACTTTTTTTACAGGAATGGCTTCTCCACAGCCAGACCATTTTATCCGGGACGCTACACCTGGCTGATCATTGGCTATTGGTATTGCCACCATTGGTACACCGTTTGTTAAACATTCCAAAGTGGTGTTTAATCCTGCATGAGTTATGGTTAATGCAGCTTTTTGTAATAGTTGTAGCTGGGGTGCATAACGAACCACTAAAGGATTTCCAGTTAGCCCTTGCAGCACTTCTGGATTAGCTGAGCCTCCCAAAGAAATAACCAACTGAGCATCTATAAATTGACAAGCTGCTGCTATGGTTTGAAATACAGGTAATAACCTGTTTTGCAGAGTGCCAAGTGAGGCATATATTAAAGGTTTCCCTGTTAATTTTTCAAAAGGAAAATCAGCCACTTCCCGACCAATGGAATCATGATAAGGTCCTGTGAAATGAAACCAAAGAGGTAACTTTTTTCTGGGAAGTTTCAATTCTGCAGGTTGCTGACTAATTTGTGCCAGTGGAGAATAACGGTCATTGACTTCAGAGTAGGAAGACAAGTTTTTTTCTTTACGGTGACTACCTATTAATTCTGTAATCGGTTTGGTTGCCTTATCTAACAATTTATAACCTAATTTATTACGCAGGGGTGCCCACCATGATGAACCATAATTCCAGTTTGTCATAAAGGGAGGAACACTGGGTTCTCTGTTTAAAACTACCGCACTACAAATGGTAACAAAAGGAATTTCGCAAATTTCAGCAATAGTGCCTCCTTCTCCGACTGCCTGGTCTATCAATAATGCTTCTATTTTTTCATTTTTCACAACTATTGGAATGTCTCTTATCCGGATGTTGATCTGTTCTCTAAAGTTGTTTAATGTGTACTTTAATGCTTCTCTTCCGGACAGTTCGCCTATTTTGGCCAATGTTTCCACTGTTGAACCCAGCGGGTATTCTAATTCGCCAATTACTTGAAATTCTAAACCTGCTGCCAGTGCTTTTGCCTGAGCATCAGCAATCCCTATTAGAGTGACACGATGGCCACGCAGTTGTAGTTCTTTGCCTAAAGGCACTATTGTGTTTAGGTGTCCGGTAAGTGCCGGACATATTAACCCGTAATGTGTCATTTCGTTTTCAACCCATTGTTGTCATAAACCCTATGATTGTTCTTTTTCTCAGTCTTTCTTTGCAAAAACACTGCTATGTTTCGGCACTTCTTCCTTACAAGGAATAAAGACAACCCGGGCTTCACTGCCCGGAATATCATTTTCGATGAGTTCACTCATCGATGCAATGGTTTGCGAGATATCTCCAACGTGGTGTTCTGGGTTAAAACTGAGAGCAACTTCAATAAAAACGCGCCCTCCGGCACGCCGTGATCTAACTCCGTGAAACCCATCATAGTCATCAAAGTGAACGGCCAGCACCCTGTCAATTTTGAGCTGCAACTCTTCCTGCAGCGTTTTATCCAGCATGTCACTAACTCCGGAAACGAGAACCGGGATGAACGAGGCGATGGAGTAAGATACCACAACCAGGGTAACAGCCGGATCTATGTAGACACCCCACGATAATTCCTTGAAGAGAAACGACAGCATCAATACAATGAAAAAAAACAGCGAGCCAAGCGAATCCGCACGATTGCTGCGCCACAGGGCTTCCATAATCAGCGAGTACTGCTTCTTGGCAAGCATTTTATTCCTGTACCAGAACCACCCTTGTACCAGGAATATGAAAAGTTGAGAAACAGCGCCAATAACTGTAAATGTATCATCCAGTGGTTCTGTTATGATCAAGCGTCTGATTGCAAATGCCCCAAGAAGCAACATTGTCATACTGTAAGCAATCGAACATACTAAACCTACCAATGTCTCCAATTTATCGGTGCCATAGTCAAATCCCTGAAGACGGCCTTTACGAACCGAGCGCAGGATGCGCCAACCAAGGAAATTGGTGAATATGAACCGGAGGTTGTCCGGGACGTCATTGAGCAGCAGTAGTGATCCGGACAAAAGCGCCAGAGCCAACGTTGGAACACTTGTGATCAAGGCGAGTACCAAACCCACGAAAATAGATTTTTCCTGTTGATGCAGAACGTCACGATTCATCTTGTATTCCAGCGCGCTATAATATGCTTTTGAAAAACCGCTGCATCTTAGGTGAAGCTGCCACCGAAGGCGGTCAGACCGACCAGCGAACCTTTTGGCAAAGTTCTCCTTGCGGACATTTCAGTTTTTCGTTTTCTTTGACATTAAAAACTGATTATAGCACCATGACATCAAGGCGACAAGCAAATATTGATAATCAATAGACAGGTTTTACCAGCAGTGTCGGGTTGTTTACAGATTAAAATCCACATATATCCCATTGAAAGGCACCCGACTATAAAATATCGCGCAGGAAAACGATTTGCTGCTTGATGATACCCAAACCAAAGCTCACTACCCGGATGAATATGATGCCGGGTTTCGCATGAACATCCTCAAGGTATCAAACGAAGATTTTGGGGCTGTTTGTGCCCAGATGCACGCTTTTCAGGAAAAGAATAACAGCCTGTCCCATTAAGCGACGCCCCACAGTAGGGTCACGGCTACAACGTGGCCCCGCAAATCTCAGAGCACCTCAGACAATTGCGTGCAGTCTTCAGGCATACTGTCTCCCGAGGCTATCCGCCACGGCTGGATCGAGCTGTTCGCGACGACGTATGCGGTCGAAGGCTGAGAGCAGTTCCGGGACGCGCACCCGTGCCATTTCGCCATCGCTGTATTGACGGACGATCCGACCCTGATGCATCATAATGATTCTTGTTGGTAATTGTACGGCCTGCTGCATGGAGTGCGTTACCATGAGAGCGGTGAGATGTTCGCGTTCGATAATCTCGCGGGTGAGCTCAGCGACCTGGGCGGCACTTTTTGGATCCAGGGCCGCAGTGTGCTCATCCAGCAGCAAAAGACGCGGTTTGGGCCAGGTCGCCATGAGTAGTGTCAGGGCCTGCCGCTGTCCGCCGGAAAGGGTTCCGATGGGGTTGTCGAGGCGGTTTTCGAGCCCCATCCCCAGAGTTCGCAGACGGTCGGCCATGGCGTCACGCACACGGCGCGAAAGTACTGGCCGCAGCCCGCGCGAGAGGCCACGGCGCATCGCCAAACCGATATTTTCCGCGATGGTCATTTCGGCGGCGGTCCCGGCAAATGGATTCTGGAAGACACGGCCGATATACTGCGCTCGACGATATTCCGCCCAGCGGGTTATATCCGATCCGTCGATCTGAACGTTACCCCGATCAGGCAGGAAGCTGCCGGCCACGGCATTGAGCAAGGTACTTTTGCCGGAGCCGTTTGTGCCGATAATCGCCGCAAAGCATCCTTCCGGAAGATTCAGGTCGATCCCCTGAAGTGCACGAACCTCGTTGGGTGTGTTAGGGAAAAAGGTTTTGTGCAGATTGCTTATTTCAAGCATGGGGGTCTCTCCTATGTCCGATTCTCCCTGCTTCGCCATTGCTACGCCTGGGATTTGAGAGCCGGCAGCTCCGGGTTTAATTTTTGATGTCAGCATGCTTGCCTCCTGCTTTGCAGCATGCCTATCAGCAGCTTGATTCTGCCGGGAAATACGAGAGCGGCAAAGACAAAGAGTGCCGTGACGAGTTTGAGGTCATTGGGATTGAGCCCCCAGCGCAGTGCGATGGCAATCAGCAGACGAAATAAGATGGTGCCCATGATCGTCCCGGTTAATGCAAGGCCCGGCGTGAGCTTTCCAACCAGAGCTTCGCCGATGATGATACTTGCCAGCCCCCACACAATCATACCGATACCCATCTGTACATCTGCGAACCCCTGATATTGGGCAAGCAACGCACCGGACATGCCGACGAGTGCATTGGCGCCGCAAAGGCCAAAGACCTGCATGCGCTGGTGGTTGATCCCCTGTGCCCGTACCATCTGTGCATTTTCGCCTGTTGCCCGCAATGCGGTCCCAAGGTGGGTCATCAGGAAGGTTTTAATCAACCACGCCGTTCCCACTGTGATCGCCAGCATTGTCACAAGCATGGCCAAATCCTGTAGCGGCACGCGCCAGCCAAATAG
>SKJJ01000075.1 GCA_007115975.1 Chitinispirillum sp.
CTCCGTGAGACCATTTCTTGTATCTCTGGGAGGACACGCAGGAAAGAATATTGGATACAAAGCAGGAACCCTTCGATTCCAACTTTGAATCAATCAACGTTTTATACATTGGAACAATTTTGCACTTTTCTCACCGTTCTCTCCTCATGCTTCATTTACCAAGTAAGAACCGTGAGAAACAACCCATAAGGACTCTTTATGCTATCTAACACTCTTTACTGGATACGTAAAACACTATCCACCGGATTTTTTCTGGGCTATTTCCCGTATGGTCCCGGTACTGTTGGCGCAGCCATGACAATTCTCCTGTTTTTTTTTGCCGGCAACCGTCTCGACTTTTTGATCGGTCCAGAAAATGGTTTCACGTTCTGGTGGATAATGATAGCACTGATAGCCTTTACGGTGTTTATCACCTCGGATGCAAAAAACATCTTTGGCAGGGATGATCCCCCCCAGGTTATACTCGATGAGATCACCGGTATGTTTATCACCTTTTTCATGGTTCCCATTACAGTAAGGACACTGTTATTGGGATTTGTTCTTTTTCGTTTTTTTGATATTGTGAAACCGTTTCCGGTTTACACAATGGAAGAGATGGAGGATGGGGTGGGGATCACTATGGATGATGTTGCTGCCGGGGTGATGGCAAACATCTCTTTGATACTCATACTTTTTATTTACAAAAGCATGATGGGCTGGCTGTAAAAAATGGAACTGATTGATACTTTGGCACTCTTTCTGCGCAGCAACATGAGAAACATCTGCTTTGGTGTAACGGCTGTCTCCCTGATGGTTTTTGGGCGTCCCCTTAATTCCATGGTCAAAAAGTTCACCCGTAAAATGAACTGGATTTTGCGCTACTGCGTGTATATCGCTCTGTGCACCGTTGGCTATGGTTTTTTAGCACGATACCTCTATCGGGGACTTCGGTTCTGGCTGGGCAACCAGAGCAATGTGGCTCTGATTGTGTGGGTAGTTTCTATTTATCTTGTTCTTGCCTGGTTTGCCAAAGCAGAAAAGGAGATCTGAAAAGGTGCAACCGGAAAAACTCCTCATGGATCTTCTCCTTAAAAAGGGGTACACTCTTTGTACGGCAGAATCATGCACAGGCGGCCTGATATCTGCACGTATCACCTCTCTTGCCGGATCTTCCCGGTTTTTCAAAGGTGCCGTTATCGCCTATGACAACTCGGTAAAACTCAAGCTTCTCTCTGTAAACCCCAAAGTACTCGAAACATTCGGAGTTGTGAGCAGTGAAGTTGTCCAACAGATGGCACTTGGAGCATCTGGACTTTTGGAAAGTGATTGTGCCATATCGGTATCCGGTATAGCTGGCCCGGGGGGGGGCACCCCAATCAAACCAGTTGGCCTTGTGTATATCGGAACTTCGGTTGGTCAATCTGTTACAAGCAGAAAATATCTTTTCACCGGAAACAGAGCAGAAATCAGAGCGCTGGCTGCCAGTGCTTCTCTCAGTCAATTAATACAACAGTTCACCCAATAAAAAAGGTGCGGGATAAGGAAAAATGAAAAACAAAAAAACGAGTATAGTGGCCACAATCGGTCCAGCAAGCAGTTCAGAGAAAATCATTAAGAGACTTCTCATTGAGGGGGTAAATGTATTCAGGATTAATTTCTCTCACGGAAATCATCAGGATCACTCCCAGGCACTGAGTACCATCCGCGCGGCTTCAGACTCTTTGCAGCTTTACCCCGCAATTCTCGCAGATCTCCAGGGCCCGAAAATTCGTACCAGTAAAACAGAAGGTGACCGGAAGGTCACGCTGTTAGCCGGATCAACAGTTATTCTCACACCACAGGACGTTCTATCAGATGAAAGAATTATCGGTATCGACTATGCACTTCTGGCAAAGGAAGTTTCGGTTGGACAGAAGGTAATGATCAATGACGGTCTGGTAGAACTGGTCGTTGACAAAGTAGATCAGTCGGACAACAGGGTTATCTGCACAGTTGTAAACGGCGGAGAGTACTCTTCCCATAAAGGGGTCAATCTGCCGGATGTCGCCCTGAGCATCCCCTCTTTGACAGAAAAAGACCGGACGGATCTTGATTTCATACTGAAGAACGATTTTCAGTATATCGCACTATCTTTTGTCCGCAGCGACCGAGACATTATTACATTGCGGGAAGCCATCGGGAAAAGGCGCCCGGAGATAAAGATAATCGCAAAGATTGAAAAACCGCAGGCAACTGAAAATATCGACAGAATCCTTGAGGTATCCGAAGGGATAATGGTGGCACGGGGGGACCTTGGTGTGGAGATGTCTCCGGAGCTTGTACCAATCGCTCAAAAGCAACTTATCAACAGGGCTAATGATAAGGGACGGATGGTAATCGTTGCCACACAAATGCTTGAATCGATGATCTACAATGCATTGCCAACACGGGCCGAAGCTGCAGATGTTGCCAATGCGATTCTTGATGAAACCGATGCGTTAATGCTTTCGGGAGAAACGGCAATCGGTAAATACCCTGTTGAATCGGTAAAAATGATGAGCCGTATCGCTCGTACTGCTGAAAAGAGCAGCTACGCTCCCGATGAGTTTGTAGCTTTTTCAAACACCGACAGTTACCCTCCTCACGCCTTGGCTGAATCGGCCGTATGTGCAGCAAAAAATCTGGGTGGTATACCTGTTTGCATTTTTACCCTCTCCGGAGACACTGCATTTTTCACCGCAAAGCTAAGGAATCAATCACCTGTTTTTGTCTTTTCACCAGATATCAATGTGGTGAAAATGGTTGCACTCGCATGGAACAGTGAAGCCTTTCTTATGAGTTTATCCGATGGTGATCAGGTTAAGATGGTTCATACTGCCGAGGAGATTCTTGTGAAAAGAGGACTGGTCAAAAACGGGCATACTATTGCTGTTCTGGCCGGGACTACCCCAGTGAGGGGAGCAACCAATTTCCTGAGAATTAAAAAAGTAGGGGAACCGTAGCGGCTCCAGTGCCTGGCAGTACTTCTTTGTCAGATTCCCTGAATCCCATAGGTGCTAATGGTAACAGTTGTTTCAAGTTCCGCTACCCTGCTCCAGGGGGTAGCGGAGCATACAACAGCGTGTACACTATTACAGATCGGTGCTTAATTTGGGCACCTGGGCCGTTTGAGTCGGACAAGGTGTGACCCTTCCATTTTTCCGGTAAACCCTGATTTGTACCGGTTCCAAATGTATCACACGATGTATATTATCCATACTTAAACAATACCTGGAGCAAATCGTTAATCCTGGAGGCAAGATATGGCCCTTTCAGATGTTATTAAAACAGCTCTCGACCGTATTCAGTATATTGCCAAAACCGAAACAGTAATTGGAGAACCTATTACTGCAGGAGAGACCGTACTAATACCTGTATCGAAAGTTTCAATCGGATTTGCTGCCGGTGGAGGTGGCAAGGATGACACCTGCGGGTCCGGAGCAGGAACAGGGGGTGGAGTAAACGTTACACCTATCGCGTTTATTTCTATATGCGCAGGCAAGGTTGATGTTCACTCCCTGACCCAGACAGACCAGAGCCTCAACAAGATTCTTTCTGCGGCACCGGATGTTTGGAAAAAGATTTCTAAGTATATCAAGAAAAAAGGCCCGGCAGAAGAAGAGTAATTACAAAACACCAGTTTACAGATTTAATGAGCGATATGAATACAAAAACTATATTTGACAGAGAAGACCCTGAAATAGTCTGGGTCTGTGCGGAGGATGTAAAGGGGAAAGGGTCTTATGATGCTCCCTTTGGAAAACTAACCGATGCATTGCAGGTTGTTAAACCGGGTGAAGCAGTAGTGCTTAAGAGTGGCGTGTACACTCATGACCAAACGATTGAAATTTCCGGTTCGGTAGAGCGTCCCATACAAATTTGTTCTGAGGATGACGCCGGGGTTATCATACAGAGCGCATGCTGGTTTTTTTATGATGTTTGTGATCTGATTGTGTCTGATCTGACCTTTAAAGATTCGCCTCATGGTTCTCTTTCAGTTATCGGAAACTGCAGACGAAACCGCTTTCATAACTTACAGTTCTACAATTGTGGAACTGCTGAAAAAACAAGCTGTGCGGTCTTCTTCGGTGGCGGCGGTGCCCGATTCAACCTGTTTGAAAACTGCACCTTTGAAAACCCCAAAAACGAAACCAAAACGGTAACTGCTGAAAATGCTTCCATCGCCATGATGATATCTGATGGTGACAATGAGTCTTCCCAGCTTATAAAAAACCACATCTTCAGAAGAAACACCTTTCGCAATTACGATTATGGCATCATTGTGGGGACCAGAGCCGCCTCTGGTTTCAACAGCGGACATATTGTTGAATACAATACCATAGAAAACTGTAATGAGGATGGTATAGTAGTGAAGGTCGGCGATACACAGGTAAGAGCAAATCTGCTTGCCAACTGCAGAACAAACTCCATCTCTGTTGCTGCCGGAATCGGTACCGTGATAGAAAACAACAGGGTTATCGATGGATTCCGTGGCATACTGGTTAAAGATTTCGGACAAACGATATCAAACAACTGCATTATCAGGTGTTCCAAAGAAGCAATCAGGGTTTCAGGAAAATCCGACAGCGAAAACAGCCCTGCCTCCAATCTCTTTATTCAGCAAAACACCTTTATAGATTGTGGAAAAAGTACGGACAACCATACTGAAAAATCGCCGCTATCGCCAGGGTTGGCAATCGAGCAGGGCAGCTCATGTATAATTGAAAAGAATCTCGTTTGCACAAGTGGTGCTCCTTACAGAATAGAGACCGCTGAAAACAGTACGGCTCAAACCAACTGTGTTATCATGGACAATCTCTGTTGCGGTACACAGAACATTGCTGATGGTTTCCGTGGCTCGGATGTTGCATTTTCCAATGCAGAGGAAGATGATTACCGCAACAGCTCCGGGTACGGAGCAAACGGTCCCATGCTCACTCCGGCCGCGTTTGACCCACAAGAGCAAGAAAACCAGGAGGTCGATTACGTAATGGCATCGGTGCTCGAAGATGAAGAAGGTAATGTAATTATTCCCGATGACTCAGAGGACAGCAACCCTTTTTCTTCCCTGCCGGATGAGTTAATTGATTTTAGAAATCAGCTTGACGAAGACAGTTAAGAGCGTGTCTACTGTTTTTCTGCTTTACCAAAAACCCCGGAGTTTTTTACAAACCGGCCATTGCAGAACCCGCAGCCCACGTGTTCAAATCCCCTTTGAATAAGAATCTGTTTTATCATATTGTTGACAAAAGTTGCAACATCATCCGCTGGATACTCCTCTGAGCTGAAAAGATCCGCAAATTCGCCCTCCAAAGAGTGTAGAAGCGGTGTTATCGGTGTGCTATTCTCTTGTACTGCTGCGGTCATCAGATCGAGCTGTTTTTCTGATGTCAGAAACTGCCAGATCTTTTTCCCCTCAGGCAGATTGTAAAGATGGGAAAATCTGCCGGGATCATAACGATACTGCATGGTGGGTTCCTTCCGGTTTTAAACTTTTTGTTGTAGACTACTCATATTTAAGTGTGGAAAGTTAGAAAAAAGGGTGTTGGGCACCCGATTTACTTGATACCTCTACCACTGTTAAATGTTTGGAGGTATCGGTGCCAACAGAAAGAGAAATACTAAACTGCCCTGTAGATATCAAGGGTTATGATATTAGAGCCTTTTTTTCTTGCCAAGCTCCTGTGGCATTAAAATTGCACGCTCTATAGCAATGAACCCTTTTTTGGATGAAGTGGCCGGTGAATATGAAACCTGTTGTATATATTCTGCTGATCGTGCTCTTCCCAACCCCCTGTTCTGCCCGAAATTTCAGGGACTTAAACGCACGGGAGTGTGTGGAGATTGCGCTGGAGAGAAGTCTGTTTTCCCGACAGATCGAGCAGCAGGCAACCCTTACCCGAAGCAGCAGGTTTGCTGTCCTCAGTACGGTATTGCCGCAAGTCACCTTTGCATCCGGCTTTGCCAGAACCACCACTACAGAGTTGGTTTTCGATCCTGCAGAGGGTGCACCAGTGCCCACAGAGGTTGCATTCAATCAATACCAGGCCGCTTTCAACTTTTTTCTAACCCTGATCGATATCTCCTCATGGGTAGAGGTGAATCAAATCGCCACCACAAAAAGCATCGCAGATGCGACATTTATCGATGCAAAAGCGGATCTGGCCCTCAGAGTTAAAACCGCCTTTTACAATCTGATAACTCTTTATAACGATGTCGATGTTGCCAGGGCCGCTCAGGCACAGATCCAACAGCAGGTACAGATCGCCGGAGAACTTCTCAGACTGGGAACCATTGCCCGTCCCGAACTTCTCAGACTGGAAGTTGCACTGATTCAACAGAGAGTGGAGGCAATACGTGCTGCTCAAACACTTCAGAATCAGCTTGGAAGCTTTGGGGATCTGATCGGCGTAGCCCAACCCTTTTCAATCGATACTGCGGTCTCCTTTCCCGATACCCGAACCCCCATTCCCGATCCCGACACCCTGAGAAAAGTTGCTGTCCAAAAAAACCCCTCATTGCGGGTGTCCCTCTTAAGAGCGGATAATCAGCGCGCTGCGGCATCGGCCGTTCGTCTGAGCAGAATACCAACTGTTTCGCTCTCTTTTGCTTACGGCTACTCTGCCCCAGAGATGTTTACTGGTTTAGGCTCATGGCGGGAGAACGATTTCTGGAATCTTGGAGTCACCCTTACCGTTGCGCTTTTTGAGGGGCTGCAGTGGAGAGGGCAGATGCAGAAAACTGCCGCAAATGCTGCGTTGGCCCAGATAGATCTGAAAATCACCGAAAACAGTGTTATGGAGCAACTTAATAGTGCCTATACAAACCTGCAGGCAAACAGAGAAGCGCTCCTTTTGATCCCTGATCTTCTCCGGGCTGCAGAGGAGGAGTTGCGGCTTGTACAGGAACAGTTCCGTCTTGGAGCGGCTTCTTCACTCGACATTTTACAAAGCCAGTCCAGTTTCAGCCAGGCCCGGCAGCAGTCAACTGCAATTATCAGCAGTTTTTACCAGGCAGAGGCCTTGCTGTTACGCTTAATGGGGCAGTGGTAAAAAAAAATGCACAAAAAATCATACGGACAATGTCATGACTGTTACAACAAAAAAAATGGTGCTTATAATAACTTTGACCCTTGTACTATTTGTGGTCATAGTGTTGTCTGCCCTTAACAGAGAACCAGTCAGAATCGTGGAGATCGCTGCCGTTGAGCGCGGGAATCTTTTTTCAATTGTTGAAGTCCGGGGAGTAGTCCGCCCCGAAACTGAAGTGAGCATTTCGTCTCCGGTTGTTGGAACGGTTGAGGAGATTGCGGTTTCAGAAGGTCAGCAGGTACAGCAGGGTGATCTGCTGCTAAGGCTTCGGCAGCAGGAGTTTGAAGCATCCGTTCGCAGAGCACAGGCTGCGCTGGAACTCACCCTCGCGGCCAGAAATCAAAGCAGAACACAGTACGAGCGGGCTAAAGAGCTTTATCAAGCAGAGCTTATATCCAGAGAGGAGTTTGAAAGTGCCCTGACACAAGTCCAAATGGATGACGCAAGAGTAAAGGAAGCCAGCGCTGCACTCGATGAAGCGCGCAGGCAGCTTGAGTTCACTGTTTTCACGGCACCCATAACCGGCACTGTTACAAGAATCAATATCGAAATTGGTGAGCAGGTAATCGTGGGGACACTCAACATTCCCGAGACCATTTTGATGGTCGTCTCAGATCTCTCTTCGATGCAGATCCACTGTGATATCGATGAAGCCGATATTGCAAGAATTGCCATTGAACAGCCGGCCGTTATAGAGATCGAAGCGTTTGTTGAACAAACCTTTGATGGAACGGTTACCGAGGTGGGCACCGCACCGGTTTTCGACACAGAAGCGTCCCCTGATCCCGAGGGTTTTGTGGTGTACAGAGTTACAGTGGGTATCCTTGATACGATCGAGGGCCTCAGAACCGGAATGACCGCCTATGTGGCTATTGTCACTGCACAAGGAAACGATGTGTTGATGGTACCGGTGGAGGCTGTTCTGGCAAGGCCTGCCGGACAGATTGAAACTCTTCAGCCACACCCCGATGACCGGCAGACAGAAGCGGTATTTATCTATCACAACGCAATTGCGCATCTGGTGGAGGTAATCACCGGCATTGCCGGAATGGAACATGTTGAAATAACTGAAGGGCTCACTGAGGGGCAGGCTGTTATTACCGCTCCTTTTGCTGCTCTAAGAGAGTTGCAAAACGGAGATCAGGTAAGGTTGGCCCAGTAGAAGAGAG
>SKJJ01000009.1 GCA_007115975.1 Chitinispirillum sp.
AAAACCGGATAGCATGGCTGCTTTGAAAGTGAATGCTGGGAAGGGATCGATTGCGAGGCCGAGGCCGACCGCGACGCCGAGGGGAGGGGAAACGCCACCACTCCCAATCGGCCGCGCGGTCGGCCGCGGAATCGGGATCGACTTTTCTAAAACCGGATAGTAAGCTGTTTTGAAAGTGAATGCTGGGAAGGGATCGATTGCGAGGCCGAGGCCGACCGCGACGCCAAGGGGAGGGGAAATGAAGGTAATCATAAAAAAACGGCTCAAAGGGAAGCATGTCCTCTAAACCATATTGGAGTGATCAGATTTCACTATCAGGGCGCACCCTCGGTGGCCTGCTGCTGCTTTGCTACCTCTTTACTCTCAGTTTCTCCTCTGTTCCCTTTTTTCATAATCATGAACCTCATTCCGGTCATTATCACCAGCATACTGGCAACTGCGGTTCTTGCTGTTCTACGGATGATAGTGAGCGATCGATAACGGAGGGAAAAGGCCATAATCACGAAGAAAGGTCCTGCAGTGCCTGTATGTGGGAAATGATGGTGAAAACATTTTTACTGAGTGTGGTTTCCCCTTCTAGCGCGATTCGAACAGAGTCACAAGACGTTTCTTTTTTTCCCTTTTTCTTTTTGCCATCCCGTACGGTTTTTCTCTCCATTGCGCGAGCACCCCCTGCAGAGTCATTTTCGATCTCCTGAACAAATTATTAATTGATATTCTTTGCAAATCCTTGTGAATCACCCGGATTTGCCAACAGTCAATTTGCAACAGGCTGCGCCTTTCTCCGCTGCTTTTCGCTGTAGTGGAACGATTATATAAACCCTAAAGATGGAGCATTAACCGATGGAATTCCTGAAAATAAATTGGTATCTAAAAGTTATAGTAATCTTTTCAGTGGTTGCATTATTGGCCGGGGGCTGTACCACCGACTCAAACCCTGTAACTACCGAAGACAAAAACAAGGTGGCAGGAACCTGGCTTTGGGCATTCAACGACGATGATGATGAGGTTTTGATCTATGAAGCATTCAGCGGAGTGGAGAGGGCATCCTACAGTGCATCTTCACACATGCACATGCATGCACTGGCTGCCGGACCATCGGATGCACCAACGGTCTGGATGGCAAGCGGTACCACCGCCTATGCATTTACAGCAGGATCTGCAGACAAAATACCCAAGCCATACGCGACTCTGGAAGTGGGAGAGAATCCTGTTCACATTGGGCACACTCCTGACGGGATGTTTGTTGCGTTTGCCAATGATATATCTCAGACTATTTCCGTAATAGATGTTGACCAAAAGGAGGTGATCCAGACCGTTACCCACGCTTCGGGCCATTCGTCTGCTCTTCTCACCGGCGAGTATGTGATTACAACTGCTGCCACTGGCTCCGGGGACACCTGGGCAAAGATAGTTAAGGTTGAAAACGATTCTCTGGTGGATTCTCTTACCATTGGTAACGGAGCTCACGGTGATGCCTATTATGCAGCGATAGGTAGGGGATTCGTTGCCTGTGCCGGAGCGATTTACGCAATAGATGTGGCAAAAAGAGAGGTTGTTGATTCCATGCCCTATACGGAAGAGGGACGGACCAGTTTCATGTACTACGGGCACAGTTCATCTGTAGCGGTAGGGCTCCACAATTTTGAAGACAGCGACAAACTCATGCTCATTGACATGGCAAACAACGGTCTTGAGTACCTCACTCTGCAAGGTTCTGTTCTGCCACGCAACATCACTGCCGGCCAGTTTGCACTTACCGGTGATGGTCACCGTGCGGTTATCGCAGATCTGGCGCAGCCAAGGATATTTGTGGTCTCCACAGAAACAGGAAGTGTCATTACCCTTGATGCTCCGGCGGAGGGTGCTGCGGTAGCGGTCAACGCAGATGCATCCACCGTATGGGCAAAAAGTGGAAAAACCATATCCGTTATCGATGTCGCATCCAATAGTGTCACTCATACATTCGACATAGATGAGGGAACGGACTGGATCTATATTACATCGGTAAACTAACACTAATTCTGAAAAATTTTCAACTCCGGGCTCCACACCAGGAGGCCCGGTTCCTTTTTAATGGGGACATTGTCTATGAAAATCGTTATCACACTCATGCTTCTTTTTGTAATCGGGTGTGCAGTCGATCCTCTCACCGATATGTTTGATCTGTTTGAGGATACCCCAAATGATGGCAACCCGGAGTCGACAAAGGCCTGGCTGTGGGCATTTGATCTGAGTGTGGATTCGGTATTTGTATATCATACAACAGATAAACTTATGTGGGAAAGTTTTGCCATGCCGGCGGACACCTCTACTCCCTTTTTCTCAGGACATCTGGTGGGGGGTGGTATTTATCCCACGGTCTGGACCGGGTACGAATCAACAGCATACGCGTTTATGAACGGTATACTGGACCATGATGATCATGGCCATATTGTCCGTCCCGGTGAGCATCACAGCATTGATCTTTTACCCCATCTTCACATCGAAGCCATAAGTGTTACTCCAAACGGAAGAACCATTGTGGTGTCTGCAAGAGACACCATCTCAACAGACAATGCGGGTCATATCTATTCGATTGACTATTCCACCGGAGACAAGACGCTGCTTGCACAGGGGACTTTCAGAAAAGTTATTGTTGCCGGAGTTGATGTGGTTATTGCTGTAAGTCCCGATTCGAGGCAGGCAGAAATCATTTCGATTGAGCAGGGTGGCATTACGGGTACCGTTACTATCGACACCCTTGCTTCCGGCGCGGTTTACAACCCCGGACCCCAAAAAGCGTATATCGCCACAGAGAGTGGCATACAGGTATTAGATTTACAGACACAAACGATCGTCGCAACCATCCCCTATGGTTCTCAGGGAAGAGTGACCGGATTGGTTTCGGTAAGGAATGCACACCGTGCACTTGTTTTTTTCGACGAAGACTCCGGGCAGAGCAGTACCATAGCGGTTTTGGATATGGACAATGATCTGCTACACGAGGTGACGATACACGGAGCATCACTACCGCTTGTATCCCAAAGGGCACACTATGACCTTTCTGATGACGGGCGGGTTGCAATCATTGCAGATATGCTGGAACCCAGAATGTACCGCTTTACACTTGCTCAGAGAGAACCCCAAGTGCTCGACGCACCCGGACCATCCTGTGGTGTTGCAACCAACTGGGGTGGGACACGGATTTGGGCACTTTTTGAAAACAGTGCCTACCAGATCTCTTCTGAACTAAATCAGGTGGTTGATTCAATGGCGTTTTCAAGGGATATCGACCGTCTCATGATATCGTCTTTCAGAAATGAGCGGGAGTTGTGGGACTCTCCCGATCACACTTTTTAACTTCCCAAAAGAGGTACGGTTTTGTGAAACAGATATATCTTTTTTTGATTGTTATACTTTTGAGAACGTCTGTACTTTCGGTTTCTTTGAATTCCGGAATTGAGATAACGGTGCACGATTTGGACCAGAACTTACTGGAATCGGTACGGGTGGAGATCGGGAATTCTTATCGTATTTTGACAACTGATAAAAGCGGCAGAACAGCCGCCGTTGCGCTTGAGCCCGGGGTGTACAACCTTGCGTTTTCAAAACGTAATTTCATCACCAGAAACATTGAACTGGACTACTCTGGCACCGACACCTCTTTTGCAGTACAGCTTTTCCCCATACGGATACAACAGCTGGAAAAGATGACCGTCGTTGCAACCGCTTCCCCGCGGGCAACGGACCAGATTACCCGGACCGTGTCGGTGGTGTCAGAGGAGGAGCTTAAAAGGGGGCATTCGCAATCGGTAAGTGATGCTCTTGGGGGACTGCCCGGTGTGCAGCTAGCGGATCAGGGGCCCAACATAAAAAAACCCGTTATCAGGGGGATGACCAATCAGCGGATAGTAATTGCAAAGCAGGGGGTGAGGCACGAGGCCCAGCAGTGGTCGCTTCACCACACTCCGGAGATAGATGTTGCGGGTGTTTCTGGAATTGAAGTTCTCCGGGGACCGGGGGGGATTCTTTACGGCTCCGGAGCTATCGGAGGGGTGGTGTTTCTTCACTCTCAGCCGGTTTTGACAATTGCGGATGGAGCAGCGCCGTTGAGCGGAGCACTTGATTATCAATATTTCACCAATACCGACCAGCACGCAGGGGCGCTCAGAGTGAATCACGCCTTTAGACGGGGCGGATTGCGATTGAATATTTCGGGAAGGAACGCAAACTTCTTCTCTGTACCGGGCAGAAATCATTTCCTTGTAAAGCAGGCTGCAGGTGAAGTCAGCCCCGACATTGAAACTGAGTATCCTGGTTTCAAGCTCTACAATATCGGGCTTAAAACTGCTGTCATGACAGACAATTACGAGATCTCTGCGGAGGCTACCCATTACCATGAAGAACAGAAGCTGATCGGTGAGGGGCACTGGCACAACAGCGGGGGTCCCGATGGCGGGCCGTGGTTTCATGTTGCAGAGCCGATCTATTCACCAACGGTTCATCAGAAAATTCAGCTTGGGACAAAGCTTTTCCCTCACGACAACCACACTCTCTCCCTGGATATTGCCGGCCAGCACGATCATCGTCAGGGGATCCCAGGCAGCATGGGAGTTCAGGTTGACTTGAAAAACTACTATGCAACCGCAGATGCACGGTGGGGGCATGTTTTTTTTCCAAAACTTCCCGGAACCGTGGGCCTGTCGCTGTCCCACAAGCGCGACAGAAGTGATGGCATAGAGGTGCTGATCCCTGATTTCAACACTGACGCCGGCGCTCTTTATGCCTTGCAGGAAGCGGCGTTATCCCAAAGCATAAAAGTGTCTTTGGGAGTACGAACGGATATCAGAAGCTATTCCATATTTGAATCTCAGATGACCGAGGGTTTCCGTCCGTTACGCAGTGTGACCATACGGGGTACAGAGCTTGACACGTTACCTGCGCTTATCATAGAGGGGGGTGGATGGATGGCGGTGCCCAGTTTCAGTGGTGGGATGTCAATGAATCCGAAGAATTCTCTTCTGTCCGGTGCGGTAAATTTCGGCAGCGGTTTCAGGCTGGCTGATCCAAATGAACTGGCTATACTAGGAGCTCATCACGGCAGTTATGAATATCTGGTTGGGCTTGCAGTTGATGACCCTTCGCAGGGAAAGCTTAAGCTAGAGAAGATTAGTGACTTTACCGAAACCGCATATAATTCGGATCTGATCGTGAGAATGAAATCAGGAATGTATGATGCTGAGGCAGCTCTTTTCTATAACAGAATTGCAGGGTATATCTATGCAAACCCTACCGGCGAATTCATCTGGCTCAGTAACATATCTGCCCTGCCCGTCAAGGAGTATGTGCAGACTGATGCACGCTTCTACGGGTTTGAGTTTTCGAACAGTTTCAGACCTCTTGACGTTCTAACAATCAGCGTAGGCTACGACATCGTTATCGGGGAGATCACCGGCACCAAAAGTGACAGGCGGATTTGGCTGCCGGATATCCAGCCCCCAAGGATCAACGGTTCCCTCGAACTTGAACTTCCCGTGAAACCCGACTGGATCAGAGTGGTCAATTTTTCCGCTGGTGCAAACAAAATCTTTGCCCAAAAGAGACTGGCTGAATTTGAAAACGTTCTTAGAAAGGACAGCGATGGCAATGATGTTGTGTTTGAGTCGGAGGGCTACTTTCTGGTTGATATCAGAACCGACACCTATTTTGAGCTCTTTTCAAGACAAGCGATGCTCTCACTTATGGTACATAATCTGTTTAACACTGAATACACCAGCCATTTGAGTAATTATAAGGGGATAGCAAAAAATCAGGGGTTTGATTTTTCGGTGAAAATGAGTGTGGAGTTTTAGAAACCGGGGCGGTTTGAAACACGCCCCTGAAAAGCAATAAGGCAGATCACATTTTATACCGGCTACAAGCCAATTATAATAAGCGGCATAGCCTTAATGATCGTTGTCGTTGTCGTAAGTTCCACCGGTTACACCAAAACCCCCCGCATGCGTAACGGCAAAAAGTAATTTTTTCTTTGATTACTAATCCTTAGCCAAAAGTTCAACAAACAAGAAGAGTCACTATGACCGCGATACTCATAAAATTCCTCTCCCTGCCTCTGTACCCCCTGGGTTTTACTCTAACGCTGCTCCTTGCCGGATTGTTTTTACCCTTTCATTTAAAAAAAGTAAAGAAACCGTTGGTAATTGTGTCGTTTTGTGTATTGTATCTCTTTTCGATCCATCCGGTCTCAAGACTTTTGATCGGGGTACTTGAAAAACAGTATCAGGAGGTTCTGCCACATAACCGCACCGATATTCCCATTGTAATTCTGGGCGGTGGCGGAGCTCACTTCGCCTCCTTTGATCACTATCCTGAAATAAATCAGGCCGGAGACAGAATCCTTCACGGGGCAAGGCTTTACAAAAGGGGTGTTTCCGATCGTATAATCCCCACCGGTGGTGGAGTATGGTTAACCGAAAGGGGATTTTCTGAAGCGCACCACCACGCTCTTATACTGATGGATCTGTTCGGAATCGACTCCTCTTCACTTATTCTCGAACCCTTCTCCCGCAACACCTACGAGCACGGTCACTATGTCGGAGCAATTCTTGACTCACTGGAAATGCAGCGGGAGATCATTCTGGTCACCAGTGCCTCCCATATGCCCCGATCCGTTGCGGTGTTTCAAAAGCATGGCTTTAAGGTCTATACTGCCCCAATCGATTTTTATTCACGGGGAAAACTCATCAAAAACCCTACCGAACTTTTCCCTGCAGCATCAGCACTGGATCTTTCCACCAGAGCCATGCATGAATATTATGGATTTATCGGGTACTGGATTTTGAGATGGTTATAAGAAGACGGGCCAACGGGGTTTCGTGTAGCGTGCTGTACGGTATTTAATTAAGCCGACGCTTAAGGTGTTGTTTGTCGGATATCGGAATTTTTATTTTTCAACTTTGATACTTGTACCTGTTAAAGTTTCGGCCTCTGCCCTATCCCCTCAGTGTTCCCCGTTCGAAACACTCTATCATCTTTCCGGCAATGCTCATAGTTGAGGAGTATTTGGGAAGATTGTGTCGTGGAAACCACGCCGCTTCAACAATCTCCTTTTTATCTATATGAAGTTGCTTGTCGGGACTGGCTTGTGCAACAAAACCTGCCATCAGCGATGAGGACAGTGGCCAGGGCTGGCTCATACAGTACCGAATATTTTTAACCTCAAGCCCCACCTCTTCCATGACCTCCCGTACAACAGCTTCTTCGGGAGTCTCGCCTATTTCAACATAACCGGCAATCAGTGAATACCATTGTCCCCTGGATTTTGTACCGCGCACTAAAAGAATTTCATCATCGCTGGTTACCGCTGCTATAATTGCCGGATGTATATGAGGAAACACAACTCTTTGGCAACCGGGACATACCAGTGCACGATCACCATGTTTTTTCTCTGTGGGTGTACCACAGGTTCCACAGAACTTATTGTGGATGTACCACCTATGCAACTGATAACCCACCATGGCAGCCCAGGCAAGATCTTTTTGTGTCGTGGTGCGAAAAAAACTAAGATCAGTAAAAGCAAACGACGGATGATCTGGTTGTCGAATCTCACCTGCAACAAAACATGGTACACCATCCATGGTAAATATATAGGTACTGTTATGTATACCCTCAATGGTCGAAAAATCACTCTTTCTTGGCAGTACAAATCTTCCAACATCACTTTTAAGCAGTATAGATTTACCCCTGTACAAAAAGAGAAAGCAGTTATCATCAAATTCGACAGCACCAGAATAATGAGTGTCGAGCCGGTGGGGAAAACTATCCTGAATCATTGTGTACCCTGTTTTAAACTTTGGCGATCCCGTTACGATCCTTTCAGATCAAACTCTTCGTGAATGCATTAAAAAGTATATACTACGGTAACGGTGTGGCGCACTGATTTTTACCGTATGAGTGGATTGAGTGCGTTTTATTTTTTACCCCCCCCTTTTAATACCAATCGTTTGGTTTTGCAGGAGCTTGTCCATCTTTGAAAAAACAAAATCCCCCTTTCCACGCTATCATTTATATTCAGAAAACAGCGTCAGAAAAAGCTCACAAATAACCGAAAGCTCACTCACTATACCTGCGCCTAAAAAAGACAGTCGTGAACAGATGCAAAGGATTTTTTCTGTAATCTGTGTTCTTATCAATCACCGCAACCCTGTCTCATCAAAACAGATTGTTGATGAACTTGAACAGAAACACGGCAACTGCACCACACTGCGCACCGTTCAGAGAGATCTCTCAACGCTGGAGTCCCTTGGTTACAATGTCAAGTTCAACGGGGCCAGGGGTATCTTCTCAACCGCTCGGATCTTGCAGGCATGATATTTACAGATGCAGAGGTGCAGGCATTGCAGATGAGCCGTTCAATTTTTGGCTACATTGAAGGGATTTATATTCAAGAGCAGGTGGTCGACGTTATCCTCACCTCCGATATATTGATAGTACCGCAATTTACCTTACACGTATAACCACATTCCCGATCTTCTGACCGGTTTCCACATATCTGTAAGCTTCTACAATTTCATTGAGACTATAGGTTCTATCAATCAATGGACGACACGTGCCCTTCTGATAGAGTTTCTTTAAGTATTCAACATCCTCTTTTGTAATTGAAGGGATTGGAAACAACACTTTTTTCCCTCCCAAAAAAGGAGTTACAATAGCAAGGAGGATATTTTCAGCATTCTTTCCCATTTCCGTCGAGATGTATACACTATGCTGTTTCATTAAACGTTTATACCTCTTAAACGAGCATTTACCAACAGCATCAAGCACAAGATCAAATCTCTTATCTGTCATGGTAACATTCTCTGTCTGGTAATCGAGAACCTCATCCGCCCCAATCGACTCTATAAGCTCCACACTTTTGGTGTTACAAACTGCAGTAACCGTTACACCCATACTTTTAAGAATCTGAACTGCAGCAGACCCAATGGCCCCTGTTGCACCATAGACCAAAGCACTCTGTCCTCTTTTTATCTTTGAAGCTCTTATGTCACACAGCGCATAATGAGCTCCTTCAGTTATCGGTGCAGCTTCCTCATAACCAGTATCATCAGGTATTGTCGCTATTGGGGCGCCTTGTTTTACTACCACATATTCAGCATGGCCACCAAATGTCGTTTCATTATACCCGAAAACTCTCTGCCCCACTCTGAAACTGGTAACTTTACGGCCAATTTGCATGACCTCCCCGGCATACTCACATCCTAAAATTGTAACCCTTGGCCGAAACAGGCCACTCCAAAACCGCGCAACAAAGGGCTCCCCACTGCGGAAACCGCAATCGGTACGATTTACAGTAGAAGCGAATACCTTGATCAGGATTTCATCCTCCTGCGGGAGTGGTTGTTGAACCGCTGCTATTTTGATCACTTCCGGCGGACCATATTTTTTATAAACGGCTGATTTCATCTGCTGGATCTTCAACGTACCCCCATTTTCCCGATTTTCAGCTCAGCAACAGTTCAAGATCTTGACTTGTAATAGAGCTTAACACCGACTCATCCGTGGAGATCACCGATTCAGCAAGCGAACGTTTTGACCTCTGCAATTCGACAATCTTCTCCTCGACGGTATCCTTACATATGAGCCTGTATGCAAACACCGGTTTTGTCTGCCCAATACGGTGAGTTCTGTCAATTGCCTGCATCTCTGCAGCAGGATTCCACCAGGGATCAAAAATAAAGACATAGTCTGCAGCGGTGAGGTTAAGCCCAACTCCTCCAGCCTTGAGACTGATAAGAAAGGTGCTGCAATCAGGATCATTTTGAAACCGGTCGATAATTTGTTGTCTTTTCCGTGATCGGCCATCGAGGTATTCATAGTTAATACCCCCCATTTTCAGTCGGTCCCCAATAATTGCCAGCATCGATGTAAACTGTGAGAAGACCAGACTCTTATGCCCCTCCTGGCGAAGCTCCAGAAGACTTTCAATCAGGCTATCGAGTTTAGTACTGGCAACCGTCAGATTTTTTTTCTCTATAAGCCCCGGATGGCATGCGGCCTGACGCAGTCGCAGGAGAGCCTCGAGTATCTGTATTTTTGATCGTTTCAGGCCCGATTTTTCTATTTGAGTCTTCAATGATGCCTGGTAATAACGCTTTAACTGATTATAGATTTTTTTCTGCCCCGGCTCCATTTCACAAACGATAAGTTCCTCTGTTTTTTGTGGAAGATCCTTTGCGACCTGTGATTTTGTTCGCCTCAGAATAAACGGACGCAGTGCTTTTCTGAGCAGTTCACACTCGGATTCATCAGGTGAAGTTGATTTTGAGGTACCTTTAAAAACCGATGCTGCACCGAGCATGCCGGGATTGAGAAACTCGAAAATACTCCACAAATCACCCAGATGGTTTTCGACGGGAGTTCCGCTTAGAGCAAGCCTGTTTTTGCTGTTTAAAAGCCTTGTTGCTTTTGCGGTAACAGTAGTGGCATTCTTTATAGCCTGCGCTTCATCAAGAATCACATAATTAAACCGTACCTCTTTTAATTCCTTTATGTCTCTTCGCAGTGTTCCATAGGTAACAAGCACCAGATCATAATCCGAAAATTCAACCTTGTCTTCCGTTCGCTGTGAATGGGAGTGGTCCAGCACCTTTAATTGTGGGGTAAAACTGTTCGCCTCATTGTACCAGTTATAGATCAGTGATCGTGGAGCAACCACCAGTGAGGGCATTTTTTTAGCAGATGCACTCTTCGTTGCACCTTTTCTTTTTTTAGAAGTTTTTTCAGCAACCATACGCTCTTTTTCCAAAACAGCAAGTACCTGAACCGTTTTACCCAATCCCATATCATCAGCAAGGCATCCGCCAAATCCGAAGTGATTTAAAAAGGAGAGCCACCCGAGTCCTTCCTGTTGATAATTTCTGAGTATTCCGACAAAACCTTCTCCCGCTTTCTCGGCAACCACCCCATTAAAATCACGGAGTGAATCTCTTATTGAGGTAAACATCTTATCACAATTTACATCTGGCTGCTCGGCAAGAAGAAGGTCAACCAGCAGAGTCTGTGATTTACCAAAGCGGATACTGTCATCTTCAGCAGTACCCAAAGCCGCAAGTCTTCCATATTTTTCAAGCCACTCAGTTGGCAGCAATCCCACTCCACCATCACCCAACTCCACATACTCTTTTTTCTTTTTTATTGCCTCGAGTATTTTTGGCAAACTTATTTTTTTCCCATCATACTCACATTTTCCCTCCACTTCAAACCAATCTATCCCACTCTTCACAGAAAAAGAGAAATTGCCGGGTTGCTTGAACTGAATATCTTTGCCCTCAACCTTCCAACCAGACGAAAGCAGCACAGAGACAAGCCTGTAATAGTCTTTCTTTTTAAAAGTCAAAAGCGGGCCATTGCTGTTCCATGAATCGTCGGTAACCCCTAGTGTTAGCAGAAGGTCAAAGCACTCTTTATGGAACTGATAATCCACTTTGTAAAAAGTCCCATTATCTGAGTCATAAACAATTCTGACTACATCATTAAGGATAATTTCATTTTGGTCATAGGAGAATACAAGCGCTCCAACCATCTCAGTATTTCTCCACTCACACTCTCCCTCTATTCTGAACACCGCCGTTGGTTTAACCTCAATTTCCTTGGTATCCAGCTCTTTGGGGTAGCTGAATGGCGGACCGTTTGACAACCCCTTAAAGTAACGGACGAATTGCGCAGCATCACTTGAAGGGATCTGATACGTACCCTGGTCAAAGCGCTGAATCCATGAATGCAACCCATAGGCGTTTAATCTGTTTACTGTTCCATCACTCCAGGAGAGATAACCGGAGCAGCTAATATGCACAGCTTCATCAAGATCCCTTATCTCATCCCCACTGGACAGGTAGGGCTTTAACAGATACCCATCCTTATCTGGCTCCATTGAGAGGGAAAACTTCCAGACTTTTGAGCTATCATAGGTTAAAAAAAGCTCCTCACCGGTTTTGGCTAAAATGATACTACACCTCTTTGTTTCAAGTATCAAGGGAAAAACCAGTTCTGCCAGTGACTGCTTTAGCCTGAAAGTGTTGCCTCTGGAGGAGTAATAACTGTCGGTTCCAAGTAAGAGTGTCGTTATCTGCTGGTCGATTTTGTCTTTTATCCGATCCACCGTGTGTGAATACAGATTGTAATTGTAGGCCTTGCCGGGTTCACCGTTCTTCTTGCATTTTCTGGTTTTAACCCCCACCAAAAGGCCGTTACTCTCAACACGGTTCTTTCCGTCAATAACATAGTAGATCTCACCACTAGCCCCTGACCTAGTACCCAACGTTATCGGTGAGCTGAGTAAATCATCGACAGCAAACAGGCTTTTCCAGTCTGGCTTACATTCATGAAAAGATGAACCCATCTTAGTGAATTTTTCAAGATTTTGACGCTTTGCAGCTGAAATATCATTTTCCAGATAATTGTTGAGTTCTGAAAAATGGTTTTTATCAAATTTTAAGAAATTCCATTCTTCATCTTCATCCATATAATCTTCATCCATCAATTTTTTTTCGAACACTACAGAATCATCAGTAAGAAAGTTGGACTGAAAGCCGTTTTTTTCTGCGGTAATAATCGTAGCCCATAAATGCTTGCAGGCTCCTTCACTTTCAAAGTAGGGACACGTACAATCAATCAGGACATCTTCGGGATCCATGGTAATTTCGACATCATAGATACAGCCCACAGAGCCCCGTACTTCAGCGATTATCTGTCTCTCATTTGCAGAGAGGATTTTTACCCGTCTGGAGCCTGCATACTCCTCGCCCCTGGAGCGGATTTTTTTTTCAAACTCTTCACGACAGACATCAGATAGTTTCATAGTACAATCTCGTGGAAAATTGGTGATACAGGGCAATTCCCCTGATAAAAATAATCTCTGAACGGTTCTTACTCCAGAAGCCTTTATGAAATCATCACACCCAGCCATTTTCTTAAGACCCCGCTGCTGCTATGGAACAGGACTATCTTTTTTATGATGTGCTTATTACATTCTCACAGTGTACGTAAGAGGCCCTGCCTCAGAAATAGATTTATGGCAAATGATAACACAATAATGAGAAAAATCACAACGACAGTATAATACCTTCGTTTATAGAGAGTGGTAAGCAGGGAGGGGAATTCATTCTGAATTTTTAAAAAACGTAATAATCCCTGCCGTTTTCAAACTCCTGGCGAATTCTGCCGCTCACTTCAACCGTCAGTTCCTTTGTTACCGTGACATATCCGTTGTCGAACAACTTATGCAGGTCAGCCCGAAGCAGCAGACCGTTGTCTGTGGAGTTTCTACCGGAGATTGAATATGGCACAATGTGAGCGGCTTCCAGGACAGAGAGTGTCCTTTCATCGCTAACAGCGCATCTTCTGGAGTAGGCATCGGTGATAAGAACACGAAATGCCCCCTGACCTATACGGTTTCTCATGATGGTTTCAATGTACCGGGGCACCGAAGACTCATCCTGTACTGCATCTAGCTGAACAAGTGAAGAGTTCTGCAGTTTTGCCTCGACTCTTTTCCAGTATGTTTTGCCAATCTCTGTTTCAGTTGAATAACTTTTTCCTGACACTATATTAGGAGCCCAATTTTCGGGGGCATCAATCCACTGTGATTCGTCAAAAAAGACCGGACTGGAGAGAACTATACAGCCGATGTTCGGATTCTGCAGCAAGGGATTTTCTGCACCTCTGTAGGATTCAATCTTAGTCCTGAATGTATTCAGATCAGGGCAGCCGTATTAGCGCAAATCTACACCTGATCAGCCAAATCTGTACGGTGACAGCCCCACCCCCTCGGCACCCGACACTCGACACCCTCCCCTCTTTACCCACTACAACACTCTAAAAACCAAAGCCCCACCACGCTATTATTTATATTATGACAATAACACCAAAACCCCTCGCTAACAACCGAAAGCACACTCACTATGGCAGCACCAAAAAAAGACAGCCGCGAACAGATGCACCGGATATTTTCTGTAATCCGTGTGCTTATCAATCACCGCAACCCTGTTTCATCAAAACAGATCGTTGATGAACTGGAACAGGATTACGGTATATGCACCACACTGCGTACCGTTCAGAGGGACCTCTCCACCCTCGAATCCCTCGGTTACAATGTCAAGTGCAGCGGAGGGCAGGGGTATCTTCTTAACCGCTCTGAGCTTGCCAGTATGATCTTTACCGATGCTGAGGTACAGGCTCTGCAGATGAGCCGTTCAATTTTTGGCTACTTTGAAGGGACCTATATTAAAAAGCAGGTTGATTCTGCCATATCCATGATCACCGGGTCTACCAACCGTGATAACCTTACAAAGAAGTACTTGGCCGAGCTTGAAGATAATTTCATGGTACATCTGGGCCCGCACCGACAATTCGCAAATAAAAACGATATAATCGATGAACTGTTCGAAGCCGTAAACGGCCGGCAAAAAGTTGTTATCGATTACCACCGCCCAGCAATGAAAACCGTTCCCCTTCAGGTCGACCCCTACCGGATTATCCTCTATCGCGACACCCTCTATCTGCTTGCCTTAAGAGCAGATGCGGAATCGCTTCAGGTGTTTCATATCTCCAGGATTGAATCGGTCCGGACACTTTCCAGAAAATTCAGGCGAAATACCGCTATTATCGAAAAATTCGAAGACACGCTCAGTGACTGCTTCGGCATATTTGCCTATGGTAAACTCACCGATGTCACCATCCGTTTTTCAAAGAGTGTCCGTGATGCGCTCCAGGAAAGAGTCTGGCACCACTCTCAGCAGATAACAGAAGAGAAAAATTCCGTTACTCTCAAGCTCCGCGTACTTGCCAGCAACGAATTTGCAGCCTGGATTTTAGGATGGGGTAAGGAGGTTAAAGAGATTACACCCAAGGCGGTTGCGGATATGGTGGCGAAGATGCGGGGGTGAAAATCCCCAAGCGGAATTCTTTTATAGTCTATTCTGTGTGCCCTTATTCCTGTTTGCACTCATATTCTCAAGACTGGCTCTTGCTGATGATGCAATCCGGTACTGCTGATTGCGACTTGTTGGCTTTTCCGGAATAGTGTATTCAATTAACCCTGCCCTCAAAACAGGAGCAATTTAGCTTTCACGCAGGCGTCGCCGGTCTTTGAGCCCGAGCTTGAAGAGGATCTCCTGATTTCCAAGCGGCCCGGATGCAGCCAACAGTTTCAGCAAGCTTTAACTGGTGGCGCTACTGGTGGCTCAAACATCCGTAATGATTCCAGAATTATCCTAAGCATAAACTCCACAAAGCTTCCCGGGTGAACCTTATTGGAAGGGTTGAGTGCGGCGTAGTACTCCTCCTGATGATCCCGGATAACACTTTCAATCGGGATTACAGCAAAGACCGGCTTCCACCTGTATAAAATGAGCGTTTGCCAGAGCCTTCCAAGACGGCCGTTGCCATCGCTGAAGGGGTGGATATACTCAAATTCGTAATGCAAAACGCTGCTGGTTATGATGGGGTGCAGTTCAAGCGCTGTTACAAATGTAAAAAGCTCATTGATAAGCGCAGTAACCTGATCGAGGGATAATGTATTGCCTTCGATCTGAAGAGATGCCTGCACAGTACGGGCTATCGATATCCGCCTCAGGCGCAGGTCTTTTTGCATGGAAGCCTGTTGTGAGAGCACACCCAGTGCTTCACCGATCTGCTCAATGAGCGAGAGGGTGATCGGGGGTGGGAGGAAATTGGAGTGTTTCTTATCCCTTTGAAATACCCTTATGAGATGCCGACCTTAGGATACTATCCCTCACGAACTGAATTTGACAGATAATCTGAATATAAACTGTGCATTTAGGAATATCACCTCCAAAAGCAGTTCTGTTTCCTCAGCCCATAAGGTCTGCGAACATTGACGCACTTTAAGCTCTAATTTCATTGCAGGAAATCAGTTACGTCACACCGAACTCCAACCCCTCTATCACTCCCCTGAAATACTCAAAATCCCCGTCTGGTTCATGCCAGACTGCACACACGCGGGCCGGAAAACACTGTCCGTTGAAACCACCATATTCATGCGCCTTTACAGACCACCTGACGGGATTTTCATCTGTCTCGTTCTGCCATCTCTCATCTGTTGTAAACTGCACAAACTCCCCGGATTTAGAAAAGCTGAACACCCCGCTTGCCTTTACATTATTGTATTCAATTGAAGCCCCTGCACGGAGGGAATCTATCGGCTCCCATTTAATATAGGGCTGCAGGGAATAGGAGGGGATCAGAAATATCTCTGCTAAAACGGTAACAAGAGCTGACTGATCCATTTTTGGACCCAGAACATTACCAACAGTAAATGCACTCATAAGACGTATGTACATGTTTCCATGCCCATCCTGAAACTTATCCCTTCCACTGAACGGAATAACTCCACCGATTCGGCTGCACATCAGAACGATTCTGGCCGGCTCAGGTGTGGAATTGAACTGGTCGCATCTGAGTTTCAGCCATTGGTGCTTTTTGTTCATCTTGATAAAGGTGCTTTTCCAAATCACCCTTACATTATGAAATGAAGACTGTCCGAGAAATCCACACACCCGAAAATGTCTTCTGACCGGATCCGGCAGAGAAGCGATCGATTCTTCTGTAATCATTTGAGGAGCCAGGGATCTGAACTTTGACATCTCCTTGTTAACTTCGGATATATAGATTTTTTTGAGAGTTTTTTTAGCTGTCATCCTCACTCCCCCTCAAGCCTCATCTTCCCGCCAAGCTTTGACGTAATATCATCCAGAATCCCATAGGCACACGGAATAACCAGAAGAGTACCCATGGTGGAAAAAATCAATCCAAACATAATGGTTGATGCCATGGCGGCCCAGAGTTCATCTCCATTACCAAGGGCCAGAGCCATTGGCAACAGTCCACCTATAGTGGTAACCGATGTCAATATAATCGGCCGCAGTCTTGTCTTTGCTCCTTCGATTACCGCATCAGCCGTACTCATTCCCTTTTTGCGCAGAGAGTTTACAAAGCTTATGAGCACTATGGAATCGTTTACTGCTATTCCTATAAGTGCAACCGCAGCAAAGAGCACCACTAGTGATATTGGAGTAAGGGTGAAAAACAGAAAGAGTATGCACCCGACAATACCAAAGAAAACGGTAAAGATCATCAGAAGGGGTTGAGTGTAGGATTTAAACTGTGCACCCAAAATCATATAGATAAGAAATATACCGATCCACAGCAGTCTTACAAGGTCTATAAGCAACTGGTTGAACTCTTCAAACTCCCCGCCAAGCTTAAGGGTAATCCCCCTGAATGAATCCTTATATCTGGTTTCCCACAATTCTTCTATCTCAGCCATAATGGAACGGATTTTTCCTTTGTCATCGGCATCCGCACTAACCGTTATCTCCCTCTCCCCGTCAACTCTTCTTATTCCAACAATTCCCACATCGTAAAAGACCTCACCCACAGCAGAGAATGGTATGAGTCTTCCATCGGGAGTGGGAAAACTCAGTGACAGCACGTCTTCAACCGACTGCCTGTTGAAATGAGACAGCTTTACAATGACATCCACCTCCTCATCATCATCGAAAAAAGTTGTTGCTTCTATTCCGTCAAAGGCACTTCGTATGTAAAACCCCACCTGCGCGATACTGAGTCCCAGATCCGCAGCCCGCTCCTCATTGACCACCACCCGCAGCTCCGGTGATCCGCTCTCATAGTTATCTTCAATATTGTAGAGATCTTCATACTGTTGAAGATGTTTTCTGAAAATTTCAGAGAGAGCAGCCATCTCATTAAGATTGGTACCCTGTATTCTGAAAGAAACTGGTTTGTCAACGGGAGGACCGTTATTTATCATCCTGAATGACACCCTTTCTGCTCCCGGTAGATCAGAGAGCCCCACTGATATCTCATCCATTATATCTCTTATGGGTCTTAGCCTTCCGTCACTGCGCTCCCGCAGATCAACAATCACCTGCCCGACACTGTTCTTTTCCAGCTGATCGGCCTCTCCCATAAGAAAACCGGTTGTCGAGATGACCGCCTCCACTTCACCATTACCGACAAGGGGTTTTAACCGTTCTTCAAATCTTTTTACCACCCTGTCAGTCACCGCACGCGGTGTTCCTTCGGGCATAGTGATATCGATATAGAAATAGCTCAGACTCTCACCAGCATAAAGATCCTGCCTCAGAAAGGGGGTTATGGCAAATGATAATACGATGATTAGAAATGTTACAAAGATTGTAAAATACCTGCGTTTATAGAGAACGGTAAGCAGGGAGGAGAATTTTACCTGGAACTTTTTGAAAAACGCACCGCTCTTCTCCTTTGCACTGCCGCCCCATTCGGCGAAATGAGAGGGAAGGAAAAACATGGCTTCAAGCATTGATGCAACAAGGGCAAAGCAGACAACCAGAGGTATGACGCGCATAAACTTTCCCAATATCCCGGGAAGCAGCATCAGCGGCAGAAAAGCAGCCACAGTAGTCGCAGTGGCTGCAATGATCGGCTTGATCACCTCATTGGTTCCGGCGATAGCAGCCTCCTCATTGCTTTTGCCAAGCTGCTTATACCGATAGCAGTTCTCCATAATCACAATCGCATGGTCAACGATCATACCCAAAACCAGCACCAGTGCAAAAAGCGAATTACCGTTGAGTGTTTCCCCGTACCAGTCCATGAACATAAAGGCAATTGCAAATGTCAGAGGAATTCCCATAGCCGTAAGCACGGCATTTTTTAGTCCCAGAAAAATAAAGAGCACCACCACAAGCAGAATAAATCCCAGGAGGGCGTTTGATGTGAGCGTTTCAAGGGAACCTCTTATGTAAATGGATATATCATTAAAGAGAGTAATACTCAAGTTTTCGGGCAACTCCCGCTCGTACTCATCTACAATTTCACGGATCTGATCAACAGCCCGCAAAGAGTTTCCCTCAGGCTTTTTTGCCACAAAAAGCGATACCGACGGTTCAAGGTTGAATCTGGAGTCGTAGCGTGCCTGCGCAAAACCATCATTAACAGTTGCGATATCCGATACCCGTACTGAACCTTCCCCCGGCATTCTCCGTACTATAACGGCACCAAAATCGTCTGTGCGCCTGACTTCGCCCACTGTTCTGAGAAGGTATTCCCGTGTGGCTGTAGTGAGGACCCCTCCGGGGATAGTGGTATTTCTGTTTCTGAGTGCATCGGCGACCTGATTAAGCGAGATGCCAAAGGCCTCCATCTTATCCTTGTCAACTTCAACCCACACCTCCCGTTCCCTGTTACCAACAATATCCACCTTGTTTATATCCTGCAGGGCCTGAATTCTGTCTCTGAGGTCATTGGCGGCTTTATTGACAGCACCAGGATCAGCATCACCCTTGACAACAACGGTAATCAGGGGTGAAAAATCCGCACTGCTGAATTCATCAATCCACGGATCAAGCGTGCCATCCGGAAGAGATACTTTGTCAAACTCTGTTCGTAAATCCTGAAAGAGCCTGAGGAACTCATTTCTGGATATTCCGTCATCAAACTCAACCTGAACAAAACTCACTCCATCACGGGAAACAGAGCTTATCCTCTTTACCTTGTCGATCCCTTCAAGCTCCTGCTCGATCTTTATGGTGACATTCTTCTCCACCTCCTCTGCACCCACGCCGGGGTAGGGAACGGCTATAAAGACCCAGGAGAAATCGATATTCGAAAAGGTCTCCCGCGGCAATTTGATATACGAAAACACCCCAAGCACCAGTATCGCAACCATAAGGATGTTTACCAATACATGATTCGACACCGACAATTTCCCAATATTCATTTTTCCTGTCCTTTAGTTAACCATTGTTACCGAAAGAGAATCACCCTGTGAGAGAGCAGAGATGCCTGTGAGCAGCAGTATCTGTCCCTCTGTTAACCCTTCCAGAATTTCTATTTGATCTCCGGAAATCCTGCCGGTTGTCACCTCGCTGATTAGCGCCCTGTTATTCTGGGATATAACAACAACCGGTTCTCTTTCCCTCTCTATCACTGCACCAAGGGGAATTAGTATCGAACTGACTGTACTGACCGTTTCAATCGATACATTTACTGCCATCCCCGACTTAATCCTGTTGTCATCGGTATTGCTGAAAGTCACCTCCACAGGGAACGACCCCGACGAAGCAAAACTACCCGCTCCAATGGCAGTCACTTTGCCTGTAAGAGTCGTATCACCCAGGGCCGGAACCGTAACTCTTACATCCATTCCATTTTCGATTATCATCGCTTCCCTCTCCCCCACCGCCACAGTCACCTTGAGACTGGTGATATTCACAATCCTTGCAACCATCATCCCGGGGGCGATTACATTTCCCTTTTCAACTGCATTTTCCTTTTGAGCAATGAACCCTGAAACCGGAGCCGTTATGCGGGTGTTGGAAAATACGGTTTGGGCCTGCCTCAGTGCGGTTTTGGCACCGGTGTAGTTTACTCTTGCACCGATCATTTCAGCCTCTGATGCGCCCTGCTGCTCATAGAGTTTTTCGGTTACGGTAAGGTTCAACAGTGCAGATTCATAGGCTGCCTTTGACTGCTCCAGTGAAGCAGCCGCAACATCCGACTCCACCTCCACCAGCAAGGCCCCCTGCCTGAGAAACTGCCCCAGACTAAAGGACGCCCGCTGTATCGTACCGGAAGTCTGGGATGTCACCATTACCTCCTGAACTCCCCGTGCAGTTGATGAAGCGCGGACAACCCGCTTCACCGGACTTGATTGCAGACGAATCGCTTCCACCGCAACCGGTGCCCTGCTTTGGGAATTGGTGTTCTCATCCTCTGCAGGCGTGCTACAGCCTTGTATAAACAAAAACAGTGTTACTGCACAAACCAGAAGTGATCTTTTCATTGCATATTCTCCAGATTGCCGGTTATAAGTTCAATTTCAGCCTTCGTTATTATGCTGCTCATAAGTTCCTGAGTATAGGCGATCTGTGCCTGCCTCAATCCAAGCTCAACTTCCAGAAGCTGCGACTGATTCACCAGACCTCCATCGTACCGTTTTTGCATAAGTTCAAGTTGTCTTTCCATAAGTTCGATCTTCTTGTTTGAAGTAGCCATTCTGAATTGAAGTGCCTCGTAGTGCCACAAGACCGTTTTAAGACTGTTTTCAAGCTGGTTTTTCAGCTCATCGGTTGAAACAACCGTTTCCAGATGCTCATATTTTGTCTTCTGATAATTTGTCGTGCTCCTGAAACCGCTGAAAAGTGGAACGGTTGCGACTGCACCTGCACTCCAGCCACGGTTGGTTTCGTGAGGTCTCAACCGATCCCATGCATCCCATTTGTAGGAGAAGAATGCATTGACTTTTGGTAAATACTGGGCGCGCGCCACACCTCTTGACTCTTGAGCCACCTCAGAATAGGCACTCATCATCAACAGAGCTGGGTTGTTATTTACATTATAGTCAGTTGCACTTTTTGCCGGGTTTTGACGGTGAAGATTCTCAAAGTAATCCATATCAAGCAACATTACATCGCCATTAGCCTTTCGGGAGTTATACCCCATTGAGTGATATAGTGAAAGGAGCAGGGATTGTTTTGCCGTTTGAGCCATTTTAAGATCATTCTTTCTTGTGGCTAGTTCAATTTTCCATTGTAAAAGATCAGTTTCGGGCACACCACCATTCTCAAAACGGATCGATACGTTATTGAGATTTTTCCGTGTCCACCCAAGAGACTCCTCACTTAATGCAACCATCTGGGAAGCAGTGACTGCATCAAGGTAGGCCCTGCGGGTTTCCAGTACAGCCCTTTGTAAATCTGAACGCTGTTGGTAGTGTACCGCCCGTCTGTTAACATTTGCTAACCTTGAAGAGACGATCTCTATGCCACCGTTAAAGAGAGGCTGGCTGAGCGCTACCTCGTGGGAGAATGAGTTTTCAAAAAGACGATTAGGATTTTCGGAAAAACCATCGCCTGGGGCTGCCCCAAGCAGTGGCCCCAGAGATTCAAAGAGCGACTCAATTCCGTCAAATGCAGCATTAGCCCTGCCTACCGTTGATTCATCCATGCGCAGATAGGTGAAATTGTAATCCACCGAAGGCAAATAGGCAGCGATACTGCCCCTGCGGCCCCACTCAACCGCCTTCGATTGATACTGCTGTTTTCTTGCGGTGAAACTGTTTTCAACCGTTGCCCCTTCTGCCTCGGCGAGTGTCAACACCACATTTGCCCCTGAGCTGGAGATAACCACCAATGCAAGGACTGCTGCGGCATAGACTCTGTTCATTGATTTCATAGATTAAACCCTCTGTTTCGATTGACTTAAAAAACGAATGCTTCGGTTGTTAACAATAGTCCAAAATAACAAACAGCAACCACACATGCAATTCCCGGGCCAAATCCTAAAAACCTGTTTTTACGTGAAAAGAGGCCGGAAAACCAAACAGAAGGGATGTGAATTATTTCACCATTACGGTTCACCCACCCACGGTCTGTCTTGCCCGTTCTACTCAAAGAACACCCTCACCTTATCACCATCCGCTGAGTTGACATCAACATTCAGCTCCTCAAGGCTCTCAATAATCTGCTCGATATCACCACTCTTGAGCATCATGTTTATGTCAAAATCCACCCCGTTTTCTGCCATCTTCCTGCTCATCTTCTGATACGCCTGCTGCGGAACAAGGGCCGAGAGCTTAAGCCCGGCCCTGAGCAGTGCCACCGGAACACGCACATTCACAATGTCACCATCAGAGCTGTCAACCAGCACCCTGAGATATTTGAGTTCCCTTTTGGGAGAAGCCGCGCCAGTGCTCTCGTGCTGCGCACCCTCTGTACCCGACACCCTGCCCAGAGCCTCAATAAGCCGCTCAGCCTCATCCACCGTAATTTTCCCCTGAGCCACCATCTCCAAAATCCTTTTGCGATCTTCACTCATAATACCCTCCTATACAATTTTTATCTTTACGATTGTTTTTTTATCATCTGTACCCGATACCACATCGACCATCGTACCCCTGGTAAATACAACGATCTCATACAGCGCAGCCACTACAGTGAACGGACGCACCCCCAGAGGGAGCAGGATCAGCTGAGCAATCAGTGCAAGAGGCATCAGTATCACCGCAGCCAATAACAACAGTGGCCACAGAATTACAACCGGCAACCAGAGCGAAATCCTGTGTTTGCCGTCATGCACCTTTAACGTAATAACGGATGGGGGAAGTTTCATTGCGACAACCCCTCAAGCGCCTCATCAACACCGATCTCCCCCCTCTCAAGCCTCTTAAGCAGATCCTCCCTTTTGTCCACTTGCTTGACCTGGAGGAAACCGAGCTTCTCAGCCATTCTGTTGAGACGCCCCTTTATCGTTGGATAGCTTACCCCAAAAACCTGCTCCATCTCCTTTATTGACCCGTGCACTTTTATAAACATGGCTACAAACACCTGGTCATCATAGGAGAGGGTAGCAAGGGGAGGCAGCGAAAATTCCCCCTCGACCGCGATCCCCGACTCTTTCAGAGTAACCCTGTTGATCACGACCTCCTTATCATCGGTCATTTTTGAAAGTTCCTGCCACTCTTTTGGCATTTAGCCCCCCCTTGCTTTTAAGTTTACTCGAATAATATAGCTCTTTTTTTGATTTAATCCAACTACAAAATTAATTTTTTTAAGTTTTCACTAACTCTTATTAAAATAATTGAATAATTAGTTATTTTATTTCAATATAATCAAACTTAAAACACGAAAGCATCGCCGACGACCGCACCAGTTCTGAGCGGGGGCCCGGCGATAAATAATCGGCACCCCCCCACTTCAGTTGCAGCCCTCAGACGAGACCGTTGGCGGTCGGTGAGGACCACTGCCCTGTAAGCCGCACTCAGATCGACACAAAACAACTATTGCGGTACTCTTATTGTATAAAAGGATCGTTTTTGCCATCACTGATTCCCGCAAAGACTTTTTTCACCTATAACAAAAATTGTTCTGATTTAAGAGGGGATTGAGACAATTGGAGGAGGACTTCGGACCCGTCTATTTTCAAGCTCAGCAGGATGGTCAGTGGACATTACCCGACTGCTCACACAATCAACTTGTACCGTTTTTTATGACAACACCGAAGCATGGAAGTTACAGGCAGACTTCGACATGGAGGGGGACCACTGACTTCGACCGGTTCTGTTTTTTGCCCTAAAACTATCTGTCCCGGTTAAACCAGCAGGTGACGATATCCTTTACACCCTCTGAAACCGAAGCGTTCTTCACTCCCCTAAGCTGTACCATTACCGGATTTCCGTTTATCAAAGCGACTTCAAGAGTTGCACGTTCGGGCCCCCTTACACTATACAAGTAACAGTCCCTGTTCATGATCTTTTCCACATAGGAGAGCGCACAGTGTTTCATGTACCTGGCCTCGTCAACGAGCTGTTCCATATTGCTGATGTGCTCAACCGCCCCCTCTCCTTCAAGTGGAGGTTTCGGGAACTCACTGGTGGCGTACTTCTCGACCATTTCATCTATCAACTCGACCCTTCGCCTGCTTGCCAGTTTCACCGACCATTTATCGTGCATTTTGAGAAGATTTTCAAGGGAGCCGCATTTGCTTAAAACCCGCACTGGGTTCTGCACTCTCAGGGAGTTACCCAGACCCACCGTATCTGACCACACACTTTCCCACGTTATCACCTCCCTGAAGGTGTTTTCCTTCATCATTATTTTTTCCTCATAGTCTTTAAAAGCAAGCATCTGCAAACTTCTCATTTGGCGATCTTTCAGGCTTGTCAGGGCAATAAGGGGAATGGCTGCACAGTGACGCAGATTTTCCATAATTTTTTTATCATTTACTGTGGCAAGCAGCTGGTCAGCGGTTTTCTGCGAAAGATAGCAGTTTCTCCGTGTCTGTTCATCTTCATGAATCGGTTTTTCGTTGCTGGCCCTTATTTTTGATAAAATATTTACAGCCGAATTACAGCAAAGCCCTCCAGAAAAAGCCAGTATCTCTTTTCTCTTTTTTCCGGCAAGTTTCACAAGTTCTTCAGTGCTAAGCCCCTGATCATATCCCCTGCATACAAGCAGAAACGCAAGAGCGCTGTTGGAATGAAGAAGATCAAGAGTGACCTTTGTATCCTGCCTCATCATCCTGAGTAGTACAAACTGTCTCCAGAAAAAGGGAGCGAGCACCTCTTTTACACCATCGGGAACATTCTGCATATACCTCTCAAAAGGGGTGCTGTCAGCCACTGATCTCTGACTCAACGGAAGTGGTATGCCCGGATCAACGTTCTCCTCCTTGACCCAGATATTGAACTCTGGGCTGTAACGATACACCTCAAGGCCATCTTCCCAGGAGGATATCTTTATTCGCGTTGCACAGGAACTGGGATAGTCGATATGGAGAGACCCGCAGTGAGGGTCGTACCATATTCCTTTTTCTGTTTGGGGTTTAGACATTTGCATTTCAGACACCTTTTTTAGGGAGTTTCTCACGGTGGGCACAGAGGGCACGGTGATGGGAAAATATTTTAACCCTTTTGTTAAGCATTGGCAAACCTTCTCTCACACACTGAAGTGCACCCCTAGATCCTCCTATCTAAATCCAAATAGCAGTCTTGTAGCATACTATTACGGCCTTGGCCCCCGGTCCCCAAGTGCCGACATTCCGATGTCGGTGCATCGAGGGGCCGGTCCCTGCCAGAAATCAGAAGACTTTGGTGTATCCAACCTCCCCTCGATACAGCAGGCGGACCTGCTACTCGGGGAGCTTTACTATGCGACTTTTTTTACAAATAAATCAGTACTCCTCTTACTGCTGTTCCAGCTTTTCTCCGGACATTAGTGGGCCTGACATAGAGGACGTTCTTAAACGTCTGTGCCCTCTGTGCCCTCTGTGCCCTC
>SKJJ01000067.1 GCA_007115975.1 Chitinispirillum sp.
ATTCTGAGCTTACGCTGAAAAAAGGTGCGCAGGTGATGTTTCTGAAAAACGACTCATCTTCAGATAAACTCTTCTTTAACGGGCGTATCGGTGAAGTGATAAAAATCGAAAAAGAGGTGGTGTATGTTAAATGTCCGGATGACAATTACGCCATAGAGGTAAGACCGGACGTTTGGCAGAATATCAAATACTCTATTAATAACGAGAATAAAGAGATTGAAGAGAGGGTGTGCGGCACATTCACTCAATACCCCCTAAAGGCCGCCTGGGCTATAACCATACACAAAAGTCAGGGCCTTACATTTGAAAAAGTTATTATTGATGCCGGGGCGGCCTTTGCACCCGGTCAGGTGTATGTGGCAATAAGCCGTTGCAAAACTCTTGAGGGACTCACGCTCGCCTCCGCGCTGACACCTAAAGTTCTGATCAACAGCTCATCGGTAGAGCAGTTCAATAAAAGTGCACTGGAAAATCAGCCCGGTGAAGCAGAGCTTGAACAGGCGCGAATTGCTTATCAGAAAAAACTGCTACTGGAGCTTTTTGATTTTTCACCTCTTGTGGCAAAAATCAGCAGATGCATTAACCTTGTCATTCAGCACCGGGGAAGCGTTCAATCTGCTGTTAACGAAAATTTCGAAATGATTGCTTCACTGATTCGGGAAGATATTTCGGGGGTGGCCGCAAAATTTGAATCACAGATTGCAAACTATCTCATTACAGAAGCTGATATTGTAAAGAACCATCCTCTTCAGGAGAGGGTGAAAAAGGGAATTGCATACTTTATGCAAAAAGTTGACTATTGCTTTAAAAATCTTATCTCATCAGAGGTTATCGATATTGACAACAAAGAGGTGCGTCGGTCCTTTTCAGATGCACTGAATCGTCTCTATGAGGAGATCAGGACTAAACGGTGCTGTCTTGAAGCCTGCACGGATGGATTCAGCGTAAAAACATATCTCCACTCCCGAGCAACCGCAACGGTTGAAAATCCTTCACGACCCAAAACAAAAGCCACCAAAGAAACAAGCGCCGGATATGCCTCTTCGGCTAATCCTGAACTCTACCTGAGATTAAAGGAGTGGAGAAATAGCCTGGCCGAATCCAGAGATCTGCCTCACTACATGGTTCTGCCAGTCAAGACAATGACTGAAATAAGTAACCGTTTACCTTCATCCCTTAAAGAACTTAAGAGCATTAAAGGAGTTGGCAAAGGAAAAATTGATAGTTACGGTACAGATATTTTGCAGATAATTGCCAAGTATGCAAAAGATAACAAGATCTCTTTTGACATAAAAGATGAACCTGTTGAGGAGAAAGTTGCAAAGAAGCAAGGGAAAAACACCAAGCTTGTGACCTTTGATCTTTTCAGTGAGGGAAAAACAGTTGAGCAGATTGCTCAATACAGAGGCCTTGCACGTTCGACAATAGAGGGGCACCTTGCGCATTTCGTTGCTAGCGGTGAACTTGAGATTGAACAGTTCTTGAAACCGGAACAGATAGCCCGGATCAGTGACTTTTTTCTGTCTGCAAACAGTAAGTCAATCGGCCCTGCAAAGGAGCATTTTGGTGAAAAATACTCTTTTGGTGAACTGAGGATGGTGGCCAGTTATCTGCAGAGTGGGGAAACGGTGGTTTCGAAAACCTCTGCCACGGGGGATAGATGAAAAGCGGTTCTATTATATACAATTGGCGGTGCGGGTTAGGCAAAAGACAAAACGCGGTTCCGGTCCCCAAACCCGGAGAGCGAAAGAAAAAAAGAGTGTCGGGGAGGTGAGACTGGAACAGATTTCTGGTGATCTTCCGACAGTACAAAATCCCCGAGCAGTAATTTCTCCGTAATTTCAACGATACATTGACATACAAACAGTGCAGTTGAACACGTGAAGCAGGTTGGATGAGAGCAGGTTGAACTAAACGTACAAGTTATATCACAATCAAAACAGGCAGATATGAAAATGGTGTTCTCACTGTCACTCTACGCTTCCAGCCTGTACTGCAGTATGCTTAGAGGCTCGATACCACCGGGGGCAACTCTTACCTGCAAAGGAACAATCTCCACACCGTTGTCTCTGGCGATCGTCAGCTTGTTAGCATAGAGCGGGTCAATATCGAATGCAGGGGTAAACAGTTCAACATCACATCGTTGAATAATATAGAGCATTACTGCCCGAAAACCACTCTTTTTAGCTCTTACAAGCGTTTCCAGGTGTTTTTGACCGCGCACTGTAACCGCATCGGGGAAACGGGCGCATGATTCATCCCGCATAGTAACATTTTTTACCTCTATGAAACACTTTTCATTGCTGTTTTCGGCAAAAATATCAAAACGGCTGTCTTGAAAGCAAACTTCCTGCTTTACAGTAGTATATCCCGACAGTTGGGGAAAACGATTACTTTTAAGGATCTCAAAGGCAAGCCTGTTTGGGTTTGCAGTATTGATACCCACCCAGCCACCATTAATTTTTATCATCTCCCAGGTAAAGCGAGTCCGGCGTTTGGGATTGGTACTTGGGGACAGATAAACCTCTGCACCCTCTTCCAGGCAGCTTTTCATGGATCCGGAGTTGGTGCAGTGGGAAGTTACAACCGAACCGTCATCCAGACGGATATCGGCCAGAAAGCGCTTGTAACGTTTTATGAGGTAGCCGTGAATGAGGGGTGGGTTGAATTTCATCTTCTGTTAGCTTTTCCAATTTGCAAGAAACCTGGCAGTGTTTACATTCCTTACTGTCATATACTGATAGAGTTGGTGTGCGACAATTTTGTTGAGATGGCTTTTGTTGTAGTCTTTCTTGTCTAGATTCCAACAGATTGCACCTTTGACATAGCGAATATCGATGTACTCTCTTGTTACCGGAAGCAAGCCAAGCGATTCCTTAGAGTCAATTTCTGGAAACAAATATGCAACATCAGTCTTCCAAGTTGCATTATTCTGCCATTCTTCTGGTATACTGGCGGCTATTTTAGCCATATCGCCGGTTGCTTTAATAAGGGTTGGAATCTCAAAACCAAATTCATTGTTCAGTTTTGTCTCTATGAATTGGCGGATGTTTTGCAGTGAGTCTTTTCTCATTTCGAAGAAAATATTTCCCGAATTGATGTATGTTGAAACATTGTTACAGCCCAGAGATTCAAAAAGAGCTTTTAGCCTTCTCATCTCAACTTTTCTGTTCCCCCCAACATTGATACCCCTCAGCAGTGCGATGTATTTCATAATCACTCTTTCTCAATTACCCTTAGAGTTTCCAGACAACTTTCTGCCAGCCCAGTCCTTCAGTTTCAAAATTCTCTTGCCTGCTTCATGAAGGGTCTCCTCCTTTTTGGCAAAGTGAAGCCGGATGTGTGAGTGAAACGGTTCTCTGAAAAAACTTGAACCGGGTACTGCGGCAACTCCAATTTCCTGCGCCATCCATTTGCAAAAATCAAAGTCATTGCTGTACCCGAACTTCTCTATGTTAACCATTACGTAGTAGGCTCCCTGTGGTTCGGTGAAGGAGAGATCTGCCCTTTTTAAATAGTCAAGAAACAGCTCCCTCTTTTTCAGGTAGTCCTGTTCGATCTTTTTATAATAAGCGTCAGGGAAATTAAGGGCAGTAACTGCCGCCTCCTGAAGAGGTGCTGCTGCACCGACTGTAAGAAAATCGTGTACTTTCTTCACCCCGTCTATTACTTCACGGGGGCCCGCAACGTAACCCAGACGCCACCCGGTAATCGAGTAGGTTTTGGAAAGGGAACTGCAGCTCAGTGTTCGTTCCCACATCCCCGGAAGGGAAGAGATGTAGGTGTGCTTATGGGGTGGAAACACTATGTGCTCATACACTTCATCCGTTATTACAAATGAGTCAAACTCTATGGCAAGAGAGGCAATGTACTCAAGTTCCTCACGGCTGAAAACTTTCCCCGAGGGATTGGATGGATTACACAAAATGAGCGCTTTAGGTCTCTGCTCGAATGCTTTACGCAGCTCAGAGCGATCAAAAGTAAATGATGGCGGCTTCAGTGTTACATAGATTGGCTGGGCACCGGTCAGAATTGTGTCAGCCGTATAGTTCTCATAGAAGGGGGAGAAGATCACCACCTTGTCACCGGGGTTACAGCAGCTCATCATTGATGCCATCATTGCTTCCGTACTTCCGCAGGTGACCACAAGGTTCTCATTGGGGTTTATCTCAACACCCATGAAACTGGTGAGTTTTGATGCCAGGGCGTGGCGGAAATTGGGCGCTCCCCAGGTAACTGCATACTGGTGAGGACCATGAAGGGCAGCATTCTGGGCTGATTCAAGAAGCTCTTTTGGTGGATCAAAATCAGGGAATCCCTGGGAGAGATTGATTGCGCCACACTCATCGGCAATTCTGGTCATCATACGGATAACCGATTCGGTGAACTGTTCTGTACGTTTACTGGTAAGGGGCATTGGTACTCTCTTCTAATTTCAATGTGATCTGCTCACTTGGCCACTCGATGTTAATTGATGCTGTAACTGTCGGGTGAGTTACTGCCAGGTAAACGAGAAACTAAACCTTTATAAAAAGAAAATAAATTCAATAATCCTTGAAATGATTCGTCAACTTTCCCCAAAGCACTAAAAAAAACACCTGTCAGTATCTGCAAAATAATTATATCTATTGCAGCTGAGCCCTGAGCAGGTCAAAATCCCTTTGCACAATGGGGTCATCAATGGCGATACCGCTCAATAGATGCACCGTCTCCTCTGCTCTGCGGATGTCGCCACGGTTTACAGCCTCGTAGAGAATATTTATGATCCCCACGATGCCCTCCGAGTCGTTGTGTTCAAGAGCCTGAAGATAAGCCCCCAGGGAACGATCCCACCACTGGAGGTCAAATGCAATATTGCCAAGAAAGAGAGAAGCATCTGTAAATTCCGGATTTATCTCCAGTGCGCGGCTGAGATGTTCCATCGCAAGGAATCTGTTTCCCTGCTGAACCATAAGATCTGCAATCCGGTAATGTGCTGTGAAATTGTTTGGAGCAGCTGAGAGGCCCTCACGCCATGATGCAATTGCCATCTCATAATTTCTGTCATTGTAGTAGATATCACCGATATAGAACAGAAGATCCGTTTCGTCGGGTCTGAGTTCATATATTGTCCTCACCAGTTCGACCGCCCGATCAGCCTCTGATAATTTGAGGTGAACTTCGGCAAGCTGGTATACAATACCGATATCTTCCATGTCAAGGGAGAGTGCAGTTTCGAGTGCACGCTGTGTACCGATAAGATCACCGATTCGTTCCGAGGCTTCGGCGAGATAGAGCCAGGCACTCACATTTTCTGGCTCACTGCTCAGCGCCCTGTGATAGATTGCTATCGACTCCCCGTAATTACGCAGCTGGAAATGAACCGCTGCAAGATTGAACTTTGCGTTGGTTAGTCTTCCCTGGCTTAGAGCTATTGCCCTTCGGTAGGCAGCAGCCGCTGAGGGGAGGTCACCGGTCTGATAGAAACTGTTGGCTATGTTAAAAGCGATCGTCGCCGGGTCGGTACCACGCCTTTGAGCTTTTCGATAGAGAATGATCGCCTTTTTGTACTCCCCGCTGTTGTAGTAGCTGTTGGCCTGATTGAAGAGCTGTATCGCACTCTGTTCCTGGGCAAAAACGTTTGACAGCAGGGCAGCGCAAAGTATCAGTGCCAGTTTTATCGATAGTGGTCGGTATAAAGAATTGTTAAGCATAATGTCAGTTTCTGAATCGTATCTCTATTGGTTGTTCCATTCCGCAAAAGGGTACAGCCTGACCTTCGCGCATTGCTGGTTTAAAAACGGCTTTTGCAAGGGCTTCTGTTCCCGCCTGTGCAAGCCCCATTCCGGAGGGACTCTCTTCGGTAACTCGTATATTATACGGTCTTCCGGATGCATCCACACAAAACATCAGTCGGAGAGCGGCGTTGCGTTCTGCATCCCTGATAGAAGCGGGCAGCGAAAAATCCAGAGCGGAAGCTAACTCCGGGCGAAAATCAACCCCCTCATCCCCACCCGCACCACTACCGGCTCTGCTGCGTTGAGTCAGGTCGAGGGGAACTGCTACCCCTGCTCCTCCCTCTACTCCCAGATCCATTGCAAAGCGTGGTGCCGATCGTAACGGTTGATTTTGCGGTCTTCGGCGGGGCTGCTGTCGTTGCTGGCGCTGCTGACGGGGTGGCGGAGTCAGTTCAGTTTTTTCCACCACGACGGTACGTTCCTGATTTTTTGCCGTGCGCAGGGATGCTCCACCCATAAGAATTGATATGGCTGAAATGGAGATCATAAGCCCTGCGCTAAGCAGAGCGGATATGAGCAAGAATGTTGTTTTCCTGATCATTACATCTCCTAATCCGAGAGCGCTGCGATTGAAACTTTTCGGGTTCCCGCCAGATTGGCTGCATCAATTACACTCACCATCACTCCGGTATTGGAATCCCTGTCTGCAATAATTACCACTTCTCTGGCCGGGTTTCTCGAAAGCATCTGTCGCAGCACGTCCTCAACACCGCTAAGACTGACCTGCCGCTCGTTAATATGGATAGTGCCTGAACGGGTGATCGCAATCATTATACTTTCTCTGTCAACAGAGGAAGCTGTTTGTGCGGTTGGCTTTGTGACATCCACTCCGGTTTCACGGGTGAACGTACTGGTAACCACAAAGAAAATAAGTAAAATAAACACCATGTCCATAAGAGGAGCGATATCAACGGTCATACGCTGACGGGTCCTTCTGCTCTCTGAGAGGAAATCGTTCATACGGCTGACTCCAGTTCATCGATTGCCTGTAAACTGACCCGTTCAATTCTTTTGTCAATTGTTGCAATCTTGTCTTCAAGAATGTTTCTGAATATAAGCAGTGGAAAAGCTATGAGCAGTCCGGCCTGGGTGGTAATGAGTGCTTCAGATATTCCATCAGCCATAAGGACCGGATTACTGTTGCCGTAGATGGTAATTGTTGTAAAGGTGTTCATCATCCCCCCCACCGTACCCAGCAGTCCAAGCAGTGGTGCAAGCGCGGCAAGGACTCCCACAAAAAAAAGTCCTCTTGACATAGTCTGATGAGTGCGCTTGATGTAGATCTGAATCGACGCTTTAATAAACTCTGACGGGTAATCGCGAAGGGATAGTATGTGCTCAAGAAGTCGAAAGCTGTAGCCGGGAGCACACCACCATCTGCGTGGTATGGGTGCTGAATCCTTAAGTGAAGCGCGAAACCATCGTAGTGGTTCTTGGGAATCTGAACTTAAAAGATCTGCTGCAATTGTGTAAAGTATGCTGATTAACAGATAGAATGCCCAGGTACCCACCAAAAATATTGGCAGCAAAAGCCATCCCCCTACCAGAAGCGATTCGTATAACCTGTCGATAAACATGATCACTCCGGAGTGCCTTTACGGTTAAAGACAAGGTTAAAAACCTCAAGAACCGTTTCATTATAGTGCGAGAGAATGTCATCAAGGCGTTCAACAAGATAGCCGTGAACGAGCAGTATAGGGATTGCAATAAGAAGACCGGTCTGTGTGGTCACCAGTGCTTCGGATATTCCACCGGCAAGAATCCGAGCATCATTGGTACCGGTATCGGTTATTACCCTGAAAAGGGAGATCATTCCACTCACTGTTCCAAGCAATCCAAGTAAGGGGGCAGTGGCACCAAGGGCACTGACAAGTGACAACCTTTTTTCTAGGGCCGGCACCTCTGCAAGCAGTATTTGCTTTACCTGCTGTTCAGCCTTTTCCCTGCTGCCATTACGGTGGTGAATAACCTCCTGTATGGCTCTGGTTAAACCCCCGCATCCTCTGGTGCAAAAATGCTCAACACTTTTCCAGTCTTCGGCGATAATGAGAGGGATGAGTTTGCGGTAGGATACCGTATAGCGGTGGTGACGGATTGATAGGGTTACAAAACGTTCCAGGGCAATCAGAAGAGCAATGAGGGCCACCAGCAGCAGGGGGTACATAATAAGTCCCCCTTGACCGAACCAGGACAAAAAGCGCTCTCTGAGCGACGAAAGCTCTTCGGTTGTAACAGCAGTACCGATACGGCCGTCCTGAAGAATGTCAAGAGGGACCGCGGTCGGTTCTTCATCCTGAATAGCGATCACAAGATTCTGAACTATAGAAGGATACTCGGCCCCCAGATTCGTTCGGAATGCATAGCGTGCACCCTGAAGAGCGCCTGTTCTTAGCAGTGACTGGTAGGAGTTGTCGGTCTTGTCAAAATCGATCATTGCAACGGTACCAAGGCGAAGGTTCCAGACCTTGCGCTCTGTACCATCACCGAAAAGAGCCAATCTGGTGGTTAGGCTTTTAGTTTCACCGAGTCGGATACGCTCAAAGCGATCACTAAAGAAACGGTCGATAACCGATTCTGGCATCGCATCAGACGCTTCAAGATTTTGAAGAAGCGAAGAGTAGAGGGCAGTACGATAGTTTATCTTCCAGGGAAAATCGGAATCGAGCCTGTCCGATATGTCCCGCACTGTGCTCTGCAACTGCAGGGTAAAGCGGTCCCTTGAGCGCTCAGCATCCTCAAACCTGATGCGGGCATCGTCCAGAGCATTGCGTAAAAGTGAGATATCATCCTGTCTTCGGTTAAGTTCCGAAGCAATGACACCATAGCGTGATTCAAGTTGACGGGCTCTGCTTTGGAGCAGATTAAGCTCTTCGTTTTGTGCATAGCGCTGATTCCACCGACGGGCTTCAGCCCTCTCAAGATCATCAAGTTTTTGACTTTTCAGCTGCTCAAGGGCACGGATCTCTCTTCTGAGTTCGGTGATCTCTTCGAGGTTTTGACGGCCCCTCTGTCCATAACTGCCGATGGATAGTAGCAGAACAGAAAAAACTGATACCATAAACTTACTCTTCATTTTGTTCCTCCTGTTGTTCCACACTGAGGGTGAGAGGAAGGGTGACAATGCCGGGAGCTCTTTTCCCCTCCTTTACCCGTATGGTGTTACGGATCTGTTCCCGTTCACTGAAGGAGAGATCCTCCCGCCATATAAAGGTTGTGTCACTGCTTCTGCTGAGCACACCATAAAACTCCTCAGCCTGATCTACATAGACCATAAACAGGTTGCCAATGCGCAGCATCCGTGCATTGATGAGTGTCCCGTTGTTACGCTGCACCGACTGCTGCTCAAGGACAATGTCATCGCCAAATGATATCTCCTCTGCAATAAGTGCGTTGAGTCTGGCGAAGCCCTCAAGAGGGTCTGCTGCTTCAGAGAGCAGGTCGTTTCTAAGAGCGACCACTCTTGCACGGCGCATGCCCCGGTTCCAGGGGAGTGATTGTTGTATGATATTTTGGAGCTCTGTGCAATGATGTGCAAGTCTCTTTCCAAGAAAACTCATATTCGCATCAATGCCCCGCTGCTGCATCAGTAAGCCTTCAATTTGAGCCGAGAGTGAGCGGATTTCATCCTGGAGCTCGTTGAGCCGCTTGCCAAGGGTTTCGTTTTCCTGCTCCCGCGCGACAAGATCTGTCTCCAGCCTCTGTTTCTGTTCGGTGAAACGCTGTGCCTCATTGCGTGCAAGAGAATCAGTGTTTCTGACTTTCTGCTCGATTCCTGAAATTTCGGCACGAAGGGACTCTTTGATTTGATTGAGCTGCGCAAGAGTATCCTGTGGAGACGCTGCTGCAGAGCCTGCTGCAAAGAGCATCAGCGCACTGAGTAAAATGATCTCTTTTTTCATAATCCTCCGTAGTTATTTCACTTGTTAAAACGGTCATTCAATATAGTAATATCCGGATTATCACTCCGGAAAAAAAACAGATCTAGTTACGGCATACAGCATCATCGTTTTCACTACACCAGCGCTGCGCTTGATCCTTGAGAGCCTTTGCAGCATTACTGTTTTGTTGTACATAACGCACCATTGCCCATCCGCAAAAGGTTGATTCCCACTGATTGTCTATGCAGTAGTTGTAAACTTCATTAAGCTGAGGATCATCCACGGATGCATCACGGAGGGCAGCCTGGTTTACATCACAGACCTCGTCACCAAAATCATCTCTAAGACAGTAGCGCAGAAGACCCAACTCCTGAGCATCGCTGAGCTGGTTTTGAGTGAAGGTTGTGGTTCGTTCTGTTGAACCGTTTGAGGTACGCTGCTGCCATTTCATCTGATTGCCGTTTACAAGAACAGAATCCTGAAGATAGGAGAGTGGCTTTCCTCTGCTTAGATAGAATGCCACCGCTTCGGCAAGACAATCATTTCTCTGTTCAGGCATTCTGATCCGCTCAGGGTAGTCATGTGCATACTGTAAATCATTGAACAGTACCTCTGCACAGTACTCCATCTCAAAACTTCGGCAATCAGCATTATCCCAGTCGTTATCTGAACAGAAATCAGCCCGTGCTTCAAAGGTGGTGTAAGAGGTTATTTGGGGAAGAATCCGTATGTATACAGTAAATGAGTCAACGTGCATGCCGGCGAAAAAGCCCTCAGCTCCCTGTACAGAATGGACCGGTTGTATCTTAGCCGAAGCATGTGCTTCAATGTAGGTTGGTACAAACTGAGCATAGTTTAGGTCAACTCCGTAAAAGTAAAGGGTATTTTTACCCCCCTTTAGTGTTGCATTGTTCACCGGAATCGCATCAAAAAGACGAAAATCGTCCTGCTCCCCTTCAAGGCGGGAATAAAACTGAAGGCGTCTGATCGTACCGGCGAAATAGAAATCAGCAGGGGTCAGCTCACGGAAGGTTTCGATGATGTTGTCAAAACGGGTGGCTGGATTTTCAGCATCTTCGGTAAAGGCATGTGAAACAAGCACTCCACGAACATCATCACTGTAGTTTGACTTAAAAAAATGAGAGGTAAGATTAAGGGCTCCTCCAAGATAGTTTACCGTATCAAATTCATTGTAGGGAAGCAGTAGTGTCTCCCCATCAAGAAGGGAGTCGATGGAGTTTGATATGCGTTGCCGGTTGTCTATAAGATACTCCAAAAGAGCTGCGGAGTCGTTTGCAATGGGAGCAATTTCCGGCAGATAGAGTTCGATAATTGCTGAGGAGACGGTTTCCGGCAAACCTTCAAGAAGTGTGGAAAGACCGGCTGGGGAGTCGGGAACGGTTGTAAATGCACCGGAAAATACTGCTGAATTTGCACGTGCAATGCGCTCAACCGAAAAACGCTCCGGTATGGTGGTCATTGCGGTGACCGTTGTGGTAGCCGGTATACCGGCACTGTCCCAGGAAAAAACGGCACGAAGCTCATAGGTCTCTCCTGCAACCCCTCGAAAATCATCGGGACCTTCAAAGCAGGATGGGGCGCCAGGGCGGGGAGTAAGCGAGATGGTAGTATCTCCATTGCCTCCGTCTCCACGGACCTCAACCTGTGCTGAAGAGTAGAAGGGGAAAGCATCAGTGTACTCTTCAGTCAAAGTATAAAGGCGCTCGAAGCAGACCGATTTAATGGGGAAGCCATGAACGATGTAGGCATTTACGGTTATACCCCTGAATATTTTTCCATCTTCGGCACGGTAATCCCATGGACCCTGAATACAGGAAAAGAGCAGAGTGATCCCCAGTAAGAAGAATGGCAAGGTAAATAACAGCAGTGCTTTTTTCATGGTCTAAAAATACCTCTTAAAAGAGAAGAGAATCGGAAAAAAAGGAAATTGTGCAATGGCGGTTCTCTCCGGAGGTTTTACGCTGTTGTCGTATGTATAGAAAAAAATGTTCTCGCGGTTAAATATGTTAAGCAGTGTCCAGGAAAAATCCCAAACACCGGGACGACCCCAATCAATAACCTTAATATCAAAGCGAGCATATGGCGGATAGCGGCTGTTGTTGCGACCTCCCAGTGGGGTTGCAAGATTTCCCCCCAACGCTGGTGTGGGACCTCCGGGAAGCTGGCCATCACCCTGGTTGATATAATGGGTAGGAAGATAACCGGTGATTTCAGTATAGGGTGCACCTGTAGTGTATGCAAACTGAAAAGAGCTGCGCAGAAAGGTTCGTTTACCTGGCCATATCCCCGACGTTTCGGTATCTCTCCAGTTTATGCCTCCATCGATTTTCAAAGAGTGTGTAATGTCCCATTTTGCCCTGAAAACCTGCGAACCCTCTTTCTGGACAGAGTACCCTAAAGCATATGAAGCGCCACCATAGAAGGATCTCTCTTCTGCCCGGAGAGTTACTTCTGCTCCCATGCTGTATCCTTCACCAGTAATAAAAAGATCACCCAGATTTGCACGGGGGTCATTGCGGATGGAATCGGGCTTTTCCGATGGTGCAAAAACAATCAGGCCGTCAAGAGTCTTGAAGTATCCCTCTAAAATAAGGGAGATCCGGTTAAAGAGACTGTCGTTTGTATAGCCGGCTGCAAAGAGTATGGAAGAGGAGGATGGAACGTCCTGAGTTGTCTCTTTTTTGGCCGGGTAGTAAAATTCATTTATCGGTTCAAAATCACCAAAAATCACCGAGTTGATAAATTGTCTATAATAGCCGGAGTGAAAATCTATTCTCTGCTGGCTGTTAAGGGGTATGCGAAGAGATACACGTGGCTCTGCTGAAAACTCCTTTAGTGAAGTCAAATAGTTGAAACGAATCCCGCTCTTAAGCTGCAACCGCTCCCAGGAGATATTGTCCTCCACAAAGAGACTGTGGAGACCAAACTGATCTTCTGCTTCGTTGCTTAAGTCAATGAAATCTGCTCTGTTGCCAAAACTGGTTGAAAAAAGCTGCGATTCGAACCCCAGTGTCAGCTCGTGGTTTTGGATACACTCATAGCTTAGCGAACCCTTTGCAGCTGCGGACTGTACGGAATTAGTAAACGTCTGAATATTCTCGATCCCAAACTCCTGATCGAATGCAGAGTAGGAGAGGGTCGCATTCAGTTTAAGGTCATCGCCGATACGGCGGTAGTAATTAAGCGGAATAACGGTATTGCCCCAGAATGTTTCAAGCGGAGAAAGAGCGAGGTTGTCCCTTCCTGTATAAAAACTGAGCATCAAACCTTCATCAGGACGTAACTGCTGAAAAATGTTTCCCTGAAGATCATAGAAACGGTAGTCTATATCGATGTTGGTCAGTCCGACAGAACGCAAAAAACTGAGCACCTCCTTTATATAGGTACTGCGTCCGCTCAAGAGAACCCGTGTCCCCCCCCGTGATCCTTCAAGTGTCAGAGTGGTAGCAAATGTGGATGTCTGCAGCGATCCTCCAAGGTTAAACTGCTCCTCATCGTTTCCCCCTTTGCGACTTTTTATATCCACAACGGAGCTGAGCCGGTTGCCGTAGTATGGAGAAAAACCACCCTTGTAAAAGTCTACACTCTCTATTCCTTCTACAAGAAAGGTCGAAAACAGCCCGAAAAAATGGACCGGAGAGTAGACCACGCCATTATCAAAAAGAAAAAGATTCTGATCGGCACCACCACCACGCACATATATTTTGGAGCTGAAATCGGAGCTTGAGACCACTCCGGGCAGAGCTTGAATTGCCTTGATGACATCAGCCTCTGCGAGACCTGGTTGACGGGCAATCGCTCCTGCCGTAACGGTGGACTGCCCAAGGCTGCGGGCTGGTCTGCGCCGGACCTGAATCACCACCGGACGCAGGCGTGTGAGAAGTTCTGGTGTTTCAACCTCGATATCACTTATCAGAGAGTCTTCTGTAAAACTGTCAAAAGAGTCATCCTGGGCTTTAGGTGAAGAGATTGCCTGAAGAAAAGAGGTGAAAACTTCTATCCGGTTACCATCCCCAAGGGTATCGGTAACAGCTGTATCTTGAGCTACGGCCTGGCTTATCTCATAACAGTGCTCTTCACTTTCATTGCCAATACAGACATTCCACGAATCATCTTCAGGCAGAGCTATCTCAAAGGGTTCGCCAAAAGGTATTCGGTGAACAGATCCCTCTTCAAGAAGTTCCAGAAACAGAGAGTCGCTGCCGGAGAAAATTGTGTCAAGAATAACCCCGCGCAGAATAAACCGTTCGCTTGCCTGGAGTGAGCAGAATTGGATTGCCAGCAGTACAATGAAAGTAAGCTTGTAAATAGGGCGCATAAGGGTACAGGATTGAGAAAGGTAGCTTAAATGGGAATGGTCACGTGCAGGGTTGTTTTATACCAAATTATCAGTGAATGTGCTTTGTTCCCTGAGGGTGACGTATGATTATGTTAAAATATTAATATAGGTTTGGCATAGAAGGGATGTCAATTTAAGATAACTGAAGTGGGTATTTGTACATCTGCTGACATTTCCATCCAAACAGTCGCTGTTCTTTACTCTAAGCCCTTCATAATGTATGATTATAGCTATGAAAAATTCTGTCATATGTACCATATGCTCTAATGGGTGCCGCCTTGTTGTCGCCCCCTCCACGAACGGAACCGTTGCTGTATCAGGGAACAGATGTAACAGGGGTCTCTCCTTCGCAAGAGAAACTTTCAAAACAGTCATCACTGGCAGGTATTTTTCGGTAGAACAAGACAAATCTTCTGACACTAAACTGCTGAAACAAGTACTTGGATGCTGGGATAAGGTTCTTGAGTGCCTGCAGCCATCCCTGATGATCCATGGCAGCCCTGAAAGATCTGATTTCAGAACAGTTGTTTGTGATACATCCGGCAGTAGATTCATTGTTGAACAGATCCGCTGTGAGCAGATAACCGCCAGATTAAAAATCGCTCACCTGCTTCAGAAATTTTCCCGGGCCGGACTTCCCGTCACGCCCTACCGCCCAGTGCCTGGAGGCTCTTTTATTGCACAGTGGGACAATCAGCACTGGATGCTCACTGATTGGGTTAGCGGCAAAAGTTTGAAGCGAAACAGTTTTTGGGATGATGGATGGCGCGGAAAAGCTGCGGCTGAATTTTTGACTGCTCTTTTTAATATGACTTCCGGGATGGAATTCAATGAAAAACCATTCGATCTGCTTGATTACGCGGCCCAGTCGTTGCAAAAGATCAAATCTTCTCACAAAGCCCTTTATGGATCGATGCAGAAAGTGGAAGCTTATATCTTTGACACGCTCGGTTCAAATTACTGCGACATTCCTGTTGGTTTCTGCCATGGTGATCCTCATCCACTTAATATGATCTGGGGCGAACAGAAGATACTCAGTGTGATAGACTGGGAGTTTTGTGGGGTAAAGCCGATACTCTATGATGCAGCGCTTATCATTGGATGTGTAGCAACAGAGCACCCGAAGGCCCTGTACGGTCAGTTTCTCAGCCATTTTGTTGGCCGAATGCGAAAAGATCTCTTCGACTCAAACCAACTCTCTTCACTGATAAAACCATTGACTGTTGCTCTGAGGATTGCGTGGCTTAACGAGTGGCTAAGGCGCAATGATGAGGAGATGGTCCGTTTTGAAGTCGGCTACATGGAGTATCTTATGGAGCATCTCGATACAATTATCGAATTAACCAGATAGATAAAATGCAGACATCAAGTCAAAAAGAGTAATGACAGCGAATCAGCTCAACAACCCGGTAATGGTAAATAGCGCTTCGGCAGCTATACCCAATGCAACAAAAAACAGACCTGTCAGAATCTGTAATAAAAGGCGAATTGCTTTACTCAGCGCAGCACTTCCATCAATGGCTTTGATCACTTCGTTCATAGACTGGTAACGGTGTTCTCTTTTTTTTGCCATCATTTTTCGCATAATCCTCACCGTTTTCAGGGAGATGAATCTGTTGTACTTTTTTGGCGAGACCCAAGCAGCGGATGTATGCTTTGCGATAATATTCTGCATACAGTCACCTGTATACATCGGTCGGCCTGTGAGCATGAAAAAGAGAGTGGCACCAAGAGAATAGATATCCGAACGGCCGTCCAAATCACGGATCCCCTTGATCTGCTCAGGAGAGACAAAGTGAACAGAACCCACCATGAAGCCCTGCTTGGTGAGTGTAAGGTGATCATCATCACGATGCATCACCACGCCGAAATCGGTCACTTTGATTTTACCTGTGTTGTCGATAAGGATGTTTTCCGGCTTTACATCACGATGAATAATATTTTTATTGTGGGAGAATGCAAGTGCCTTGGCGGTTTCACCGATTATGCTCAGTGCATGCTGCTCAGTGAACCTGCCGTTCTTTTCCACATACTGTGAAAGTGACATACCATCTACAAGTTCCATGGTAAAAAAATAACGGCGGCCTCCTTTTGCAGCATCGTAGAGCGTAACAATATTGGGATGGCTAAGCTTGGCAAGGGCACGAACCTCCTGAAAATAACGGGCAAAGTTGGTCTCATCACCGGTAAAGGAGGTACTGAAAATCTTAAGGGCAACTCTTCTGGATGTATATTCATGAACTGCCTCGTATACCTTTCCCATTCCCCCCTGACCGATAAGTTTCACCAGCCTGTGGCCACCAAAAAAATCACCACCTTCACCAAGCTGCGAGATTTCCTGAAGCTCCTCCAACTGCTCTTTGGTAAGAAACTCCTGCTTAACCAACACCTCTTCCATCGTGGTTTCAAGGCCAATTTTTCTACTCTTCCTGACCAATTCCCTGCACTGCTGATGCTGCTTGGGAGAAACCAGTTTACGTTCAACCGCCATTTTCACAACCGGTGTTTCGTAGCGAACCCTGGGCGCTTTACTGTTCATAAAATTTTCCCCGGTAAAAGCATCGATTATTGCTGTTCTAAATCAAAATAGATTTTTCAGGTTGTTGTGCCTAATATTTGTATGAAAATTTCCTGTGCTGAAAGTTTTGTTAGTGAAAAGATGCCAAATTTGTTTCCAGTTTTAGGTGTTACTCTGTGATGGTTGTGGTATATTTTTACAATGTATGGAGTGACAGAAAAAACAACCGTTAATTATTGTACAATGAAAATATTGGGGAACCGCTATTATGATAAAAGACCACTTTCTATTCTACTCCAGGCAGATAGACAAAAACAAAGTCCTGCTCGATAAGTATGAAAAACACCACGCTGTTTCAGTTCTCAGAGCAGCCCCGGGTGATGAGATATGTGTCACTGATGGTTCAGGCAGTATCTACGGGTGTACAGTTGATTCAGTTGCAAAGGATAAAATGTCTTGTCTTATAAAACAACAAGACAAAACGGTCAGGACATCACCCTGCATAACTGCTGCTGTGGGACTTCCTGAAAGAGCCGCATTTGAGGAGATACTGCAGTCTTTGACCGCTTTGGGGGTGAGAACTATCGTTCCTCTTATAACCGATCACTGCAGAAAACCATGGTGGGAGAAGTGGCAAAAGTGCATAAACCGCTTTGATGACAAAATGGTTGTCGCCATGAAACAGTGCCTCTATCCTTATCTACCGGATCTGAAAAGCCCTGTTCTGTTCAGAGATTTTATTGCTGGTGCAGCTGCATCAAAACTGTTGGTTGCCGATCAGTACGGTGTCAGTATCAAAGACTCTCTTTTGAAAACTAGTGAATCTATCCATTGTCTGATAGGCCCACCGGGAGGGTTTGCTGAACAAGAGAATGAAGTACTACAAAACCGGGGCATTGTAAAGGTGAAACTGGCTTCAAACAGGCTGCGTACCGAACTTGCCGCAGTGGTATTCTGTTCACAGGTTATCGGTTTTTTACAGTAGCCGGTGATATATGCCCTGGCAGATAGACAGTTACTGTTTTGTCGGATTAGGCAGCAGCAGGGAAACCCCGAATGAGTGCGTAAACAGATACTCTGAGTAGTGTGCTCCCATCGGAAACAGGTCTGCTGTCTGGGTGTACTGTACCGGTTTCCAGAATCTCAAGTTGTAAACAATGGCGATGCCGGATTTTTCCGAAAGTCGTCTTTCAAATCCCGCTCCGATATTGGCGCTTATCGAAAAAGATCTCTCTTCCAAAAGGTCGTTATCAATGATGTTGATGGTGTTTTCAATATCCGCCTTGCGTTCATTTAACAAGAGATAGTGAAAGCCTGCACCTGCGGAGAAAAAGAGATTGCCCTGTTGGTTTGGTGGAAGTAGGATGTGCAGTTTCGGGATGAGGTTTAAAAAGGTAAATCTGGCATGGCGGACTACTGTGCGCTCGGTGTCATCGTTCAAAAGGACATGATAAGCGGTGTCTTCAGCAGCTGAACCGGATTCAACCCCTGCACTTACCTGCATTCTCAGTGCTGATGTTATTGCCTGTCTTTTACCGAGCATAATTGCGAATGTTGTCAATCGCTTCTGATTCAGCCGCTCTGCTTCATCCATATTGTCGTAGTTGCGATAGGGTGATCTTCTGGAGAGATTAACTGAAATGTTGGGAAGTACAAACGAATCGCAGAGATCAATTTTTTCAAAACCGCAGGCAGTAGCACAGCAAATGACGAGCGCTGTAACGAAAACGGGCAGCACTACTGGTGTTTTATACAAATGAACAGTCCTGAAGAAGGTAGAAAACGATCAGGGACCGCAATGGTAGTTACTGTGCGATCCCTGTAATGATACAATTCAGAGTGTTTCAAGAATGATATTAAGTATCCTTCTCACCGGCTCAGCAGCACCCCAGAGAAGCTGGTCCCCCACGGTAAAGGCAGTCAAATACTCCGGTCCGATATTCATCTTTCTCAATCTGCCAACCGGTACGGTGAGTGTTCCTGAAACTGCCGCAGGTGTAAGCTCTTTGATTGTGGCCTCTTTCTCATTTGGAATTACTTTAACCCACTGGTTGTCTGAATCAATCAGACTTGAAATGTCCTCAACCGGTACATTCTTTTTAAGCTTGATAGTAAAGGCCTGGCTGTGAGAACGCATGGCCCCGATTCTTACGCACACTCCATCAATCGCAACTGGGGCACTGGTTCCCAGAATTTTATTGGTTTCGGCAAAGCCCTTCCACTCCTCTCTGGTCTGACCGTTTTCCATCGACCGGTCGATCCAGGGGATAAGGGATGCGGCCAGAGGTGCACCGAAATTATCTGTAGGCATTGAACCGCTGCGAAGCGCATCAGTTACCGCCTTGTCGATTTGAAGAGCGTTAGCTGATGATGCATCCGATGCTGATTTCGAAAGATAGCCCATCTGGTTTACAAGCTCTATCATGTTCTTGGCACCTGCTCCGCTTGCAGCCTGATAGGTCATCGAGGAGACCCACTCCACAAGATCGTTTCTGAACAGTCCGCCCAGAGCCATAAGCATAAGGCTTACTGTGCAGTTACCACCTATAAAATCTTTCACTCCGTTTTGAATACCCTTGTCAATAACATCTCTGTTAACCGGGTCCAAAACAATGATGCTTGAATCCTCCATGCGAAGCGTTGACGCTGCATCAATCCAGTACCCCTTATACCCAGCCTCACGAAGCTTTTTGTAAATTGCTGTGGTGTAATCACCTCCCTGGCAGCTAACAATTACATCGAGTTTAAGAAGTTCATCGATGGCGAAGGCATCTTTAAGTGCCGGGATATCAAATCCAAGTGAGGGCCCCTTCTGTCCAACTTGTGAGGTGGTAAAAAAAACCGGTTCATACCCTTTGAAATCCCCTTCCTGCTGCATCCGCTCTATAAGAACCGAGCCTACCATCCCGCGCCATCCTACAAAACCAACTCTGATCATGTTACACTCCCTGCCATGTCATAAAAATTTCGTCTTTTGAGTATGAATAAAAATAATTAAAACGTGGTTGGTGCTGAGAACCCGGTCCCAACCTGTTGATAAAAACAGAAAAACACATCTGTAGCCTTCACCAAAGGCGATCAGCTAACGGCGTTACACCCGACAGCATATTCGTAAGCCTTGTTGATTGCAGTGGTGTTTTTGTCGATAAGTGCAGTCATTTTGTCAAATTTACTCTTCAAGACCTCATCCAGTACAGCCGTTGTACCGGATGCCACAAATTTTGACTTTCCACTAAAGCGCTCTTCGATTGCCCATACCACCGACTCCAGACTAACCAGATCGACCATTCCGCAAATTGCTCCAAGCATTGTCATGTTGGTGGCAAGCTCTGTGCCCGCAAATTCCACGGCTAATTTAGTAGCGGGAACATAGACCACCCTGGCACCAATCTTCTCAAGGCCATCCTTTTCCTTGTCGGAAAGAAGAGGCTTGTCGGAGTTGATTATCACAAGTCCGCCATCCTGAAGGCCTGAGTAAAAGGGCATTGTGTATGACTTGCCCAGGGTAATAACCTGCGGGGCAAAAATCATAATAAAATTTGGGGAAAGAATCTCTCCTCTGTCGTAAATAGGTTCATCCGAAATTCGAACGTAGCTCTCTGTGGGTGCAAGGCGCTTTTCGGCCCCAAAGAATGGGTTGACAACAGCGTATTTGCCGCTGCTTACAACTGCGGTACCAAGAATGTGGGCAGCGGTAACAACACCCTGTCCTCCAAGTCCTGCCATGCGTATATCAAGATTTGTAGTTTTCATGCTCTCTCCTTCACTTCACCAATGCCGCTCAAATAAGTCCGTGCCTCCTCAGTCATATACTCCTCATAAATGTAGTGACTTTTTTCAGCATCCTTTGCAGTTGAAACAGTCTGATTCGGGGGGAACTTGAGATTAGTTGGGCAGGGTGAATAGATCTGTACATAGGTGGGGCCCACTTCCCTTGAGGTGAGGACGGCCCTTGTGAGTGCGGTGCCAAGTTTTTTCGGACTTGCTACGGTGACCTTGGCAGCATAGGCACAGCCGGCAGTTTTTGCCATCTCAAAAACGGGGATCTTTTCAAACTGTTTTCCCTTAGGTGCCATGTTGAGGACTTTGCCCTTTAAGGTCATCCCACTCTCCTGGCCGCCGGTATTACCGTATACTTCATTATCGAGCATCACGGTTGTGATCTTTTCACCTCTGAACCAGGAGTGAAGTGTGTAGTCAAGGCCAATGTCTGCGATGCCTCCATCGCCAACCATTGCGATGACGTCCTTGTCTTTTTCAGGGAAACGGATCTGCAGCATTCTCTTTAGCCCTGAAGCTACTGAGTTTTGATTGCCAAAAGCGGTACAGGAGTAATTCAGGGCACTCTGTGAAAGGGCGAAAAAGGAGCATCCCGGAGTTCCGATCACAATCGTATCTTGAGGTGCGGGTAAGGATGCCAGCGCCAGCCGAATTGCAAGGGCCACTCCACAACCGGCACAGTGTGGATGTGCTTCGGTGATCTCCTTGAAATCCCCCAGGTCATCTATGCCTACCCTTTGGTTATAGGGTCCGTTATTGACCAGGTCCTTGTACTCCTGAGGGAGCAGGTCTTCAAATTCTTTTACAGGTGTTATGATCTTGTTTGACATTGCAGTTCCTATATGTTCAATAGTTCACTATTTGGTCTGAGATTGTTTCAGCTGTTTACCTTGATTGCGGAGAGTGCATTTTTGATCTCATTGATGATAAGTTCTTTAGGCATTGTCATCCCGCCAAAAACCCGTGGTCCGGCAACCACTCTGCTGTTGTTGTCAATAGAGGCTTTGACCTCCCGTGCGAGCCAACCGCCGGGATTAAACTCCGGTATCACAATCAGGGATGCATTGGCGGTAACTTCCTGAATCTCCTTTTCTGGGAAGGGTCTGATAGATTTGACCTTCACCAGACCCACATCCAAACCCTCCTTACGCATGGTGCGTATCGCTTCTCTTGCCTGGGAGACAGCGGTACCGGATGCAACTATAAGGATTTCTGCCTGAGGGTTTTCTGTTTCCAGAAGTCCGCCCAAGTACTTGACAATGTGTTTTTTTGCACGCTGTGCTGCAGCCAAAACCTCCTGATGCCAGCTTGCGTTGGCAGCATAGGAGATGAAGTTACTCTTGTTGAGGAGCGGATCACGGGTGCTGCGGATTGGTGGATGTTCCATGTCAAAGGGAGGGATCGGCGCATAATCGGGATTGTAGGGATCAAGTTTAAGGTCCTGGGATGGGAGATCCACGACTTCACGGGTATGGGTCACAAAGAAACCATCAGCAAACACTCCCACCGGCAGATGCACCTCTGGTTGTTCTGCTATGGCATAACCTGCAAGGATCATGTCAAAATAGTCCTGGCCATTTTCAGCATGAAAAATAAGCATGCCGGTGTCAAGCATGAAGGCTATCTCTATATTCTCCGGTTGAATCGATGGTGGCAGTGCTATTCCTCTGCACATAAAAGCACAAACTATGGGCTGGCGCGAACCGGCCCATACGGGAAACATCTCCATTGCCCTGAGGGTGCCAGGACCACTGGTTGCGGTAAATACCCTGCCTCCTCCAAGTGATGCGCCGTGAATGGCAGCCATTACCGCAAACTCATTTTCTGCACGGTAATAATCCTTGATATACCCCTGAGCATAGAGATCACCCACCAGATGCATACTTTCACTCTGAGGAGTGATGGGATAGGCGATTGCCATATCCACATTGGCACGCTTCACCGCCTCTGCAACGGCTTCGCTGCCGGTGATAAATCCACGATCACGGGAGGTTTGAAATAACAGTTTTTCTGCACTCACTGCCTGCTGTTCTTTATTCATATTATCTTCCTAAACAAAAGTACCTGTGTCAGTATTCAAAAATTTCAGGACTGCTCATCTTTTTCGATCGCTTTTTTGGGACATGCTGATGCGCAAAGCAGACACGCCTTACAACGTAGTGTATTGATGGTTACTTTTTTATCTTTTTCCCTGAGTATAACACCGGGTTCCGGACAGACTTTGATACAGATCCCGCATCCCGAACATTTGATTTTTTCTACTTTTAAAGCCATGAGTGCTCCTTTTTACCCCTGTGTTAGCTATGCTGCCGGACTGAATTAACTGTTTCAGTCAGCGTTCTGACCTTTGGTGCATCAACATCCCGCAGCGAAATCATCGCATCCTCGTGTCCCGCTTCGCCACACAGGGCAATAGTATAACAGTCGGTACCGCCCCTGATCAGTTTTAGCGCAACGTTGGCAAAATGGCAGTGAACACCAACAAACACGCAGACGTCAAAATTGTTGTGCCAGATGGTGATATTGGGGTGATTCGGGTTGATCTCCACTTCCGGATTGATTTTTGGGTACTTGGGGCGATAATCGGCCATGGGGATGATTTTCGCACCGCTTGCCTGGGCCAGCTCCTTAACGGCTGCCGCCTTTACCCGCACCTTGTCAGACCAATCCCAGAGAATCAAAGGGCCAACAAAGATAACCGGGTTTTTCGCACGGACCAGTTTTTCGCCAATCAGCTCAATTGCTTTGTGCTCCACAACAGTCTGCCCTTCAATAAGGGCTTGCCCGCTATCGGGCAACTCTACTCCCATCAGTGCTGCTGCAGGTGCCATGTATCCTTCGGGACCGGCAACTACCCTGTATTTATACTGAGCCATCTAGTACATCCTCCGAAAGTGGCTTTTGTTAGCCTTGAAACATTGTGACCAATAAAGCCTAAATATACTAACTTGAGGTTGCCAATACCTAACAAATTGGTCTTAGTGGTGGCAAGAGGAGGGGACGGACAACCAGAGTCTGTAAAGGGCTCTCATTAAAAAAGGTGAACTCGCCAATAACCGCACCAGACAATGCAGGGGCTATCAATACAGCTACTCCTTAGAAGAGGGTATAGGTGGGGTAGTGGAATATGTGCCTGATAAAAATCAATGGGGCGGGAAGAGCAGGATTTTTTTTCTGGCCATAAAGAGGTGGTACTTAGAGGGGGAGGAAGGGTGCTGATAGTTAAATCCCAGCGTAACCGTTTCAAAAGCGGTGCACCACAAATACAAGAGTTGTTACTGCCCCAGCCCAACGACACGGGGATTGGTGAAATTATTGTATGGAAAATTTATGGTGTGTCCTCTGTGAAACGGATCGCAGCTGCAGAAGATTGTCAGCGGGGATAAGGCCGTTGTTATAATCGATTTAGAATGGAGCCAAAAAAGAGTCTTATCAGGCTATGATATCCAGCAGTTCACCAATCATCTTGTGTTGCACCTTAACGGTGCCGGTATTTGATATGTACGCGTACCGGTTTAGTATAAGCTCTGCAGTATCATTTATCACATCACGAGCTCCGCCTTGCTTTGCCCCTGCAATACGTGTTCCTGCAGGTACGCTCTCAACCTGATCAAGCTGCCGGGGGCGAAAAGGGGGGGTGTTGATATTAGCCAACGAATGGGCCGTATTGGCCTGGCGTATAGTGGCTGCATTCAGAGCGCTTTTTGCTGTGCCGATTGAACTGTTCATTTTTGATCTCCTATTATAATTATAACAAAAAAAAGGTGGTATTTCAAGAACAAGTAGGATTGGCCATGTTGCCTGGGTAGGGTAGCGAGAGAGGGTTCTCACGCAACTCGCGCCGGCCACGGCAGAACGCCGGATCAGGCATGAAATTTCCATACTTTTATCCATTGAATACTCACTGCATTCACGTTATAATGTAGCAGACTATTTTTTATATAGCCGATACCAAAGCCAAAACTGAATAATACACACAAAAACCTAAGCCAATGGAGCAAAAATGCAAAAAGGCACAAAAACAGATGATTCAGCCATATTTACCGATATCCTGAATGTATCCATTCCTGAAGCGATAAAAGCCGAAAAACTGGGGTATAACAGAACTTTTGAGATAAAATTCACCACCAACGGATACATCCCGTTTCCTCAGGTGATTATCCGTGGCAGCGCAGGGGAGCATCTGTTTAAGGATGAAAAGGTAAAAAAAGTCGGTCCGGGGGATTATAGCGTGACCGTTCCTGAGAAGACTCTTTTTGCCGGGGAGTATCAGGTGCAGGTTGAGGGGTGCAGATCTGAGCAGTGGCAGACAGCCGGAGGAGGGGATTGGATAAAGGCTTTCAGGCAGCTAAAGGTGGAAAACGGGGATGTATCGACTAAGTCAGGCAAAACCCCACAGGTTACAGTGAAAGCCCAAAAGGGGGTAAAACTCTATTTTGGCATTCACAAACACATGCACCAGCCTTTTTACAAATCGACTGACACCTCTTTTTGGGATGGGGAGAAGGAGGAGATTTTCGGTTCAAGAGGAGGAGCGTATACGACATTTATCTCTGAAGCGGTAAACCATTACATAAACGGCAAACTTCCCCATGGGGGATTATCCACGAGCTGGAGCGGCTCTTTGATCTACCAGCTTAACAAATGCAGTAAAGAGGGGCTGTGCGGAGGCAGATTCAATTCCTGGAACGACTCTCTTCGCAAAATTGCAAAAGAGAGTACAAAGGAGAAGAACAGAAGAGTGGCATTTACGGCTTTTGGTTATTATCATCCTTTAATGCCGCTCATACCGGGAAAAAATATCGTCTCGCAGATTGAAATGCACAGAAAAATCCTAAAAGAGACTTTTGGGGTTGATGCAAGCGATATTCTTTTTCCTCCCGAAACCGCTTTTCATGTAAGAATGATCCCCTGGCTCAATAAGGCTGGTGTGAAAGCGGTTATCTACGATTCGATACACCGGTATCGCGCCTGTAAAAATTATCCCTATCCGGGGATTGAGGAGGGGATGCTTCCGCCTGATCCTGCCCAGCAGGAGAATCCTCAAGTGGATGACTGGACATCGCTTCAGAATATATGGGCACCGGGCAAGATCAGCCCATCACTGTTAAAGCCCGAATATATCAAATACGAGGATGTTGACGGATCGGTACACAAGATCATTGGTGTACCGGCTGAAAGATATATAGGAAATGAGGACGCAAGGGGAGGATACGGTGCACTGCAGTATGAGCATGTTCTGTCGCAATTGTATAGCAGTATAATTGAGCACGGAACGTATGATCCAAAACACCCGCCCTTTTTTGTTCTTCACTCCGATGGGGACAATCACGGCGGGGGAGCCGACAGCTACTATCGCCACAACACCCAACGTCTGGTGGAGTGGGTAGGTGCAGATGAGCGGTTTGAACTCACCACCATTGAAGACTACCTCGATATGTTTCCTCCCGATCCAAAAGATGCAGTGCATGTTGAGCCCGGTTCCTGGGCAGGGG
>SKJJ01000071.1 GCA_007115975.1 Chitinispirillum sp.
CCCTGCTAATTCCAGTTCACTTTCATGCTTTTGTGCTATCATGTATCCTTCCTTTTTCGCCCTTCTAAAGTCACTTATAATTTAATACATGATTATGTCTCATTAATATAGTCAGAGAGGGAACGTTCATTCTTAGAGTGCGATAGAAGGGATGCTCATCGGGCTCTAAGGAACTGAAAACAGGTGATTTTGCATGGGAAATGTCGATTAGAGGCTGGAAACGGCATTTGTGTTGGTCCGACCCCTTTTCGCCTCTTAGCACACTAAAAAAAGCCCCACGGAAAATCCGCAGGGCTCTTAATTTTTCTAAACTCTTCTTAAGTACGATTCTGTTACAGAAACAGTTTTTCTGCGTGGTGCTTGCCGTTTCTGTACACAAGCTTTTTGATCTCAGCCCGGGGTTTTGGGAACCGGAGTTCGTACTGATATTCCCTCTCCTGATCGAGCATATCATAGTCACCCATATCAGTTTTAAGAGCCTGGTACTCTTCGCCGTTTACATCTACCAAAGTAAAATCGGTTGACCGCATACGCAGGGCATTCCAGGAGTAGTTATAGATATTCACCAGAAGAGTAGTTCTGTTGCCCCTGTGCTGGACAGCAGGAACAGCCATAAGTATGTCCCATTCATTGATTGCCTTAAAGAGTGTGGTGTCGGTATACCCTCTCATAACACTCACATATGCTGAGTAGTTACCCACGTTTTCTCTTCTGATTTCGCTTAACAGTTCTTTAGCCTCGCTCAGAGTGCTGTCGAAATAGAGTGCAGCCTGCGCATTGTACTCAGCTCTTGTGAGATCCTGTACATTTTCTTTATCACCCTTGGCGTTTTCGAAATTCATTTTTGCCATCTCAAGGTTTTCCTGCGCAACGTTGCTGGTTACACTGTTTCTTTTCTGCTGTATGGGAGCAGGGTTGCTTGCAACTTCAAGAGCTTTGTCAATGTAGGTGAGGGCTTTATTATAGTGTTGCTTGGCGATACTTGTGTCAGCCAACAGAGTCAGGAACATAGCATAGTCCTGGTGAAGTTCATCGGAGACCTCCTCAGAGAGAAATCTGTCGATATCTTCAACAAGCAGTGGTACCGCAGGCATATCAGCACCACCCTCCTCCAGCACCATCTGCACACGAACCAGAGCCATCTCGATAAAACGGTTTCTTAATCGTTTACTGACGTTATCGGGGTTATTCACCACAGCCTGCCGGTAGTGCATGAAAGCTGATTTCAGATGTATAAGCCGCTGCCCCCCCTGAGTTCTTTGGGCCTGATCATAGGCTTTATTCCCCTCAGATTCATAGCGTGATGTACAAGAGGCCACCAGTGTTAAAACGCTTAGACTCACCAAAAAAAGTTTCGTTAAAGACTTCATGAACCACTCCTGTTTTTGTTATGATGTTAAAAACCAAGGATTTCAGAGTAAAAAATATTAATTTAGTGGTACTTTTAAATCCGTTGTATTGATAATTATAATTAATGTTTGCCTGTTTTGTGTTTTTTTTGTTGATCCAATCGCACTTTTTTCTTTTTCAGGCTTTTTTATAGTTAATCACCCACATCAGGTACTTTTTAATAGCAGAACAGGAAATAAGTGATGAAGACCTTTTCCCATCAAGAGCAGTTTCAGGCAGCACTGCACATTCTAAGAGAGCTTATTGACGGGGGTTATGAAGCATTCTTTGCCGGTGGATGGGTAAGGGACTATCTGATGGGCAACAGTAAACAGGGTGATATCGATATTGCCACCAACGCCACCCCAAAGGTTATTTCAAAGCTCTTTGCTCATACGCTCAGTGTTGGAGAGCAGTTTGGGGTTATGGTGGTTATGCACAAGGGGATACCATTTGAAGTGGCGACATTTCGCTCCGATATAGGAATCAAAGATGGTCGTCACCCTCAGGATGTAGTGTTCACCGATGCCCGAACGGATGCCCTGAGAAGGGATTTTACCATAAACGGTATGTTTTACAATCCCTTTTCCCAGGAGGTGATCGATTATGTGGGGGGAAAAGAGGATCTTGGGACAAAAATAGTCAGGGCAATCGGCAATGCGGACCGACGTTTCAGCGAGGACTACTTGCGTACCCTGAGGGCTGTGCGATTTGCAGCTCAGCTTGATTTTTCAATTGAGGAGAACACCTTCAGGGCAATTAAAGAGTGTGCACCACAGATAAGAAGCATCTCTCCAGAGCGGATTTTCACCGAGCTGGATAAAATGCTCTGCGGTCCACATCCTCACCTTGCCATAGAGATGCTTCATGAATGCGGATTGCTGGGTGAAGTTTTGCCGGAAGTTGCCGCACTGGCAGGAGTAGAACAGCCTCCGCAGTTTCACCCTGAGGGGGATGTTTTCACCCACACATTAAAGGCCCTTAGGCTCTTAGAAGAGCCCTCCTCGCCGGTTGCCTGGAGTACGCTGCTTCACGATATTGGCAAGCCCCCCACCATGAGCATCACCGACCGTATTCGATTCAACAATCATCATCATGTGGGAGCAAAGATGAGCCAGGAGGTTCTCAGGCGTCTTCGGGCATCAAACCACATGACAGAGACGGTCAGCAGCATTGTTGGCAACCACATGAACTTCATGAATGTGCGAAAGATGCGTTTGTCCACATTAAAGAAGTTTTTGGCCAGGGAGACAATATCAGAGGAACTCCAGTTGCACCGGGTTGACTGTCTGGCGAGTCACGGGGACCTCTCCAACTACCACTTTGTTAAGGCAAAGCTTACAGAATTCAAAAGGGAACAGATAAAACCCCCGCCATTTTTAAGTGGCAGAGACCTTATAGGTCTGGGACTAGAACCGGGGCCTATTTTCGGCAGGATTCTGGAAAGGGTATATGATCTTCAGCTTGAGGAGAGGATTGAAAACCGTCAGCAGGCAGTTGAGTTTGTGGAGAAAAGATGGGTGATGTGCAGAGGTGACAAAAAGTAGCGCTCTTTTGGATAAAAAGACGGCTAAGCACTCCCTTTTATAATTGAAGTTAATGTTGTATATAGTATATACAAATTATTATTTTTGTAAGATTAATCAGGTATGGAACTTGAAATCGGGCACAAAATGCCCGTTTTTTGTTATAAGAGTAAAAATTGAGAGGAGTGCAGAAATTGCAGTCAGTAGAGCAGATTAAGCCGGTGGTAAAAAACAAGCTTGAGGAGCTTGGCCTTGAGCTCTTTGAACTGCGGCTGTTTAATGCTGGTAGGCATTCGATCCTTCGGGTCACCATCGACAGTTCTGCAGGGGTGAGCATTGCTGATTGTGAGAAGGTAAGCAGGGAGCTCTCTTTATTGCTCGACGTTGAAAATTTTTTCTCCGGAAAGCGCTACAATCTTGAGGTGTCCTCCCCCGGTATTGACCGGCCACTGACAACGGAGAGGGATTTCAACCGTATAGCGGGAAAACCCGTGGTGTTACATACAAGCACAGAGATTGCGGGAAAAAAGACGGTTCGGGGGAACGTAGTCAATTGTAGAAACGATATATTGACCGTGGAAATAGAGAGTCAAAAACTGTTGGAGATACCTCTCTGCGAGATACACAGCGGCAGAGAAGAGATCCGATTCAAATAAATTGGGAGGTTTCTGGTTCAATGAAAAAGAAAAGCAAAAGTGAAGCAGTGAAAGCATCTGATATTGTCAGCTCTATTAGTGCCGTGACCAAAGAGAAGAGTATCAGCATGGACCTTGTACTTGACACTCTCAAAGATGCGCTGGCCACGGCTGCAAAGCGTTATCTTGGCAAGCCGGCGCATGTAGAGGTGGTTATCGACAAAGAGAAGGGAACTCTTGAAGTTTTCACCCGGCAGACGGTGGCAGAAGAGATTGAGGATCCCGAGACTCAGATCTCTCTTGAAGAGGCACGTTCCATCGATGAAGAGCTTGAAATAAATGATGAATTGATACAGGAACTTGACATTGATCTTTTTGGCAGAACAGCCATACAGACAGCAAAGCAGGTAATTGTTCAACGGGTTCGAGAAGCAGAGCGGGAGAAGGTTTTCACCGATTACAGTGAACGAATTGGTGAGCTGATTACCGGAGTGGTTCAACAGGTGGAAAAGGGAAATATTTTGGTAAACCTTGGCAGAACAGAAGCGTTGCTCCCTTATAAGGAGCAGATACGCAAAGAGCACTATCGTCAGGGGGAAAATATCCGTGCCTGTATTGCAGATGTGAGAAACAACATTAAGGGGCCGCAGGTAATAATATCCCGCACCTGTCCGGAGTTTCTTGAAAGACTTTTTGAACTTGAAGTGCCGGAAATATATGACAAGACAGTACGTATAATGAAGGTTGTGCGTGATCCGGGTCACCGTTCTAAAATCGCGGTCACCACAAATGACAGCAGGGTTGATCCGGTTGGGGCATGCGTAGGGATGAGAGGAAACAGGGTTCAGGCTATTGTTCGCGAGCTTTCAAATGAACGTATAGACATTATCAACTGGACAGAAGAGATCTCTCTTCTGGTGCGGCGGGTGTTTGCCCCTGCGGAGGTGAAGCGAGTCATACCGGTAGGCGAGCACAAAATTGTGGTGGTGATAAATGAAGAGGATCTGGCACAGGCTATTGGTCGTGAGGGGCAGAATATCCGCCTTGCTTCAAAGATGCTTGACAAAGAGATCGATGTTTTCGGCGATGAAGAGTTTGCGTCACTGACAGAAGAGCAGCGTGATGCAGCGCTGAATGATGTAACCGAGGAGAAAGAGCCTCCCCAGGAGCAGCAGGAGCTAGCATCACCCCAGGAAGAGCCTGAAACGGAAGAGGATACTACCTATGATCAAGCGTATGAATCGATGCGCGACGAGGCCAGAGGTGATGATGCCCCTGAGAATGACAATGAGCAAGACGGTGCTCAAACGGAAATAATTGTGGATGCGGTGGATTCTCTGGCCTCTACAGATGATGAATCAGATACCGCAATAGATAGAGAAGGCGAGACTAAAGAGGGCGACGAAACCAGCACAAACCTGTAAGATCTGAACGGTTTCCATTATCGCTAACAACCTTCTGGTTGGATGTTGTTTTTATACAGTAAAAAAAGAAATACCGGCATCAATGAACTACCACACACGCCTGTGGTTCAGAAGGTCGGTTTAAAAGAATGAGAGGTAGTATATGGCTAAAGAAAAAGTATACAAGCTTGCACAAGAGTTTAAAGTCTCAAGCGAAGCCCTTGTACAGATGTTGCGGGGTATGGGCATTTCGGTTAAAAGCCATATGAGCACAGTTGATGAGAGCTTGCGGGATGAAATAAAGAAAAAATTCGAGCAGGAACGTGCTGAGATTAAAAAAGAGTATAACCGTAAGAGGCAGATGCTTGCAAAGGCGCGTGAAGAGCTTGAGGAGAAAAAAGAGGAGAAGGTGGCTGAATCAGTAGCACCCACTGAGGCAAGGGCAACTAAAACCAGCGGCGACAAAACGCCGGTCAAAGGCCAGGCAGTCCCTGCAAAGCCGGAGCAAAAGGAAGCATCACAACCCAAGACTCATATCAGAAAATATCATGAACGCAAATCGTGGGCTAAGGGACCGGTGAGTGACAAAGCGTCTTCCGCTACACCCAGCACGGCTCAACCAAAAGTTGCTCAAGGTGCACCTCCGGCGGAAAAACCTGACACAAGAGGAAAAGACAAGGGAAAGAAGAAGGGTGGCAAGCGCAAAAACGAACGTCCTGAAGTAAACGAAATAGAGATGAAGGCAAATGTCAAAAAGACACTTGCAAAGATTGGATCCGGCTCAGCGAAGAAGAAGTACAAAAAGGATGCCGGTCCCAAAGAGGAGGATGTACAGGAAGAGAAGAAGATCCTCAACGTTTCGGAATTTGTAACTGCAAACGAATTAGCCAACATGATGAATGTGGGTGCATCTGAGGTCATCGCAAAGTGTCTTGAAATGGGACTGTTTGTAACATTAAACCAGCGCCTTGATTTTGAGACAATAGAGCTTGTAGCTGATGAGTTCGATTTTACTGCCAACTTAATGGAAGAATACGCACCAGAAAATGAGTTTGAAGAGGAGCAGGAAGACCCTGAAAAGCTTATTCCGCGAGCACCGGTGGTAACGGTGATGGGACATGTTGACCACGGAAAAACTTCACTTCTTGATTACATCCGCAAAACCAGCGTGATGTCCGGGGAAGCCGGTGGAATTACCCAGCATATTGCTGCATACGAGGTTAAAACACCCAAGGGATCGGTTACATTTCTCGATACTCCCGGCCATGAGGCATTTACCGCAATGCGTGCACGGGGATCGATGATAACCGATGTTATTGTACTTATTGTTGCGGCTGATTCAGGGGTGATGCCCCAGACCAAAGAGGCGATTGACCATGCAAAAGCAGCTAATGTTCCGTTGGTGGTAGCGATTAACAAATCTGATCTGCCTACTGCAAACCCCGATAAGATCAAGGGTGAGCTGGCGCAGTACAACGTGGTTGTAGAGGACTATTCAGGGCAGGTCTCCTGTGTGGAGATCAGTTCGAAGACCGGAGCAGGTATCGATAAGCTCCTTGAAGTTCTTGCACTTGAGACGGAAATCCTTGAGCTCAAGGCAAATCCCGAAGGCAAGGCACAGGGTGTTGTAATTGAAGCTGAGCTGGACAGAGGAAAAGGACCTATTGCAACCGTTCTGATTCAGAAAGGTACATTGCGAAAAGGTGACGCTTTTGTTACCGGTATCCACAGTGGCCGTGTGCGTGAACTCTATAATGAGTACGGAAAGATGGTCGAGTGTGCAAAACCGAGCCAACCGGTTCTTATATTGGGGATGTCGGGAACACCCCAGGCCGGAGACTCTTTCAGAGTGTTTGAAGAGGAGAAACAGGCCCGTGAAGTCAGTGCCCGTCGCAGACTTGCACAAAAAGAACGGGAACTGAGGAAGATCAGTTCTATCTCACTGGATCATCTCTATGAGCAAATCAAGGCCGGAAGTGTGCAGAATCTGAATCTGGTGATAAAAGGTGACGTAGACGGCTCGGTTGAAGCAGTGGCTGCATCGCTTGAGAAACTAAGCAATGATGAGATCAAAGTCAGAGTGATACATAAGAGTGTTGGCGCCATAAAAGAGACCGATGTAATGCTTGCAGCAGCCTCAAATGCCCTTATCATCGGTTTCCATCTCAGCCCCAATACTAAAATTCGTGATCTTGCAAAGCAGGAAGGGGTGGAAATCCGCACCTACCGAATAATTTACGAAGTAGTGGATGATGTACACTCTGCAATGGAAGGGATGCTCAAACCGGAGATCAGGGAAAATACCCTTTCAGAAATCTCCGTAAGACAGGTATTCAAGGTATCAAAAATTGGCATGATTGCCGGTTGCCATGTTGATTCAGGAAATGTGGTCCGGGGAGCAAAGGCGAGAATTATCCGGGATGATGTGGAGATTGCAGAGAGCAGGATTGGAAGTCTCAAGAGACATACCGAAGATGTAAAGGAAGTAAAGAATGGTTATGAATGCGGTATAATCCTGGACAGGTTTTCTGATTACCGGGAGGGCGACAGGATCATCACCTTCGAGGAGATAGAGATCGCGCGCAAGCTTTCGTAAGCAGAAGTTTTTTTTACGGGAGGAGATTAAACAAATGGCTACGAATAATTTTCACAATGAACGCCTTTCAGGGGTTCTTCATAGAGAGATAGGTACCGTAATCGCTGAACAGCTTCGTGATCCGCGAATACCACCTATTGTAACGGTTACAAAAGTAAAGCTTGGGCAGGATAACAGAAACGCCACCGTTTATGTGAGTATCATGGGGGAAAAGGAGGTCCGGGAAGAAGGACTGACAGCATTGAACAATGCAGCTCCTTATATTCAGCGAACTGTGGCGGCAGGGTTATCCATAAAACAGTTCCCTCGTCTTTACTTTAAGATTGACAATTCTATCGAACACAGTCAGCATATAAACAATTTGCTAAAAGAAATTAAAGATGACCTGGAATGAACTTAATGTTGTCATAGAGAATAACAGCAGTTTTCTTATCTCCTCACATTTGAGTCTTGATGGTGACTGTGTAGGTTCGCAGCTTGCCTTGTACTGGTATCTTAAAGACAGAGGTAAGCAGGCTTGCATATACTGTGTTGATCCTCTGCCGGCAAAGTTCTCATTTTTGAAAAATTCTGAAATGTTAGCAGGTGAGAAACCGTCCCAACAGTTTGACGTGCTTTTTATTCTTGACTGCTCCAATCAAAGCAGGCTTGGATGGGAGGGATCAAACGAGGCTGCAAAACAGATTGTAAATATTGATCACCACAGAGACAACACCCGGTTCGGTTTCCAGAATTATATCGACACAGCAACAGCTGCAACCGGAGAGATAATCTACCGCTTTTTTACCGAGAACAACATTGATTTTCCGGATCATGTTGCAGAATCACTCTATTGCGCTATCATGAGCGACACTGGCGGATTCCGTTTTTCAAACACCACAGGTAAGATTTTATCGGTCTGTGCTGATTTGGCAAACCGGGGTGCGGACTGTTCTGCCATATATGAAAACGTCTACGCATCTCATTCCCAGACCGGGCTTCTTCTTCAGGCCAGAATGTGGTCTACTCTCACGTTCCACCTTGAAGGGAAGGTGTGCAGTATGGAGCTGCCCCTGTCGGTTATCGATGAATTAGGTGCACACCACAGCGATTCTGAAGGGATGGCGGATAATACTGTTACAGCAAAAAGTGTGGAAGTGGGAATTATATGCAAGCACTCCCCCACCCAGACACATTTCAGTTTACGCTCAAAGGGTTTGGTTGATGTGGGGAGGGTAGCGCAGGGGATTCCCGGTGGTGGAGGACACTGTTGTGCCGCGGGTTGTACAATTGATCAACCCTATGCACTGGCGATGCCAAAGATGCTCTCAATTATTGACAAGGAGCTGAGAGGATAGTTGGAAGGTTTTCTTTGCATAGATAAGCCACTTGGCCCCTCTTCGTTTGCCGTCACTTCAACCGTACGCAGACAGCTGAAGATAAAAAAGGCCGGGCACACCGGCACACTTGACCCCTATGCCTCAGGGCTTCTTGTTGTAGCACTTGAAAAGAGTACCCGGCTAATTCAATATCTTCCGGGTGACCCCAAGACCTATGAGTTCAGTATCAGATTTGGTTTTACCACCGACACCCTGGATCTTCAGGGCAAGCAGACGGAACACACCGGCCCGAAGCCTAAAAAATGCGACCTTCAAGAGGTAACCGACCATTTTACCGGTGAGCAGACCCAGACCCCACCAGCATACAGTGCAGTGAAAATTGACGGAACACGGGCTTATAAGCTTGCCAGAGGCGGCAAGGAGGTGGAAATTGCCCCCAGGACGATCACGGTTTTTTCACTCAGGTTAATGGGGTATGATGAGGTGGCTGGAGAAGCGGAGCTTGAGGTTGTTTGTTCAGGTGGAACGTATGTCCGGTCGCTTGCAAGAGATATTGCAGCAAGGCTTGGAACGTTCGGGGTAGTATCGAAACTTCGCAGAACCCGTTCGGGAATATTTTCGATTGCACAGGCAGTTAAACCGGACAATCTTGAGGATGCACAAAATTATATTATTCCGTTACGGAGCGTGTTTAACAATTACGAAACGATAACCCTTGAAGCGGCCGGCAGGAGTTTATTGCTCAGTGGCAGGGATATTTTTTTGGACGATTATTGCGGCGTGCCGGATTCCCCGGTTTTTGCGTTTGATGATTCGGATAAGCTGATTGCGATTTTAAGAAACAGAGAGGGTAATTGTTTCCATCCCGAAAGGGTGTTTCAAACCGGTTAACAGGTCAATTATGAAACGATTAGGCATAGATGACAGTCTCCCTTGCGGACAAAAAAGCATTGTTACGGTTGGCAATTTCGATGGTGTTCACAAGGGACATGCAACGCTCTTCAATGAGGTAGTAAAGAGGTCAGTGGCAAACGGGGCTTGCAGCGTGGCGATTACTTTTGAGCCAAACACCAAAAGCGTTGTCTATCCAGAGCTTTCGCCGATGCTTATTACGACCTTGGATGAAAAAGAGATATTAATAGAATCTTTCGGTTTAGACTATTTGATGGTGATACCGTTCGATGAAGATTTTCGGCAATTGTCGCCTCAGGAATTTGTAAGTAACATACTGGTCGGGAAATTGCGTGCAACAGGATGGGTGATGGGTGAAGGACATTCTGTTGGCAAGGACAGACGCGGAGGAAAGAATTTTTTGCCAGAAGTGGTGGACAAATATCATATTAATATGTTTACTGCGAATCTCTGCACTCAGGATGAGACCGTAATTTCATCCACGAAGATTCGCAAATTGATTGTGGAAGGCCGGATTACCCAAGCAGTAGACATTCTGGGTCATCCCTACTTGATCTGTGTTCAGAGAATTTCCGGAACAAAGACAGGAACAAAATTAGGTTACCCCACAATCAATTTCCGGAAACCGTCTTCGCAGAAGGTAATTCCACCCGCAGGAGTGTATGCGGCAGAATTGGAAATCAGAGGTGTGAGGATACAGGGCGCCCTGTATTATGGCGACTGCCCCACGTTTACTGACAGGAACATTCATTTTGAGTTCCATGCATTAAGTTTCCAGGGGGATGAGCCCCGGTTGGATGAATGGTGCAGAATATGGTTGCACAAGTTTATACGAAAAGATGAGCCTTTTGGTAGTGAAGAGGTTCTAAGAGAACGGATCGCACAAGATATAGAGGACATTAAAAGTTTTTTTTACAGGAGAGAGAAAACATGGTATTAGCACAAGACTACAAACAAGAAATCATCAAGGAATTTGGCAGTAACGAAAAAGACAGCGGCAACACCGACGTTCAGGTAGCTCTTTTGACCAAGCGCATTAGCCACTTGACCGAACATGTAAAGAGTAATCCAAAGGACAACCACACCCGTTACGGTTTGCTTAAGCTTGTTGGTCAGCGCCGTTCTCTTCTTGACTATCTTATTAAGAACGATATTGCACGGTACAGGACACTTATCAAGAAACTGAACATCCGCAAATAGTCACACAGCGGATAATCTGCTTCAGGTTATCCGCTTTTTTTTTAACAATCGGAGCATCCAGGCATTCCGAAAACGACTATTCTCTTCCAAAATCCACCGAAAAACGACCATGGGATCGTGATCCTGTAAAAACAATGATAATTATACATTTAGAATATGAGGAGCAATTTTAATGGCTTATGTAAAAAAAGAGACTGAAATCAATGGCCAGAGTATCTCGTTTGAAACGGGAAAACTGGCAAAGCTTGCGAACGGATCTGCTGTGGTAAGAGTTGGCGATACAATGGTGCTTGCTACCGTCTGTCTTGGTGGTGAAACCACTTCAGATTTTTTTCCCTTATCGGTTGAATACAACGAAAAAGCGTACGCAGCAGGAAAAATCCCCGGTGGTTTTTTCAAAAGGGAAGGCCGTCCCGGCGAAAAAGAGATCTTATCAGCCCGTCTGGTTGATCGTCCAATACGCCCGCTGTTTCCAGCTGGGTACAGAAATGAAGTACAGGTGATCTGCTCGGTGCTCTCTGCAGATGATGTTAACGATGCAGGGGTTCTTGCTATCACTGCAGCTTCGACAGCTCTCTGTCTTTCTGATCTTCCTTTCAGTGAACCGGTTGCTGGTGTAAAAGTTGGAATGGTTGACGGAAAACTCAAGGTGTTCCCCACTCTTTCAGAAACTGAAAGCGGAGAACTTGACCTGATTATTGCAGGTACAGCAGAATCTATTATGATGGTAGAAGGAGGAGCAGCAGAGCTTCCTGAAGAGACTTTTATCGAAGCGATTCTTCTTGCCCATGAAGAGATCAAAAAACTGGTTACTGTTCAAAAAGAGATGATGAGCACAGAAGGAAAACAAAAGCTTGAATTTGTCCGGTCAGAACACGATCCTGAACTGGTAAGCAGTGTAGAAGAACTCGTTAAGGACAAGATTCATGAAGCAAGTTTTAAGGGTGTTAAACAGGAGCGTTATGCTGCCATGGGGGAACTCAAAAAACAGGTCAAAGAGGCTCTGGCAGAGAAATTCCCTGAATCCGAGGGTGCTATAAGTTCAATATTTTCAGATTTTGAAAAAAAGGATATAAGAAAAACTATCCTTGAAAGCGGTACCCGTATCGGAGGCAGAGGGTTGGATGAAGTTCGCCAAATCACCTGTGAACTCGACCTGCTTCCACGCGTTCATGGCAGTGCGCTTTTCACCAGAGGTGAAACCCAGACACTTGCCGCTGCAACACTTGGAACAAAACTTGACGTTCAGCATATAGACAGTATTCAGGGAGCTTATGATAAATCATACATGCTCCATTACAACTTCCCACCCTATTGTGTAGGTGAAGTGAAACGTTTTCTGTCCACAAGCCGTCGTGAAGTTGGTCATGGACACCTTGCAGAGCGCTCTATTTCTCCTGTTCTTCCGGACGAGAAGAGTTTCCCCTATACAATAAGGATTGTCTCAGAAGTGCTCGAGTCAAACGGCTCTTCATCCATGGCTACCGTATGCAGTGCGTCTCTGTCTCTTATGGCAGGTGGTGTTCCGATTAAATCACATGTGGCCGGTGTTGCAATGGGTTTGGTTAAAGAGGGTGACTCAACTGCGATTCTTACCGACATTCTTGGAACTGAAGACCATGTAGGTGATATGGATTTCAAGGTAGCAGGCACCCGTGAGGGAATAACCGGAATTCAGATGGATATCAAGATTGCAGGAATAACCCCCGAACTTATGCGTGAAGCACTTGCCAAAGCAAAAGACGCAAGAATGAAGATCCTTGGAATCATGGAAGAGGCTGTTGCTGCAAGCCGTAAAGAGCTCTCAGATTATGCTCCAAGAATAAGCAGTATCGTTATTGAAAAGGATAAAATCAGAGAAGTTATCGGGCCAAGTGGCAAGATGATCCGCGATATCCAGGAGAAAACCGGTACGACCCTTTTCATTGAGGATGATGGTACTATCCAGATCGCTGCAACTAACCGTCAGCAGCGTGATGCTGCAGTGGAGAGGATCAAAAACATTGTTGCCGAACCTGAGCTCAATGCAGTCTACGAAGCGACCATAAAAACGATCGTTGAGTTTGGTGCCTTTGCAGAGTATCTTCCGGGAAAAGACGGACTGATTCATATCTCTGAGCTTGCTCCTGAAAGAGTAGCAAAAGTTGATGATGTCGTTCAGGTTGGTGATAAGGTAATGGTCAAGCTGATCGGTTTTGACCGTTTCGGAAAGGTAAAACTGAGCCGCAAAGCGATGCTTTAACAGAGTACTTACAACACAGACAGCCCTCTATTTGGCTGTCTGTGTTTTCACCCCCTTGAAAACAGTCTTAATAGCATGAATAACCACATCGGCATAAAGCGGCTCGAACACGCAGCCGACCTTCCTGTTCCAAATCGTATGACCTGCGGATCCAGTGGCTGTGATATATGTGCCGCAATCGAAAACAGTGTAACCATTGAACCCGGTTCCAGAGTGCTGATCCCTACCGGATTCTGCTTTGCCATCCCCCAGGGGTATGAAGTACAGGTACGCCCAAGGAGCGGGCTTGCATTTAAGCACGGTATCACCATTCTCAATGCTCCCGGTACCATTGATGCTGATTATCGCGGGGAGGTAAAAATCATCCTTGCCAATTTTGGTGAAAATGCCTTTACAGTCCAAAGGGGCGATCGCATTGCACAGCTTGTAGTGATGAGCGTCTCCCCTATGGAATTTCTGGAAGAGTCGGAGATTACAGAAACAACCCGCGGCACTGGTGGTTTTGGCCATACCGGTGTTTAACAGATCTTTTTTACAAGTTGACCCATTATGATAGTTTTTGAATCAATCTCCAAACAATTTGGTAGCACACTCCTCTTTGACAAAGCAACATTTTCGCTTAATGAGACCTGCCGTACAGGCTTAATCGGTTGCAACGGGTCGGGAAAAACAACTATCCTGAAGATGATCTCGGGAGTGGAGCAACCGGATTCGGGAAGCGTGACCAAACCTTCAGATATCTCGATCGGCTATTTGCCCCAGGAGGTTGAGCTGTATGAAGAACACAGCCCCATGGACATAGTGCTTGAATCGTTCAAGCATCTGCTCAATTATGAAGAGTCTTTGGCAAAAGTGACAGGTAAGATTGAAGAGGGTGAAAAGGGCGCCTTCAAGATGCTTGAAAAACTCCACACTGAGATGGAGCAGAATGATGGTTTTTCTATAAAATCAAGAGCTGAGATGATCTTAAGCGGGCTGGGGCTCTCCAGTGAACAGCTTTACACCAAAGTCAGGACACTTTCGGGTGGTTACCGCATGCGTGCAGTTCTTGGGAAACTGCTGCTTGAGAACCCTGATTATCTCATTCTTGATGAGCCCACAAACCATCTCGATTTTGATTCTCTCGTATGGCTTGAAAAATTTCTCTCAAGGTATAAGGGTGGTATGCTCATTGTCTCTCATGACCGGGATTTCCTTAACAGAATCACCACCCATACTGCAAACATTCAGAATACTACCGTAAGGATGTACAAAGGCAATTATGAGGCATACCTTACAATACGCAGAGAACAGGAGATAGCCGATGAGAACAGAGCCAAAAACCTCCAGGCAAAGATAGCGCAGAACGAGCGCTTTGTCCAGAGATTCAAGGCGCAGGCCACCAAGGCGACACAGGCTCAGTCCCGTATCAAACAGATAGAAAATCTCAGGGCAGAACTTCCCGACCAGATAGCGGAAGATAAGTCAATCCGATTTAGTTTCTCTATGCCCAAAGAATCGGGTTCAGTGCCCATAAAGCTGACCAAAGTAACAACGGGGTACTCCTCTCTTGAGGTGATATCAAAGCTGTTTCTTGAAATACGCCGGGGGGACAAAATTGCGATAATCGGCCCCAATGGTGCTGGAAAATCAACCCTTCTTAAACTATTCTCCGGGATTTTGCCTGCATGGGAAGGTGAACTTGAGTACGGGCACAATGCAATATTGCGCTACTTTGGACAACATCAGCTTGAACAGCTGCATCCGGAGAAAACTGCTCTTGAAACCATTTCTGAAAATTCTGTCTCATCAGAAAAGAGTTACCTCAGAGGCATTCTTGGCTCATTTCTTTTCAGTGGGGATGCTGTAGACAAAAAGGTCAAAGTGCTCTCAGGAGGAGAGAAGTCCCGCCTTGTACTTGCCACCATACTTGCCTCGCCAGGAAACGTACTGCTTCTGGACGAGCCAACCAACCATCTTGACGTACGCTCTATCGAGATGCTTGCCGAATCGATGGCTGAATACAAAGGCACGATTGCGTTTGTTTCCCACGATGAGTTTTTCATCTCAAAGGTTGCAAACAGAATAGTTGAGGTTCGTCCTGGAGTAATCAGAGATTTTCCGGGGAATCTTAATGATTACAGATATTATATGGAGACTCTTTTTAAAGACCAGACCGATACTCCAGGCAGCGACAGCAAACCGTCCCAGAACTCCCAGAAGGAGGACCGAATCAAGGCACGGGACAGGAAGAAAAAGCTCGTGCGCCAGATTGAGCGATACGAAAGAGGTATCGAAGCTCATGAGGAGAAGATCACCGAACTTGAATCTGTTCTGAATGATTCGTCAAACGCTACTAACTTTGAGCTATTGGGTGCAACGACAGAGGAGCTTAGCAGGGTACGCAAGGAGCTTGCGGAATTGCTGCGGAGCTGGGAAGAGGCGAATCTGGAGCTTGAGGGGTAAGACACTGAATCAGCATTGAAATTGCAGATAAAAGCCCAATGAGTAGTAGTTTCCGCCTGCAGTATCGAGGGGAGCCTGACTACAAATCGAATTTTCCTATCCACCTCTGTAATCTACCCTCCGGGGTGAGCCGTTTTTCGCATAAGGGCGCAGGTCTGTTTTCGAGAAGGTTTTCCACTATGCTCAATAGGCACACCGTTCACCGTACAGGGTAGCAAACCCCGTGTTTGGGTGAGATACATACGTTGGGATAAGACAATGAGATTTTGGAGAAGAATGGCACTATCCATCCATGAATGCTCCGACACCCTTCTCAGGGCTTCTCCAGCGACCTGATAATATCACCTTCTGAAGTAATCTCACCAGCAATTGTAAGTGCTGATTCAATAAGGGCAAGATGAGAATATCCCTGGGGGAAATTGCCCAGCAGCCTGTGTGAACCAAATTCTATATCCTCACTGAAGAGACCAAGATGATTGCTGCAGGACAGAACATGATTGAACATCTCCTCTGCCTCCTTCCTTTGTCCAATCCTGAAAAGAGCGGTGACCATCCAGAAGTTGCATATTGTAAATGAGGTGGAAGGCTGTCCGAAATCGTCCTGATTTTTGTACCGGTACATCAAACCATCTTTGATCAGTTCGCGTTTGGTGGCCTCGACAGTGCCGATAAATTTAGGATCGGTTGCTTCAATAAATCCATACGATTCCATCAGCAGATTGGAAGCATCCATGTCATCACTTCCGTAGTACTGGGTAAATGCATTGAGCTTCGAGTTCCATCCTTTGGTCATTATATCGTTGCTGATCTTGTCTTTCAATTTGATCCACTCATCATGATAGTGCTCCATCCTCAATATGCTTGCAACCTTGACAGCACGGTCAAGGGCTACCCAGCAAAGCAGCTTTGAGAAGGTGAAATGGCGATCCTCTGTACGGATCTCCCATATCCCCTTATCAGGCATTTGCCAGTTAAGCTCAACCGACTTGACTAATGCACGCACGATAGTCCACAGCTCTTCGGCGTGTTCTGTAGACACCTGATAATAGCTCATGTCCTGGTAGATGACATCCATGAGCACTCCATAGATATCATGCTGTTTTTGTATATATGCAGCATTTCCTACCCGAACCGGAGTGGAATTTTTGTAACCGGCAAGGTGATCAAGAGTGTATTCGGTCAGCTCCTTTTCACCCCTTATGCCGTACATAATCTGTATTCGTTCATCTTTTGCAGGGGTCATATCGATTATGAATTTAAGAAAACCCATGGCTTCGCGGGTATGCGCGATACTGTTAAAAATCCTGATCGTCATTGCTGCATCCCGAATCCAGCAGAATCTGTAATCCCAGTTTCTCACCTCTCCAATCGCTTCGGGAAGAGAGGTGGTGAGCGCAGCCAGAACAGCACCGGTCTTCTGGAAAGTCAGCAGTTTCAGTAACAGGGCGCTTCTTTTGATGAGTTCATCATGTTTGTCAAGCTGAATGGTTCTCTCTGTCCAGTTAAGCCAGTAGACCTTTGTTCTTTCATATTTCAGATAGATGCGGGAAACATCCTGATGGCGTATCTTCTGGTTATAGGATAACAGGAAAAACGCATTACCGGTGAGATATATGGTCTTGCCGGATGCGACATCAGCCTTGTTAAAATCAGTATAGAGATATACCGATTCATATTTTTCTTCACTATTGATACTTTTTACATAGTCTGAATTAACTACCGTCTCTGTTTTCCCTTTGGCATAATTCAGTTTAGGATCATAAACGACTCTGAATTCAGGCGTACCCGATTTCAGAACAATGAATCGGATTAAATCCGGCGGGGCGTAATGTTTTCCATCCTCAAGATAATACCGTGGCATGAAATCCCTGACTTCAAAAGTATCCCTACCATTATCATATCGTGTTATGAGAATATTTGTACCTGGGTAGTACCTCTGGCTAATCTGATATTTGTCGTCACACTGTATACCAAAAGTTCCGCCGATGTTATCATCAAGTATCCGCGCAAATACTGAGGATGAATTAAACTCCGGAAGGCAGCACCAGTCAATCCAGCCATCTTTAGATACCAATGCTGCACTTACACAATTTCCAATAACTCCGTAGTCGAGGTTTTCCATTAGTCAGTTTTTTCTCCGCTGATCGGTGTATTGATGCATTTAGGACAATGGGCCGGAATAAGTGTTTAATATAATAAAGAGCGCATGGTCCAGTCTGTTTAGGTGGATGCGGAGAGGAATTGGAAAGTGGAAATGGTAAGGACAAAATTCGGGTTTCGCCCTGGAATTACTCTACAAAAGGACACTAGGTGGCTCAGGCATTAATGCTTTGGATTTAGGTGGGTCCCCGCCTGCGCGGGGATGGCGGGCAGTCGGTTTTGGTGTAGAGTGAACGGTGCTCCCCCGCCTGTGCGGGATTCTGGGGGCCCCAGATACGATTTAGAAACCCGAAACCCGGCCCCGGTCCCGAAACCCTATTCGAGAGGTTTTGGTTTGTGTTATGGGGTTTTTGATGAAAACAGATACATTCCCGGCACCACAAACAGCGTCATACACATCGATACCGCGATACCGCCGATTGCAGTTATTGCAAAGGGTGCCTGAACACTTTCGGCAGCGAGGGCCTGAGGCAAGAGTGCCAGAATCACGGCCATGTTCATCATGAGTATAGCATTAAATTTGACCTTGCACGCTTGAAATATAGCATCCCTTTTGGAAGCACCATCCTTTTGTTTTTTGTGGGCATAATCAATGATAAGAATAGCATTGTTGACCACCACACCAATGAGCATAACCATAGACATAAGTGAGAGCATGGAGATGGAGTTACCGGTTAGGAACAGCGCCCATAGTACCCCGATGAGGCCAAGGGGAAGGGTGGCCATAATGATAAACGGCTGCGTGAAAGATTCGATAGACCCGGCGAGCACCATATAGGTTAAAAGAACAGCAATCAGTATTGCGAACAGCAGGGTTCTGAAAGACTCCGCCATCATCTCCTGCTCTCCCCCATAATGAATAGTATAGCCTGGCATAAGCTGAATCTGATCAGTTAACTGGCTGAGCTGTGCAGCACGGGTACCAACAGCTCCCGAGGCTACATTGACACTGACAGTCACAAGGCGCTGCCTGTTTTTGCGGTTGATATTTGCAGCCCCGCCTTCGGTGATAACATCAGACAGGACTTTAATAGGAACAATTCCTCTGCCAGTTGGAATCGAAATGTTCTCAACTGCGTCTATGTCAGCCCTGTGCTCTTCTGCATAAAGAAGCCGTATCGGATATTCATGGCCTTGCTCCCTGAACACTGCCACTTCATTTCCTGTAAGACTCCCCCGCAAAGCCATGCCCAATGAAGCTACGTTCGTACCGTACTCATCGAGAAGCATTCGCCGTGGAATGAACTTAATCTCCGGCCGGGCCTCTTTCCACGAGAGCTGCACATCGACCAGTCCCTCTACCATAGTAGTTTTTTGTATGACAGAATCTGCATAAGCAAGTATCTGCTCCATCTCATCACCGGTGATCTCCACCGAAATATCCCCGCTGCTTCCGCCACCCATAAACTGAGCATCTCTGACTACTATGGATGCATCGGGAATATCAGCCAGCATGGAACGGAAGATTCTGCTTATTTCAGCGGTATTTCGCGTGCGCAAAGAGCGGTTCTTTAACTGAACGGTGAGGTTAGCGAAGTTTACACCGGTGTTGGTGCCATCTCCCCCAAGGGATGCATATACCGATTGCATCTCCGGTATGCTGCTCACCCGCTCTTCTATTACCGACAATGCCCTGTCGGTTGCTTTCAGCGAGGTTCCTGAAGGCATCTCCAGAGAGACTGAGATTACGCCCTGATCTGCCTGGGGAAAGAACTCGGTACCAATCTGGGGAGCAACAACAAAAATTGAAAAAAAGAGAAGCGCGATGACACCCAATGTAAGCATGATTTTATGATCCAGTGCTACATTGAGCAGGCTGCCATAGATATTGCTTAGCTTATCGAGCAGAGGCTGGAGCAGATTATTCTTGTCGGAACCGGATTTATCCCTGAGAATACGCGATGCCATGAGTGGTGCAAGAGTAAACGAAAGGAAAAGAGAGACGATAGTTGCGATCACAATTGTCAAGCCAAGTGCAATGAAAAACTGACCGGTTATCCCTTCCATTGTAGCGATGGGGGCAAACACTGCAACATTGGTTAAGACGGATGCCAACACCGCAGTAGCTACCTCATTTGCACCGGTTTCCGAAGCAGTCTTTACCGACTGCCCCATATCCCTGTGACGAACGATATTCTCGAGTACGATAATAGCATTTGTAACAAGCGTACCGATTGAAATTGCAAGTGCCATCAGAGTCATAATATTGAGAGTAAAGTTGAGGAAACTGATTCCTGCAAGAGTGATGATAATCGATGCAGGAATAGTAGCGGCAGCAATTATCGTCACCCTCCAGTCGCCAAGAAAAAGCAGAAGCATAACTGCAGTCAGAATCATCCCGATCAGCATGTTTCTGTACATGTCATTGACGGATTCTCTGATAAAGTCTGATCTGTCCTGAGCCACACTTATCACTATCCCCTCAGGCAGGGAACGATTAATGTGCTCAACCTGCTCAAAAATTTCATCAGCCACCCTGACAGTGTTTGCATCGGGTCTTTTCTGTATGGCGATACCAACAGAACTCTTTCCGTTGAAGCGTGCAAGTCTTCTGTGCTCCTCAAAGTCATCAACAACATCGGCAAATGTATACAAAGGTACAGTCATTACTCCCTGCGGTCCCCGTGTGGGGATACCGAGAGTTCTGATCTCTTCAAGGCTCTGGTATTGCCCCTGAACTCTTACGGAAAACTCCTTACGGTCACCGGTGATCTGACCACCGGGAATGTTTGCAGTCTGTGCGGCAATTATCCCTGCAACAGTCTGCAGATTGATATTGAGAGCATCTGCCCTGTGTTTATTTAGGAGTACCTTTATTTCCCGTTGCCGTCCCCCAGTCACTGAAACGGTCGCCACACCTGCTATTCTTGTGAACTGATCCTTTATCTCTCTTTCAGTGATGCTGCGAAGCTGATCAGCAGAGACGGTCCCTGTCACTGCAAGGTCTACAATTGATTGTGCATTAATATCAAACTTGCCAACCACTGGCGTTTGCATATCAGAAGGGAGGCGAAAAGAAATTTCATCAATTTTATCCTTAACGTCGATGGCAGCAAGATCCGGATCGGCTCCAAGATTGAACTCGAGTATAATGAACCCCACCCCTTCAGAAGCAAAAGAGGAGATATCCTTGAGGTCTGCAATAGTAGCCATCTGCTCTTCAATGGGCTGCAATACAGCAGTCTCAATCTCCTCGGGCCCCGCACCCGGATAGATGATCCTGACAGTGACAAAAGGAAGATCTATATCGGGCATCAGATCAATGGGAAGTGACATAAAACCAATAATGCCGAAAATTACAAAAGCCATGATGACCATTGTCATCATTACGGGCCTTTTTATACTTAAACCAGTCAGGACCATAATTATCTCAATTTACCCGAAGTTAAATTTTTATCATTTCTATAGTACTATTTTCACCTTTGAGCCATCCTGCAGAAGAGATGCGCCTGTCAAAACGACCTGATCACCCTGCTGTACTCCGGAGGTAATTTCGTAGTACTCCCCACCTCTGATCCCAATTTCAACAGGAACTTTAGCGGCAGCATTGTTATCAATTATATATACATACCTGTTTACTCCCTGAGAAATGACCGCGTCCATGGGCAGGACCACAACACCCTCTTTCCTCTTGACAATAACCCGCGACGGCAGGTACATTCCCGGCCTGATTATTAAACCTGGATTAGGGAAGACAATCTCCACTGTAAAACTAAGGGTTGACGAAGAACCGGCAATCGCAACCTTCTCCACCTCACCGGTAACAGTGTCACGACCCACAACGGTTACAGCTTTTTGCCCTTCACTGAACCGGTGCACCAGCGCATCACTGACATTTACAGGCACCCTTATCTTTTCCAGTGTTGCGATCTCAACAAGAGGGGTACCCATCCCTACAATATCATTTCTGTTTTGATGCAGAGCGACTACAACACCGGTAAAGGGAGCAAGGACAAACTGGCTCTTTCTCATCGCCTCCATCCCCTCTTTAGCAGCAAGATACCCCAGCTCTACCTTATCAAGCACCTGCTGGGAAGCACCGCCCTGTTCCACTATTGCAGTTACTCTCTCTCTGTTTTTTTTAGCATCTTCGTACTGTTTTGAGGCGAGATCAAAATTCTGAGCCATATCCGGAACGATTGTCATTATCGACCTGTTTGCAGTAATCCTGTCTCCAAGCTTTATATTAACAGATGATATCCTGCCCGGAATAGCAGAGTTCAGTGTTGCCTGATTGTACCCCTGAGCGATACCACCCACCAGTTCAACCGCTTCAAGAGTATCCAGCCGAGCTGCAACCACCGTGACCGGCACTCCTTCTCTCTGCTGAATCATCTCCATTGTTTCGGGTACAGCCTCATCTCTTTGAGAACACCCGGTAATAAGTGAAAACAGCATCAACAGCATCGATAAAATTATGGCCGACATCAACGATTGACCCCACTGAAAAGGTTTATTCAAATCTGTGTTCTCCCATTAAAACTTTCAGTTCTATTAAAGCACTGTGATAGGCAAACAGTGTTGCATTGTGTGCCGTTCTGGCTTTGTTTAATTCCAACTCAGTATTTCTGAGCTCGATAAGACTAATCTGTCCGACCTGAAACGAACGATTGGCCACAGAGTATCCCCTTTGCGCAAGTGCAACTATACTTTCAGTGGATTTCAGGCGCTCCCTGCTCGTAACCAATCGTTCATATACCATTTTCAGCTGTAATTCAAGTCCCTCCAGTGCCTGCGTCTCTGTGATCTCAGTAACAGCCATATCGTATTTTGCCTGATTCAACTTGTACATTTTCTGCATGCCGCTGAAAACATTCCAGCTAAGTCCGATATACACCTTCTGATCGTCAAACCAGTTATCACGGCTGCCGATTCCCCTGAAATTATCAAACTGTCCAATTTTACTCACCGACAAACCGCCATAAACAAGTGGACGAAAATCACTCCTTGCCAAAGAAACCATCTCTTGTGCGATTGCGCTGCTTGCACTGATATAATTGACCATAGGGTTATTTTTATACATTCTCTCGGTAGCCTGCTGAATGGTCAGATCAAAATTGATTTCAGGGATAGTACCGGCGATGGAAAACTGGGAGACATCACGGTTGATCCCGCTATGAAGCATCAATACTTCATAGGATAGCTTGAGGTCACTTGAGGCCTGTTGATATTCCACTCCTGCAGTTTCAAGGTAGAGCCTTGACTTTAATGTGTCAAGTTCACTGCCACTTCCCACAGAGAAGTTTACTCTTGCTAATTGGTGCGTCTCCTGAGCAAGCTCCAGTGCCTGGGCCCTAATTCCAACAGCTTTCTGAGCAATAACAGACGCATAAAAAAGAGTGGTTATCTCACCTCTGAGCTTGAGTTGTGCTTCTCTATGCCTGCACCTGAGGATAGATTGATAAATACTGCCGATTCGTACTCCTATTCCCACTTTCCCCTGAGCATAGAGCGCCTGGTTGACAGTAAGTGAGAGGGAACCGCTGTTGTCGGGCATTGAAGAGAGTGATCCCAGAGAACCCAAAAAATGATCTACCGTACCGGCCAGTGTGTAGATCCCTCTGCCGGTATTACTTTGCGGGTCTATTCCATAGAGAAACATTGTATCTACCAGTGAAACCTGTTCACCAGATGGCATGGAAAAAGGAGTGAATTGGTTGAAACTATGAGCGAGATTTGCCGATATAGTAATATCAGGGAAAGCATTCCCACGTGCTTCACTTATCTGGGCATCAGCCTTGAGCATCTCCTTTTCCAGTGCCCGCAACTCGTGAGAGTTGGAAAAAGCGCTGCTAACAAGAGTTTCGAGGTCATAGGTCTGAGCAAAAGCAGATAAAGAGAGTAGCAATATAAGAGTACAGTACTTTAGACTTCTGATTTCTCAACTCCTTGATAAATTACCGCTATTTTGGGTTATCCAGTTTACACGGATAAGGAAAAATATAGTTAAATGTAGGTGTATACTATGTAGTGGACTATTAATTGGGAGAAAAAAAGGCAGATAAATAGTGCGCAGAGAGAGGTGTTAGTTAAAACTCGGCTTGATCGATCTCATTTACCCCGCCTGAGGGCCCCGTAACCGCGAAGCAGAAACTGGCACTCCCACCTGTATCGAGGGGAGATTGGATAATGAGAGTGCCGGGTGTCGAGGCGTAGGAATGGAAATCCATATCACCCTCCCATCTTACCCCCCCGACACTCGACACTTGGATTTGGACCGTTCCCCTCGATACACCGACATCGGAATGCCGGCACTCGGGGACCGGGGAAAAACCTTATGGTAATCTGTACTGTTTTGTTCCCCCTTGTTTGTAATCTATTTTCTTAAGGTATGTAAAACTGTATAGCTAAACCGAAAATTCTTTTCTCACTCAAAAAACAACATGAACAATATCCTTACCACTGCACTTACAGCTCTAATTGCGCCACTTACAGCAGGAACAGCGTTTTCTTTTCTGATGCGCAGCGGTTCAGAAAAGCATACTCCTGGATTACTGTTTCATTCGATAGTTCCAAAGACCGGCCCAGGAATGTCGGTACTCTCTGTAAAAAGGTTTGAAGCATTTCTCGATCTTCTTCAAAAAAATGGCAAACAAGCCAAGACACTCAGTCAACATTTTTCAGAAAACAGTACTGCTGATCAGGAGACCGTTGTACTCACCTTTGATGACGGTCTTGAGGATTTTTATCTATATGCTTTCCCACTATTGGAGCAGAGGGGTATGAAAGTGACCCTGTTTCCGATTGCAGAATTTCTGGGCAAAAAAACCACCTGGGATGTTATAAATTGCAGCAAACAGCATTGTACGGAACATATGATAAAAAAAATCAGTGAGGCTGGTCACGAAATCGGGAGCCATTCGCTCACTCATCTGAACCTGCCCTGGCTTGATGACCGGCGTTTACGATTTGAGCTGAAAGAGTCGAAACAACGGCTCGAGGATATCACCCGAAAAGAGATTAGCAGTATCTCATTTCCCTTCGGAAGCTGGGATCAACGAGTATGGGAATTTGCCAAAGAGACCGGATACCGCTTCGCAACACTTTACAGAGGGCACCAAAAATCACAAAAGGGCCACCTTCCCGTTTACGGGGTATACCGTTTCGATTCACCTTTAGATATCTATTCACGCGCTTTTCCCAAAAGCAAATGGTCGATTTCAAGAGCTCAGGCCAAGTTGATGACTCACTTTTCAAAGGGGTCGCCAGTGTGGAAGTTTCGAAAAGAGTATACTGTTTTTTGAAGAGTTGGTGTCCATTAGGGACAGTATTTAAAAAAGTGATTAAGATTATACGGAACCTGTCAATAAAAATGAGACAAATCTACCTTAAATATTAGTTACCGTTTCCACCTGTTGTATTTTCACTTCAGGTTTGTTGATCCACACTTCATTTGGAACCGGTTTCGGTTCA
>SKJJ01000195.1 GCA_007115975.1 Chitinispirillum sp.
CCATGCTCGCTTCACTCGGTACCGTTTGTAGCGTTGCGCATCGGAATGCTCCACTTTTAGGATGTACTGGACAATCGGAATTGTCCACATTTCGTCCCCCCCTGGCGCGTCTTGCTCAGTAGTTTTTTTTTGGGCACTGGTTTTTTCATTCATCTGAACATCTTTGTAACAGAGTAACGGTACACAGCCAAATCTTGCATTCCTTTCCTAACCGGCAATGGGGCTGGTGGTCCCCTCGAACGTAAACTTACACTGTAGCCGAACCAAAGCCTCAAGGGGGAGACCTCCCGGCAGTACAAATTCTAACTCTCATGCCTGATTTTCTTGATTCTTAATTCTATATTCTAATTCTCCACAATTCCGGTATAATAGATTTTGGGAAAAGAGTTATCCTTTTCCCAAAAAAAAATCAAACGTGATCAAATATCATGCTCTTCACATCTACCCCCTCTACCGCACTCAGAGCCTTGGAAAACTCCTCCAGATTACTCTGATCACCCAGCAGTTCAACAATGAGCAGGCCGTTTGGTGAACAGGCCTGGTCTGACACATCGTGAAGGCCGATTCTTGTCTTGATAAGACAGCCAAAACGGGTGAGAACCTCCTGTACCGATGGAACATGCTTTACCCTGTCTGTGATATGAACACCTACAATGTAATGAGATTTCGGCGTTTCCATACACCCTCCTTGTTGAAAATTGGTTGTTAAATTTTATTGAGAAAAAAAAATAGAAATCCGATTGCGACCGCTAATTTTTGTCGGGGCCAGGCTGTCGCTCCCCTTGGGAAAGTCCCCGCCGGGGGCCTTCGCGCATAGGTGTTAAATATTGCATGCTCCGCTCACCCTTGATTATATCCAAAAAGTGGACAGTATCCCGGGGACCAGGAGCGCACTTCGACACCCTCAGCGCAGGCAGGGTGAGCGGAGTGTACAACAGTCTTACTTGTATTACAGGTTGTATGGTAACGTAACCTGTAGTACTCAGGGTGCCTCTTCGATCAGCCTCTTTACAAGGTCATTGCTGCTCACCCCTTCGACATCACCATGAAAGGAGCGTACAAGCCGGTGGCGCAATACCGGAAAAGCGGCGCGGCGGATGTCCTCAATATCCGGAGTTGGTCTGCCATCCAGCAGTGCATAGGTCTTTGCTGCAAGTACCAGAAACTGTGATGCCCGTGGCCCTGCACCCCATGTCAGATACTTTTTTATGTCCTGGGGGCAGTCGCTGCTCTGGGGGCGTGTGGAACGGGTAAGTCTCACTGCGTAATTGACCACCGAGTCGGCCACCGGCACTCTCCACGCCAGGTCCCTGAACGAGATGATCTCATCCAGAGTTAAAACGGGTTCGATCCGGGCCATACTGGAAAATCTCCTTGCAATCTGAAGCTCTGCGTCAAGCTCCGGATACCCGATCTCGATCGAAAACATAAACCGGTCCAGCTGCGCTTCGGGCAGCGGGTAGGTTCCCTCCTGCTCTATGGGGTTTTGTGTCGCAAGCACCCAGAATGGTTCCGGTAGTTTATAGGTGTAGCCCGAGGAGGTTACTTCCTGCTCCTGCATGGCTTGAAGCAGTGCAGACTGGGTTTTAGGCGGAGTGCGGTTGATCTCATCGGCCAGGACAATGTTGCTGAACAGCGGTCCCTTGATAAACTTAAATTCACTGGTGCCTGCGGCTCTGTCCTGAGCCAGAATTTCAGAACCGGTAATATCCGAGGGCATAAGATCGGGAGTGAACTGCACTCTGTTAAACTCAAGATCGAGGCATTTTGCCAGAGCTCCCACAAGTGTTGTTTTGGCCAAACCCGGTACACCGGTTATGATGCAGTGTCCGCCGGAAAGAAAGCAACCAAGCAGATCATCTATTACAGTCTCCTGCCCAATGATGACTTTGGCGAGTTCGGTTCTGATTTTTTCTGTCGCAGCCTTAAGCTCCATGGCCTGTGCTTGATCGCTCATAATAGATCTGCTTCCTTTTGTGTCGTTTTGATCTCTTGGTCTGCACGGGAGATATCTTTAAATTTAATATTGGTAACGGAAAGAGAAAACAGTCCTGCGACAGTTACCGAGATATATGGCAGTGCATGGTAGAGAATCACCAGCGCAGCGGTATCCGAAGGTGGTACCCCTGTAAGAGCAAGTCCGAACTGAAGAGATGCGTGGAGGGTACCGATAAATCCGGGTGCAAGTGGTATTGCCGTTCCCAATGCAGCAAACGCCTGCCCAAACATACTGTCTAAAAGGGAAAAATTGTCAATTCCATGGCTCAGTGCAAAGATTATCAGTGCATAACAGAATGCCACTGAAAATGAGAGCAGTAAAACAGCCACCACTTTTGCCGGTGAAAATAGCCAGTTCATATTCTCCATAAGCTCCGTTAGGATCTTCTCCACCCGGGATCTGAATCGTAGAGGTAAAAAGGAGATCAGCCACAAACAGAACGATTTAACCGAGGCGGGAAAAAACGCATAAAAGACAAAAAAAAGAGAGAGCGCCAAAACGATCGCTGCTGTTCCAAAAGCATAAAACCGAAGATCCTCAAGTGCAGCGGAGAAAAAGATAGGAGTAAAGAAGAAGCACAGAAATACCATCGAGTCAATGAGCCGCTCAAGCAGCAGTGAACCTATACTGGTGGTGAGTGAGTAGCCGTTTTTTTTCCACAGCATTGCCGCCCGTACCGCTTCCCCTAACCGTGCAGGCATGATATTGTTTACCATATAGGCGATAGTGATTATGGGGAAGAGCCCTTTTTTATGTGCGCCAGGAGATAAGGGCAGGATAATTTTCCATCGTATCGAGCGCAGCCAGAGCGTTGCAAGAGAGAGAAAAATCACCCAAACGATAACTGCCGGGCTGATTTGCCTTAACTCCTGTAAAAGTAGCCTGGTGTCCAGATCTCTGAAAAAAAACAGCAGGCCGGCTGCGGCCAGAGCCACGCCGGCCAGAAGCTGAATGATTCTGCCCTTGTTCAACGCTATTCCATTCTGTTAAAAACAAGTCCAGAGAAGAGCTTGGGATAAAAGTTTGTTGACTTCTGTGGCATACGCTCCCCGCCTTTGACTATGTCGTTGATTGTCATTATGGAGAGGGGTTTAATGAAAAATCCTCCATAAAACTGATCCGGTGTTCCAAGCAACTCTGCACTTTTCGGGACATCGTTTACATATTCCATTACATCATGCAACACGTGTCCGTCAAGTGGCAGGTCGAGAATACGGTTAATTACAATCATGTTTATTACGGAGACTTCAAGATGTTTCCACAGGCTGGTATGCTCCTGCATGGATTGTTGCAGAAACTCCTCACCGTCAGCATTGATTTTGAGCATGTACAGTTTTGATGAATCGCAGTCCCAGTATACCATCTCTGAACTCTGCGTATCGATGGTTCCAAGGGCTTGTGTCACTGCCTCCTCACTTGCGGTGTCTATTTTTCTGATTTCAAAATAGCGTTTCAGTGACTGGAGCATATCGACCTTGTCTGCCAGATCCGTTTTTCGCACCATGCGGTGAAACGGTCTGATCACAAGCCCCGGATCAGCCATTGAAACAAGCGTCATCATCAGGTGGGAGTACTTCGCATCCCCCTTGTCGTTGTAGAACCGCAGTGCCGTTTCATAGCGGTGGTGACCATCGGCAATAAGAATGGAGCGATCGTCGAGAAGAGCCCGGAGCTGTTCTATAAGCGCTGAGTCGTGACAGTTGTAGATGCTGTGTACGACGCTGTTTTCATCTGTAAATTGACCGAGAGGCTCGTTGTCCCCCCTGAGATTTTGAATCGCCTGATAAAGGTCCCCTTTGTCGGGAACAAGGCCGAATATCTGGCCGGTGTTGGTCCGGCTGGCATCAAGCAGTTCATACCGGTCCTGCTTGGGGCCCGATAAAGTATATTCGTGGGGAAAGACAATCTTTTTTTCAAAATTCACCAGTTCCACCAAAAGAACAACGCCGGTTCGCTCACAGCTCTTGGTGACACCGTTGATTTGAGTGCTGAATTTTTGTTTGTAAATATAAAGTGATGGTTCGGGATCCTGGACGATTTTCCCCTCATCAATCCAGTGTTGAAGAATTGCGGAAGCTCTCTTGTGGCGATCTGCATTCTCCCTGTCTCCATCTTCAGGTTTGTTCTGAATAATGCGCACTGCATTGAGCGGATTCAACCCGTACAATTTATCGATCATAGCACTGTCGATCATGTCGTAGGGTGGAGCGGTATATAGTCCAAGGTCCTGAGAGTTCTCAAGTTGGTATCGATATCCCCTAAACGCTTTAATCCCGGCCATTGAAACTCCTTTCAAACGGGTATGAGGCAGACAACTGCACGATGTATAGGCTGTTATTTTAAATCAAGACTTGTCTGGATAAAAAAGTGATCACAAAAGGTGCGCCGATGCACCGGACTTAATCCATTGATCTCTATCTTTTTAATGTGGGCCGCAGTTCCGTAACCCTTGTTTTTGTCGAAATTGTAAATCTCATACTGCTCATGATACTGTCGCATTATCCTGTCGCGGGTAACTTTTGCCAGTACAGAAGCAGCAGCCACACCGGCACTGAGACTGTCTCCCTTTACCAGTGTTTGCTGCAAATCGGACCGGTAGCCTCTGATCTTTTTGTTTCCATCAACCAGTACCATATCAGCCTGACTTTCCAATCCCTGGAGTGCCCGGCACATGGCCATGAAGGTAGCCTGCAGGATGTTGAACTTGTCTATCTCCTGAACAGTGGCGATTCCCACCGACCAGCACAACGCCCGCTCTTTGATCAACGGGAAGAGCTCTTCCCGTATCTTTTCGCTGAGTTTTTTTGAGTCGTTGATTTTATCAACTGTGTTATCATAGTCAAGTATCACTGATGCGGCAACGACCGGTCCTGCCAGAGGTCCTCTTCCGGCTTCATCTATTGCGCAAAGAGAGCCTATACCATTTTGCTGCATAAACTTTTTGTCAAACGAGTAAAGGTTGTCCGTGCTGCAGGCTCTCTGCTTTTCAGCCATAGTCCTTTACCCTTCTGCCCTCTAAAACCAGTTTTCCGCAACAGATCGCCTCAAGTGCACGCCAGTAAGTTGCATGTTCCAGTGCAAGGACTCTCTGAGCAAGCGTCTCGGGAGTGTCATTGTCCTGTACCGCCAAACACTGCTGTACGATTATGGGGCCGTGATCATATTCGTCATCAACAAAATGAACCGTTACACCCGTAAGCTTTACGCCGTATTCAAGAGCCGCTTTGTGGACGTTGGAACCGTACATCCCCTTACCCCCAAAGGCGGGAAGCAGTGAGGGGTGGATATTGATTATTCTGCCGTGGTATCGAGCGACTATTTTGCCGGGAAGTTTTTTCATGTATCCGGCAAGAACGATCATCTCGGCGGAGTACTTCTGGAGCTGTGATAAGAGATACTCACTGTACTCGCCTTCACTTTGGAAATGGGAGGGTGCGCAGTGAAGGGTTGGGATGTTATGGTCTTGGGCGTGTTGAAATGCCGCTGCTTTACTGTTGTTGCCCACCATCAAAACGAAATCAGCATGTAACTCACCGCTTGACTTGCGTTCGAGAAGGGTTTTAAAATTGCTGCCTGTCCCAGATGCAAATACCGCACACCGCATAATCATCCGCCTCCGCTACCCGATATATGGTTTGAAAAAAGTTAGGGTCGCCCAGTCTGTTTTATTCTACTACAACTTTTCTATCTGACGTTCCAGTGTATCCACATCCCCATCTCTGCTTAAATGATAAGTGATACCAGCCCAGTATATGGAGTTGGTTACCACTGTTTTGAAATAGCTAGCGATATGAGTGAGGCGCAGCAGAGGCTGAAAGAGCAGAAATTTGACCAGGGGCGGCGTTTTTCCAAGTAATGGGTACAACGTTCCTGTGATCGCCTCGCCGGTTAAAAACAGAAGCGCCGCCGCTCCCCCCAGAGAGAGAAATGTATGGTTTTCAAAAAGAAGTGCCCCGATAAGCGCAATGGGGACAAGAAAAAGGAAAATAAGTCCGATAATCGCAAGGGGAAGCGAAACATACCACAGAGGCCTCTGATATGCCTTTAGAAACATTATCTGCCGTTCAAACCAGGAGATGGTTGCGCCTACACCTTGCAGAAGATCGTCGGTTTGGGTCAGGCAGTAGGGTACAATAACAGCCTTTTTGGAATTTTTATAGACAAGATGCGATAAGCTCATATCATCAACTGCGGCCTTAGACCACTTTTTTGCAACCCCAAGGAGTTGAAAATCTTTTTTCCGTATGGCCATCGATCCACCCCACAAACCAACTCCCCCAAAAAAACAGGCTACCGTGAAAGTTACATAGATAAATGTATTGACGTAGAAGTGGGTCAGCTCTCCGGCATTTGCTTTGAGGGCCTGAAGCCATCTGAAACCGCTGGTAACCGTCACTTTTTCATCTGAAAGCGGGAGGATAAGCTCCTTGAGCCAGTTTGGAGCTGGTTTAATATCTGAATCGGCGAAGACATAGATTTCGGGGTCGTTGGCGCTGTCCAGTGCGGCGAGCATGTTGTGATTTTTCTGGGCACATTTGTCTGAAAGCCCCGCTACAACCAAAGAGGCATTATCGTTGTCTGCACAGATCTGTTGTATAACATCAACAGCAGAATCATGATCACTCTCTGCAACAAAAATCACCTCGTAATTGTTGTAGTCAAGCTCCAGAAATCCCCGAAGGTTTTTGCCCAGATCTTTTGGGATTCCCTTGCAGGGGACAACAATTGAACACCGGGGATTAAACCCCTCATCATAACGGGGTCTGAGATATCTGTCGTAGATATAGCGCTGATACAAAATGGTGAACAGCGTAGCCAGTATTTCGATAGTGCAGAACAGAAGAGCAACAACAAAAAGAACTTTGGTGAAAATGGCTGGGCCCATAAGGGTCTCAATCAAACTGCTACCTCCCTGAAAACCCGTTGCCGGGTATTGAATTGGAAACTGTGTTAAAAATAGCTCATATCAGATTGAATTACCAAAAAAAATGAAAATGACCCGGACAATATAAAAAGCCGGCAATAGCTATAACTGAGAACTGATGCAACAGCCTGTTGAAATGGAGCAATCGGTGGAAACACTTTACTCCTGTAACCTTTAAAACAGTTCGAAACATACAATCAGGATTCTGCTGGGCTACTGTTAGTGAACTCTCCCCGTTGCAAATATCTGGTGAAAAAACGAGCATGTTCAGGGGGAAAGCGGCCTGGTAAGGTGTAGAGCAAAAAATACGGGAGCAAAAAGCTCCCGTATTCATGAGTTGAATCAAGCACCACGGTTATTTAATAACGGCAAATTTCCTTCTGTCAGAAAGAATGATTTGCCCGTCGACCCTGTTTATAACTCTGGCGATTACAAGATAGGTGCCACCACCAACAAATCGTCCGTTTCTATTGCGAAGATTCCAGTTGAGCTCAATAGATTTTGGTGTCACGATCATATCTTGCTCTGTTGCCGTGTGAACTATATTGCCAAGATAGTCATAGATTGCAACATCAGCCATTGGAACAAACTCATCCGTTCGTGTGGTATCGAAAGTCTGATTATTATCACCTTCAATCCGGATAATCAATACGGTATCCTCCCCCCAGACTATGGGGTTAGGTCCAACTATAAGTTTAAGGTTCACCGGTGCCACAACTATTTCCAGCTGGACTCTTTTGTTGAGGGGGTTGGTCTGCACATTGGCGCTGGTAGCCCTGTCTGTAATCCCGCCCCCCGGACTGATAAAAATCGAATCTCCGGTGAGTGGTTCAACATAACTATTTAATGCCGCTGGGGTAAAGATAAACTGATAACTGTTGGCGGTGTTCAATTCTCGGGAGAACTGAAGAGTGTAGCTGTAATTGATTGTCGAACCGTCTTTCCTGTGGGAAACAAACGAAAACGGCTCTGATGCAATGTCACCTATTGAGATAGCTTCACTGAAGGTGACATTGAGCGTGTCGGTTCTGTCCTGTCCCTCCCCATAGGTATAAACAGCACGTGTGATTACGGGCGCAGCCCTATCTCTCACTTGCCCCGG
>SKJJ01000010.1 GCA_007115975.1 Chitinispirillum sp.
AAATCTTCCGGGGAGCTTTTTACTCATTCTGAAAGAAAGGTGACGCCCGATCTTTAAAGACTGGAAAATTAATTTTACAGAAATAAAGATACACTACCGCACACAACTCGGGTATGCCGAAAAAATCGACCGATTCAGAACAGGAACTATATAGATATCACCGATTCATCCTCCAGTAAAAATCACAAACTGTACAGCCCCTTTTCCGGGGCCGACCAACTGTTTCCAGAGCACCCTCAATAACAAAAAAATGCCTCAGGGTACCATAATTGCTCCTTTGAAAATTAGTACATCGGTGAATATCTGTTTCTGTGCACTCAAAGGAGCGTAAGGTTGTGCAATTATTGATGCAGGTTCTCAATCAGGTAACCGATGCTGTCATCATAACCGACAAAGCCGGTATAATCACCGGTATTAACAAATCCGCAGAATCTCTTTATGAAATCTTACCAAAAGAGGTGTGCGGAAAACATATCACATCCATCTACCCAATGGAACACAATAGTGAACTGCGCAACGAATTACTCTTTTTATCAAAGAATGGCAAATCTCCTCCGCTCCGTTTGGAATTCAAAAACAGAGGCGGTGAGAAGGTGGTGGTGGATTTAAGTATCAGCTGTTTTGGTAAAACTGATGGCAAGCCGGACGGTTTCGCTGTGATTTCAAGGGATGTCACCCGAATCGACCAAACACAACGGGATTTGACCGTCTGCAGGGAACGTTTCGATTCCCTGATGAAACATACTACAGAGGGGTTTTACGTTCTTGACTTCCCTGAGCTGATCTCAACAGACACTCCGGTACAAAAGCAACTTGAACTGATTTACTCATCAAAAATTGCAGAGTGTAATGACGCAATGGCGAAAATGTACGGATTCCAGTCCCGTGATGAGATACTTGGCAAAACTCTGGAACAGATTCATGGCTCGCGGCACAATCCAGAAAACGTTGCTATGATAAAAAAGGGATTAAGAAGAGATTACACTATTCAAGCCGCTGTTTCATCAGAGGTGGACCGCGAGGGAAACGAGGTGTGGTTTTCAAACAGTGTAAAGGGAATCGTTGAAGATGGAAAACTCACCGGTGCCTGGGGCTCACAGGTAGATATCACAGAGGTAAAAAGAGCCGAACAAAAGCTCAAGGAACAGACCTGGCGTCTGGAAAGCATCATTGAGGGAATGCACGCGGGCACCTGGCAGTGGAATGTGCAAACCGGGGAGCATATCATAAATGAGACCTGGGCTGAGATTATGGGCTACAGTTTCGATGAACTCTCACCGGTTGATATCACCACCTGGAAGAGGCTGATTCACCCCCTGGATTTCTTGGCAGCTCAGGATCTGCTTCACAGACATTTTGATGGTGAAAATCCCTATTATGTATGTGAATCACGTATGCTTCATAAAGATGGCCATTGGGTGTGGGTTCTGGATATGGGCAAAGTGATATCCCGTACACACAATGGATTGCCGCTTATGATGTTTGGAACTACCATCGATATCACCGACCGCAAATATACTGAAGTACAGATCAGCCGTGAAAGAGATCTGTTAAATGCAATACTGGACAGTCTGCCGGGAGCATTCTATCTCTTTGACAGCAACGGGCGTTACCTGCGCTGGAATAAATATCTGGAGAAGGTAACCGGTTACAGCGGGGTTGATATTGCCACACTTAATCCCCTCGATCTGTTCAGGGACAAGGACAGGGAGCTGGTTGAGCAGCGCATAAAGCGTGTCTTTGAAACGGGAAGTGCCTCTGTCGAGGCCGATATGATTACCCGGCAGGGGAGTGCCATCCCTTACTTTTTTTCCGGTCGCCTGATTAAACTTGAGGGTAAACCCTGTCTTGTGGGTATGGGTATCGATATCACCACCAGAAAAAAGTCTGAAGATGAGCTTAAAAGATGGCAGAGCCTCATGGAGTATGTGATCAAGTACGATCCTAATGCAGTCGCTGTGCTGGATAAAAATCTTATGTTTAAATTTGCAAGCGACAGGTTCAGAAAAGATTATCGGGTGGAAGGCAGGGAGCTGATCGGAAAACACCATTATGAAGTTTTTCCCGATATTCCCCAAAAGTGGCGCGATATTCACCAGCGAACACTAATGGGAGAGATATTGCGCGAAGAGGAGGATATGTTTAAAAGAGCCGATGGATCTACCGACTGGGTGAGATGGGAGAGTCGGCCCTGGTTTCAGTCTCAAGGTGTAGTTGGTGGAATTATCCTCTACACGGAAGTAATCACTGAACGGAAAACCGCACAGGAACGACTTAAATCATCCCTGAAGGAGAAGGAGACGTTGTTGCAGGAGGTGTACCACAGGACAAAAAATAATATGCAGGTTATCTCCTCTTTTCTGGAGCTTCAGGCTGCCTCAGCTGAAGATGAGAATGTGCGCAGAATAGTTCACGACAGTAATGTCCGGATCAGGACAATGGCTCTTGCACACGAAAAGCTCTATAAAAGCAAGAGTCTCTCATCGATAAACCTGGCTGATTACATAAGGGAGCTTGTGGATTTGATAACGATGGTAAGCGATGCAAAAAAGATAAACATCGAATATGACCTGGAAAATATAGAGACTCTTATCGATATCGCCATTCCCTGCGGGCTTGTCATTGGTGAACTCGTTTCCAACAGTTTCAAACACGCATTTCCTGATAGTGTACAGGGCACTATCAGGATCACCATGAAACAGTGTGCAAAAAATCAGATCTGTCTCATTGTACAGGACAATGGTGTCGGTTTGCCTGAATGTTTTGACATATCAGAAACAGCTACTCTGGGTGTACAGATTGTGTTTCAAATCGTTGAACATCAGCTCCATGGCTCTGCTGAGGTCCAGAGTGATGCCGGGGTGAAATGGGCGGTACGGTTCAGTGATAAACTTTATGAGCAAAGGGTGTAGCGATGAATTGCAGCAGTCCATCTGTTATGATTGTGGATGATGAGGCGGTGATGGTAATGCTTCTTAAGCTGAGGCTCAAGGCTGCGGGGTTCAACATCTGCACCACTGCCTCATCCAGACAGGAAGCGGTTGCCAAGGCTTTTGAATACTCGCCAGAATTTGTTATTATGGATATCCGTCTTACAGAATCGGGAGATGGAATCGAAGCCGCACGGGAAATCCTTCAAAAGCTACAAACGCATCTGATTTTTATAAGTGGCTACTCTGAAGGTGATATTTATCGCAGGGCAATGGCGCTGAATCCTGATGGGTATATTGTAAAGCCGTTCGACATTGCTGAGCTGGTTGTAACGATGAGGAATATGATGTGAGAACAGCCCTGGCAAATAAACCAGAGGCGTATTGACATAACCCCTTCTGGCTAAGGAGAGGGGATGAAACGTACCACTAATTTCCGGATTTGCATCCTGACAAAACTACTTATGTGACCATGGCGGGGAATAGCTCCGTTTTGACTTCACTTCACCTCTAAGTTATCTTAATATATTAGGAATTTGGTTCTCTTTAAACTAGGATTGCACTATGGAAAAGCATTTGACCTCTTCTGTTTTCACTATGCTCTATTTTGTTTTAATAATTTTCTCTTCATGTAAATCGGAAAGTGTTGTTACTGGTCCATTACCCACTAATGATGACCAGCCGGCAGAGAGCACCCTTTTCAAGGTGCAGGGAGATAAAATTGTCGCACCCGATGGTTCAGACTTTCACATTAAAGGAGTTGCTTTTGGCAATCAGGTATGGATTAATCCAGCCCTGCCTCCCCCCAATCATCACGGGCAGGTAGATTTTGAACGGGTTGCAGCCATGGGCTTTAACAGCATCCGTTTTTACCTTAATTACCGGCTGTTTGAAGATGATCATGATCCATATAACTACCATGAACGCGGGTTCGAGTGGATTGATCAGAATATCGGGTGGGCAAGGGATAATGACATCTATCTTATTTTAAACATGCACGTTCCTCAGGGAGGTTTTCAGTCCCTCGAGGGAGGAGGGGCTCTCTGGGATGAGCGCGGCAATCAGCAGCGGCTCATAGCACTCTGGCAGGAGATCGCCCGAAGGTACGCGGGTGAATCTCGGATACTTGGCTTTGATCTGGTGAATGAACCGGTGGTGACTCAGAGCATTGATCAATGGATTGGTCTTGCTGAGGAGATCGTGGAGGGAATCCGTGAAGTTAATGCTGATCATATGATTTTTATAGAGCGTCTCAACGCAAATCTCAGTCTCAGTAATCCCTGGGACCCAAATCAGAACGGACAGATGAACTACTTTCTCATTGATGATCCCAATATTGTTTATCAGTTTCATTTCTATCTGCCCTTTGCATTTACTCATCAGAACGCACACTGGATCCCCTCTATGGCCGGGGTAGAGAGCAGCTGGCCCGATGAGGACAGAATGGAAGCTCCGGGAGGGTTAGAGTGGAGCTGGGCAACGTTTGAGAATCCTCTTGCTCAGAGAGGTACAAAAGGAACGACCGACTGGACCTTTTACGAAGGGGTTGAGGTGACAGTTACAGACGAAAATCACGTGATCGGTCGCCCCGCTCTTCAGGGTAATGCCATTGGGGAGGGGACTGTGTGGTTTGATGATATCACGCTGGTGGAGAGAGATGCAGATGGCAACGAAATAGGGAACTGGACATGGGATTTTACTACGAATGACAATTTTTATTACTGGTCCGATCCTGTCCAGGGACAGGGAATCTGGAGTGCCGATGAGGGGCGTGATGGATCGGGATGCTGGAAAATTGCCGGTTCAGGAAGTGACGCCGTACTTTCGGACGGGGTAAACAGTATTGCGCTCACTGTTGGGCACTCCTACCAAATGAGCGGATGGATGAGAACAAAAAAACTGCCAACCGATGCACAGCCAAGAGTAAGACTCGACTTTTATGAATCTGATGGTGAAGTGCATTTCTGGAACAGGGAGTATCTGGAGGCAGAAGTTGAACGGTATCTGGAATTTGGACGTGTCAACAATGTACCGATCTACCTGGGGGAGTTTGGCTGCATTGCAGGGGCTTTTGAGAAGGGCAGGGGAGGACTCCTCTGGGTGGAGCAGATGCTTGATATATGCAGTGAACGGGGGGTACACTACAACTATCACACATGGCATGAGACAGCTTTTGGAATCTTTCTCAATCCACCTCATCTGCCTCTGGACCCATCAAGTGGCAATCAGCAACTAATTGATCTTTTTACACGGATGCAGAATGATTAATGGAGGCTGTTGTGAAGTCAAAAATTGTCGCAATCGGGTGTTTATTTGTTGCTCTTCAGATCGTCTTTTCATCAGAGATACCGCAAATGATGGATAGGTTTTTTGAAAATTTTCCTGCCCGGGATGACGAGAAGAGTGTGCGTTATTTTGATCATGGCACAGGCGGTGGCAATGCAGATTACACCTGGCGCAGCGGGATTGCTTCACGGAGTGAACCAGGAATTTCAGTGCTGGCACTATCGATGGATCCCAAAGATCCGGCTAATCCATGGATGGGGCCAAACATGAACACCCCCAATCTCTGCCACTTTGGTACTTACGCCGCACGTCTAAAAATTCCCGATGCTTCAGATCAACCTGATGTGGGAGCGGTTGTTGGTTTCTTTACTTATTACAATGATGAGTCGAGAGATGATTTACCCAACGACATAAACGAAAACGGGATTCATGACAACAGTGAGATTGATTTTGAATGGCATATTGCCGATCCAAGAATTATCTACATCGGTGCCTACACCGACTACGGGCTTTCACCGGAAACTGCCGGTACCGACAATCCCGTAGTTGTCACCCGCCAAATCAGCCGCTGCATAAATTTGGCAACAGGGGAGATCTACTACACAAAACATCTGGATTCTCAGCCTCCTGGTTCTCCGGGAACCACTCTTACTTCAATGGAGGAGAACTACCCCTCGTGCATTGATCCGATTCCAGGTTTTGATGCATCCGCACAGTTTCACACCTATGGCTTTGACTGGTATCCTGAGCGTATCCGCTGGTGGATGCTTCACCCCGACACCGGTGATACACTGGTGCTTTGGGATTACACTGGGCCACAGGAGAGAATTACGCAGAAACCGGCAAATCTTATGCTCAATATCTGGCACACTAACAACTGGTCCGTTATCGGTAATCCCAATGCAACAGAGCCACCTTCAGATATCTTTACCGTTGAGTTCGACTGGGTAAGTTATACTCCCTACAATAATGATGATTCCACTGGGGGGGGTAAAGTAGGATGATTACAAACAGTCATTCAAATAAGACAATAGTTTCTCTTTGGGCACATAAATCTGGCGCACAGCTTTCGTGCAGGAGTGATTCTCCCGCACTGGTCTGTATCTGTAATCTTCAGGACATGCGCATTGGCACCTTTGTCATAAAGGGACCTCAGGTGATTCCGCCCGGCTACAGTGTGCCGGTAATAATCTCGCTTCAGGTAGTAGTCGGGGAGGGTGGTTACAAAACCCCTGATTTGGCAAACGTAAGTTGGGAGTCTCCGGGGTCGGACCAGAATTAATCAGAATAATTACCCAAACCGAGCTGTAATGAACAATTGTTCAAGCTTTTTTGCCCAATATCCTGTCCTTAGAGCCCGATGGGAAGGCATTTCAACAAGCTCCAACCCGACTTGCCGCCCTTATCCCCATACCCATAGCACTTGCAGAAAAAACTGAAATAAAAAATTTAGCTGCAAATGGAAGCGGCAGGAGTAAAATTGCTGAAGCGTAGGTTATTGAAAGAATGATGAAAAGTGTGCCGGAAAAGAGATGTATGGTCTTGTTTTTCATAAGCCTCTGTGAATTTTGAGTGTGGAGAGTCGGGTGTCGGGGGTGATTTTTGACCCTCTCTATTTTTTTTCCTCACTGAACCCTGACATATACCACTTTTACAGACCCTGCCAGTGGTGTCGGTAACAATCTTTAGTACTACTATCAGGAAACATATTTATTTTCATATACATTTGAGCGAATTAGACTGAGCTTATGAATAACCTGAATAATCTGGATTGTTTGTGCAAGGTTCTTAACTGTCATGGCTTTGAGGCTGAGGTTTTTGCCGATAAAGACTTGGTGGCAAAGCGAATATTTAAGATGGTAAGGGGGCACAGTGTCGGCTATGGCGGATCCATGACACTGAGAAGCCTTGGGATAATCGATAAGTTGGGTGATTATGCAGGCAGAGTTTTTTCTCATCTGCCCGGTGGTGCCGGTGAGGATGAACGAAATGCCCTTACTGCTGATTTCTACCTGACCAGTGCCAATGCAGTCTCAATGGATGGGCAGATTGTAAATATTGATGGAACCGGAAACAGGGTCTCTGCTACCTGCTTTGGGCCGCGAAGAATTATTTATGTGATAGGGAAAAACAAGGTTGTCAATGATCTGGATGATGCTCTGGCGTGGGCAAAATATGCCGCGGTGCGACTGGCAAAGTATTATAAACGCAAAACCCCTTGTGTAAAGACCGGTAAATGTGAAAATTGCTTTTCACCCGACTCAATCTGCTCCATAACCACCATCCACCGCAAGAAACCCAGTGGTATTGATGTGTCGGTGTTTCTTGTAGATGAAGAGCTTGGGATATAGAGGGGGTTTTGGGGGTGGGTGTCGAGGGGTAGGAGTGGGAAATGCGTCACTGTTATTTAAAGGAGTAGTACACTATGAGTGAGCTATACAGACTAAAAGATTTTGATGAGACATCACGTGCCGCAGAGGTACTCACCGATGCATTTGCGGATGATCCGCTCTGGAGAAAGGCTTTTGAGGGGGTCTATGATTACCACACCAAATTCAGTGCTTTCGCAGAAGCACCGCTACGGTATTCGCTTAAATACGGCAGTGTGTATGCTCCGTCCCCGAATTTTGAAGGGGTCGCGGCAGTGGTGCCCGGTTGCCATGCACAGATGGGGTTGTGGGGAATGCTTCGAAGCAGGGCTCTTTTCACCGGAATGAAAATGGGCAATAGGGTAAGCAAGCGGCTTATGCCGCTGTGGAAGGTCCTGGGAGAGGATAGGAAAGAGATTGTCGGGGGAAGAGATTTTCTTTACCTGATGATTATTGGTGTTGCTAAAAAGTATCAGGGGCAGGGGCATGGAAAGAAACTTCTCAATGGTATAATCGAGGAGAGTGTAAAAAGAAACAGGCTCTTTTATCTTGAGACCGAAACGGTATAAAATGTAAAGCTGTATGAACGGTTCGGTTTCAGGGTTGTAAAGGAAATCACCGTTCCGAATCTTGATCTGCCCATGTGGGAGATGATCAGGGAACCGTCAGAATTCAAGTAACGGGTGTCGGGTGTCCAGGGGTAGGAAGATCGCCTATGTATTCAAATACAGCTGACGAACCTGCTTACTCAAGGACCTTATAAATGATAAGTGCAGAGAGGATTGAGAGAACATTGGGGTGGTAGGAGGTAATTTGCACTCTGCACTTATAGCAATGGTGTTGAATATGAAGTGGCCCTCTAAAGGGCTGCTGTATTCGCCATCCTTAGTGTGCCCGCGGGGTACTTCGTCAAGCTCAGTATAAATTCCCGACCGACTTGAAGGGGGGGGCTGAAAACCACGCGCAGGTATTCCGAAGCGGTAGTTGGAGGTTTAGGGGAATGCTTTTCCCACCAGTAAACTTCTCTTTTCTCTTACAATTCAACGACCAATCCTGCAAAATATATCATCTCATCACATGGGGCAGTCTCTGCGCTATCGCCGCCAGACTCTCCCTGAGAGCCTGCGCAATAAGGGTGGAGGAGAAGCGGGGATTATCGAAGTCGAGAGCTACATCCTCCAGTTCCTGCCAGCTTAACCCCTCTCTGTCTGGGGAGGAGATCTCACCGCTATATTGTTCGTCAAGCACTGTCGTTTCGATTGTTGCATCATACACCTGCACATCTATCCGTACCCTTGCAACTACATACTCTCTGTAGCTGTCTGCACTTGCAGATATCTCTGCGTAGGGAACAAGGTCAAAGTTTTCTATGCTTCCATTTATAATGTATCTGGCCGTTTTCTCTTTTGCAATCTCTGCAAGTTTATCGGTGCAGCTGATCGGTTCCGGATGAAAGGCAAAAATCAGATGCTCAATGTCTTGTGTTAGTTGACTCTTTATATGTGTTGTTATGACCGATGGGATATCCCAGTGGCCCGCGTAGGAGGAGTTGTCTGCAAACAGACATACCAGTGATTTGTCTTCCAGCTTCCCGCTGAGGACAAGGTGGTCTCGTCTTGCTCTTGTAAGGTGCTCCCTTTTTACCCTCTCGAGGGTGGCATCGGGGACGATGGTTCGAACAGAATCCAGATCATCGGTTAAAAATGTGCTGATAGTTCCTTTGTCCTCTGGGGAAAGCATTAGTTTTACCGGTGCATAAAGAGTATGGGTGTGGCTTTTTTGTAGGTGGTGAACCTGTGCTGTTCCGGTAACCAACGTTACAGCAGTGGTGTCGTTGCGGGAGTTAATTAAGGATGATCCATTCATTGAAACAACTGCAACATTGGTGTGAATCTGCATTCGGCTTCTTTTACCGGTAAAGTCAAGCAGCTCCTGAGATACAAAAAATGCTTTGCCGCTAAGCAGCGTGGTGATAAAACCAGATCCGCTTTTGGGTGCGTTTATCAGAAGGGCCGTGTTTTGCTGCACAAAACAGGTGTCGCTGTTGGGCCATGAGATGGAGAGTGTTCCGTTTGACAGGGTACGTACCCTGTCATTGTCATTGAGCACTGCCCCCTGGGAGACAAACTCCCATCTGGGTGAACCTGCGCGGCGGATTTCACCTACTCCGCTGAGGAATTCAACTTTTGGCCCTGCGCTCAGGGACCTCATAAACAGCAAAACAAGAGAAATCAATACACACAGTTTCATCATTAGCGCTCAGAGAGAAAGTTGGGTTTAAGACCGTTTTTCATTTATAACAGTATCATTATGACGTTTGGATGTCCAAGAAAAGATAGTGTAAACACCAAAAGATCAAGTAAAATCTTGAGTTACGTCAAAGCAATCTTTATTTTGATCTATCTATATTGGTCTTGTTTACTATAGAATTCTGAAGGGAGTTTACGATGAAAAAGGAGCTGCGCAGCTCAAAAACAACCGTTGGCAGACGTATGGCAGGGGCCAGGAGCCTCTGGCGGGCAAATGGTATGACTGAAGAACAGATGGACAAACCAACTATTGCGATTGTTAATTCATTTACCCAGTTTGTGCCAGGACATGAGCATCTGCACCAAATCGGCCAGTATGTTAAGGGGCTTGTAGAGCAACAGGGCTGTTTTGCGGCAGAGTTTAACAGCATTGCAATTTGTGATGGGATAGCCATGGGTCACGATGGCATGCTCTACTCACTTCCTTCAAGGGATCTTATTGCCGACAGTGTCGAATATATGGTTAATGCTCACAAGGTTGATGCAATGGTGTGCATATCAAACTGTGATAAAATCACCCCGGGGATGCTAATGGCCGCGATGCGTCTTAATATCCCTGCAATTTTTGTGTCGGGAGGACCAATGGAGGCCGGGGTTTTAGGTGAAAAGAGCCTCGATCTTGTGGATGCAATGGTGATGGCTGCAGACAGAGAAGTTAGTGATGAGCAGGTGGAGCAGGTGGAGCGCAGTGCCTGTCCAACATGCGGTTCATGCTCAGGGATGTTTACTGCTAATTCTATGAACTGTCTTGCGGAGGCACTTGGACTGGCTTTGCCCGGAAACGGAACCGTGCTTGCAACTCATCAACAGCGTAAAACGCTCTTTGAAAAAGCGGCTAATGTAATCGTTAAAAATGCATTTGCCTACTATAACGACGGGGATGATTCGGTGCTGCCCCGCTCGATTGCTTCACGACAGGCCTTTATCAACGCCATGTCTCTTGACATTGCAATGGGTGGTTCTACCAATACCGTGTTGCATCTCCTTGCCATCGCACGGGAGGCTGAAGTTGACTTTACAATGGATGACATTGACAAACTTTCGCGCAAAATGCCCGTTCTGTCCAAGGTCTCTCCCAACTCATCATATCATATCGAGGATGTCAACAGAGCCGGCGGGATTTGTGCAATTCTTGCCGAACTGGCAAGAGGTGGGCTTATCAGTACCGATGTTGCAAGGGTTGACGCGCCAAAATTATCCCAGGTCCTCAGCTCTTTTGATGTAAAAAGTGAAACCGTAACTGATGAGGCGATTAAGCTTTACAAGAGTGCTCCGGGTCGCAAACGTAATCTGGTGATGGGGTCTCAGGAGAACTACTATGATGAGCTCGATCTTGACCGCAAAAATGGGTGTATCCGTGACCTTGAAAACTGTTACAGTAAAGATGGTGGGCTGGCGGTGCTCTTTGGAAATATCGCTTCGAGGGGTTGTATTGTAAAGACAGCCGGAGTGGATGAGTCGATACTGGTTTTTAAGGGGAGTGCAAAGGTGTTCGATTCGCAGGACGCTGCATGTGACGGTATTCTTAATGGTGAGGTAAAAAGCGGGGATGTCGTGGTGATCCGCTACGAGGGCCCGAAGGGGGGGCCGGGAATGCAGGAGATGCTCTATCCCACCTCATATATCAAGTCGATGCATCTTGGTACCGAGTGTGCTCTTATCACCGATGGACGCTTCTCGGGTGGAACCTCCGGACTCTCTATCGGCCACATCTCTCCAGAAGCTGCTTCGGGTGGGGAGATCGGCCTTCTGCAGGATGGGGATATAATCGAAATTGACATACCTAACAGATCAATCTCCGTAAAGCTTGCTGATGGTGAGCTTGAAAAGAGAAGAAAACAGGAGTTGTCAAAAGGTAAAGGTGCATTCAAGCCGATGGGAAGGGAACGACCCGTTTCGCAGGCCCTAAAAGCTTATGCACTCTTTGCTTCATCTGCAGATACCGGAGCTGTCAGGCAGTTGCCCCAGGAGGATTGAATTATTCTCTTGTGACGCTTCGTGTGCCCCAAACTCCGGGTAGAGAAACCCGGGGCTTGGGCACGTAACCCCTTTGGGGTATGGAGGTGTGCTTGCTTGGTAGGGCCGGTATGTTTCAAACCCAAATGTCCTTAACCCAACGGGTTTACGACCTCGTAGCACAGGGTTTCCTACTCTGTGCTGAAATTCGATAACGCAGAAGTTACGAAGAAGGAGTTTTTTTGATAAAATTGTTTGAAGAAGAGATACTATTTCGGCTCCATAACCTGAGCGGCAGACTGGTAAAAAGAGTCCCGTTACCACGGGTTGAAAACAACACCGCCTTTAATCTGCAAGACCTTCGCACTGCGGCAGGGCAGTATCTGCTGGTGGTAATGGTGAGCGCAGAAATTTATTCAGAGATGTTATGCGGCGGTTGTAGGCATATCAACAGATCTGCAGCGCAGGGTTAAGCTACTCATTACGATAGAGTTCGGTTTCAATTTTACGGTACAGTGTCCTTCTGCCAATTCCAAGAATTGCTGCAGCCTTGCGCTTATTACCGTCTAACCGCTCAAGAACATGCTTTATATAACGGTTTTCCATCTCTTCCAAGGTGTAAAGGGGCTCTTCTGTGCGGGGCAGTACCGAAGAACTGCGCTCTGAAATCTGATCGTCTTCAGAGGCAGTACTATGCCGCATCCTGGTTGGAAGATCATCGGCTTTGATCTGATCACTTTTCGCAAATGTGACAGCCCGCTCAATGGCATTGCGAAGCTCTCGTACATTCCCCGGAAAAGGGTAGTTGTTGATCAGATCTAATGCTTTGCTTGAAAGACCTTTAATCGCCTTGTTTTGTACGAGTGCAAATTGGCGCGCGAACCGGACTGCAAGCAGTTCAATGTCATCGCCCCGCTCTCTAAGAGGGGGGACTTTTATGGTGAAGGTTTCAAGGCGAAAAAAAAGATCCTCTCTGAAATGGCCACTCTTTACCTGTCGGAAGATATCGCTGTGGGTAGCTGCAAGGATTCGGGTGTTGACCTGCTGTTCTCGGTTCTCTCCGATTTTGCGAATTTTGCCATCCTGGAGAATCCTGAGCAGTTTCGCCTGAAGGGTAAAGGGCATCTCTGAGATCTCATCCAGAAGAAGTGTCCCGTTTTGTGCTTCGTAAAAAATCCCCTGCCGGTTTTGTGCTCCGGTGAAAGAGCCTGCAGTGTGGCCGAAAAATTCACTTTCAAGTAAGTGTTCCGGTATTCCTGCACAGTTAACAGGAATAAAGGGGTGCTCTGCACGCTGGCTTTCATGATGAATCGCTCTGGCTACCAACTCCTTTCCTGAACCACTTTCACCTAAAATCAACACCGGTCCGCGTGCTTTGGATACCTGACGGATTTGATTAAACAGTAACCGCATGGTTTTACTCTGTCCGTACATTCCGTGGAATGCATCAGCGTTAATCAGCCCATACATTTTATCGACCGTTTCCCTGAGCTGTTTTTGTTTAAGGAGGCGTTTTACCGTGAGAATGAAATGTTCCAGATCAAGTGGCTTGGTCAGGAATTCATCCACACCGGCCTTTAGTGCTTCCACCGCCCTCTGTACTGTTCCAAAAGCTGTTATCACAAGGTAGGCGGGCTGTGGAGATGGTGCTTCATTTTTGACTTTGTGAAAGAATGTCAGTCCATCCATTCCCGGCAACATCAGGTCACAAATTATCAGATCAGGCCATCGGATATTACTCTTACTTAAGGCCTTCTCTGCAGTTGTAGTCCAACAGGTACTAAATCCAGCGTCTTGCACCTCATCACGCAGCAAACTCCCCAAAGCTTTATCATCTTCGATAATCCAGACCGTTCCTTTATCCAATTGTACACCTCATTTGAGTTGATGATTATTTTCTGATGGAATAGTGAGCCTGAAACAAGCGCCACCAAGGGCACTTTTTGTAACTCTTATTGTTCCGCCATGCTCTTCGGCAATTCTGTGTGTAACCGACAACCCCAACCCTGTACCTTCACCAACCGTCTTGGTGGTAAAAAATGGCTCAAATATCTTTGTAACCAGACTTTGATCAACACCCGGTCCGTCATCCTCTATACAGAAGATTACATTGCCGTCGTTGAATTCCCATGAGCAGCGTACCGTTCCGTTGGGGGCGCAGTACACTGCATTGCGAATAAGGTTGAGCAGCGCCTGCTGTATTCGAATGGTGTCGACGTAGACAGGTACCTTTGGCTCTGGTTGGTCAATTATGATTTTTGTATTGATGGTGTGGGCCTCTTCCTTAACGGCACGTATTGTGGATGTGATCAGATCTTTGGGCATGGCTTTGGAGCGGTGGATGGGGCTACGGTGGCTGAAGTCCAGTAGCTGTCTGATGATATATTTCATTCGCTCAACTTCTTCACGGATAGAAACAAGCGCTTTGCGCTGTGGGGCCGGGATCTCCTTACAGCGAAGGGCCCGCTGAGCATTGCCGCCAATAACACTCAGGGGGTTGCCAAGTTCGTGGGCTGTTCCGGCTGAAAACCTGCCAAGGGAAGCCAGTTTTTCGGCTTGGCGAAGCTCCTCCTCCAGTCGCTTCTGTTGCTTCTGGTGGCGCAGCAGTTCATGTTCCGCTTTCTCGATACTATCGAGCATATTATTGAAATTTTCCCCCAGTTCAACGATCTCTTTTGGTCCATCCAGGTGAAGGCGGTGGTTTTGGTCACCCTGTGCGACCCTGAACATTCCTGATGCGAATGTTTTCAGATGTCTGCCCAAAGCTCTGTGGTAGCCGTAGAGTATTATTGCAAACAGGGTACTGAGAAACAGCCCCAGGCCTATTATTCCCTTGATCCTTATCGATAGCAGATGATTTCTGAAGTCACTTGCTCGTCTGGTTAGGTGAAGCAGTCCGATAATTCTTCCCCCTGAGTCGGTAAGGGGAAGGAAATAGGAAAAAACTCGTCTTCCGGCAATTCTGTCGTATTCGCCCCTCTCTTCTCCATCAGAGGCAAGTTCCATAAACCGCTCACGCTCAAAGGCCGGGTCGGTAAGGCCAAGGTTTGCGATAAGTTCACCTTCATTGTCATAGATATAAGCTCCATAGACCCTGCCGATTGCAAAGACCGATTCAAGAGTCTGCTGAATGCTTCCCATGCGATCTTTTTGAAGTGAGTGGACCAGCGGCAACTGGATAGCTCTGGCCATAAGTTCCAGGTCGTTCTGCATCTGTTTTTCGATCTCCCCTTCAATAGAGCTGAAGGCAAAATAGCCGAACAGCCCGAGTGCTATTACAAGAGGGATAACAATGTGGGTAATCAGCGTTAATTTGAGACTTTTGGGTGGGGAGATGATGTTTAGAAGTTTCATTGTGCGCTTTCTCTGAAAAACTCTGCAGAGTAGTTGTTTTGGTCCGCTCCTGACACACAAAATAACACATGTGCCATTTGGGCACAAACTGGTGTTGCTTTACTCAGCGGCTATTATCCGCTCAAGTCCTCTTTTAAGGCCAAAATCGGGGGGCAACGGTGTCTGTTTTCTTTTGGCACGGAATCTGCATAGTCACTCATCCATACAGGCCGGTTTGGATAACCGACCTTGAACGTTCTTTTAATTTCTTATTCGAAAGGGGTAGTACAATGGTCAGAAAAATTATCGGTGGAGTGATCACAACTGCAGTTTGCGTTATGTTTACAAGTATGCCGGTCGTCTCTCAGGAACTCCTGCAGCAACAGGCAGCGCCAATTGAAATCAATGATGAGGAGCTTGAGATGGCTGCAAACGCGTATGTGGTAATTACCGAAATTAATCAGGAGTTCCAGCAATCGCTCCAGCAGGTAGAAGATCCTGAGCAGAGACAACAGTTGCAGATTGAGGCTAACGACAAGTTTGTTGAAGCAATCGAGAAGGAGGGGCTCGAAGTTGATCAGTACAATACAATCATGCAGCAGGTAAGTACCACAGAGGATCTGCACATGAAGTTCGGAATGCTGATTCAGCAGCTTCAGTAAAGGTTCGCTATCGTTGCAGGCTTTCGGGCCTGCAAATCAGGGGTCTGGCAGGGCGGCCGGATCCCGCCAATTTTTTCTCTCCTGCATAGTACCACTCTTCAGAGTCCCGCCTGAGATACTCTAACGTTCTCAATTTCCATCAACTTAACCTGTATGCCCGCCCAGGCGGGACTCAGGGTGAGCGGAACATGAAACAAGCCTTAACGTAACACCTGTGCCCAAAATCTCACAAAAAATCACCCCCTTTCTCTCCCGAAATAACGTAATTTATCCCAAAACCCATCCACTCCTTCCAACTGCAAAAGGCAGGTGACTTGTGCATCACAACAACCACAAACGCATCTCTGCCAGGGCTGTCAACTCAGGACTCCTCTTCAATATCTTTCTGGCGATCCTTAAGACCACTGCCGGTGTACTGGGCAACAGTACTGCGCTGTTAGCCGACGGAATAAACTCCGTTACCGATGTAGTTTATTATATATTGGTGAAAGTTTTTATGCGAATCGCCGGCAAGCCCCCTGATAAGGAGCACCCCTTTGGGCACCGGCAGTTTGAGAGTGTTGCGGCGCTGGTGGTGGGGGCATTTGTGATCACTACAGCGGTGGCAATATTCTGGGAGGCGCTGAATCGGGTCATAACCATCTGTACCCAACCGCAGCAGCTTGTCGCTGATATAGAGCTCTATACACTGTATGTAGCTCTGTTTACCGTAGTCCTTAAGCTTGCACTTAGTCTGTACACTGCAAAGGTTGCAAAGAAAACCGCAAGTGCAGCCATTTTTGCCCTGGCGTATGATCACCGAAGCGATATGTTTGCATCAATGGCAGCAGCTTTGGGAATTGCTCTTGGAAAGATGGGTTTGTTGTGGGTGGATCCTCTGGCCGGGGCGCTTGTTGCGATAATTATCTTTAAAACAGGGATAGCCATTCTCAGCCGCTCTTCATCGGAGTTGATCAGTACGGTTGTTTCAGGAGGGATAGAGACCCAGGTACGCTCAATTATCTCTTCAGTTGCGGGTGTTGATGACATTGAGCAGGTTCAGGTGTACCGGTTTGGACCCTATTTTGTCATAAATGTCACTATCGGGGTTGCAGGTAACATCACGGTTTTTTCCGGAAATGTTATTGCCACCGCCGTTGAGAATGAATTAATTAGTAGAATGGATTTTGTGCAACAGGTGCATGTGCACTATCATCCTGTGTATAAAAGGTGAGAGTGGGGCAGGGGATTACTTGTTTTTGCAGCTCTTTTTTGATGGGGTGGATGAATTGCGGGTGTTTCGCCATTGTTCAGCGTATTTTTTTATCCACATGAAAGCGGCACTGTTCTCATCAACCTTTTTGCCGCTTCTGGTGAGTTGGCGCAGGTATTTTCGGATCTCTTCAATCTGTTGCTCGTTATCCATGATGTCCCCTCGCTGGTACTAATATATATCGGTAATTGTGGGCAAATAAATAAATTGTAATTCAGGGTAAAAAAATGAAACTGATTCCAGAGGTCAAAACAGTACGTCAGGGTGAAGGTGCTTTCTGTTTATACGACATTGATGCGATTACTTTTCCCTCGGGCAGCCACCATTTCAGGCGCAGTGCCGTGTTTTTGCAAAAAAATATACGTGCCGCAGCAGGGTTGGATATTCCACTGGTTCCGGGATTTTGTGGAACAGAAAAGATGATAAGTCTTGGGTATGGGGATAGTGATACTGGGAGTGAGAACTATCGTCTGGTTATTGATCGCACCGCAGTAAGAATCGATGGCAGGAGTGCTGCGGGGCTTTTCAGGGGGGTTACCACCTTCTCCCAGATTCTCAGGAACAGTCTGTACACTCTCCCTTGTATGGAGATCGAGGACTCGCCGGATTTTTCTTTTCGGGGTTTTTATCATGACATAACCCGTGGAAAGGTCCCGACGCTGGATACACTTAAGGGGCTGGTGGACAGGTTGTCCTTCTATAAGATTAATCAGCTTCAGTTGTATGTTGAGCACTCCTTTGCATTCAGGTGTCTTCCGGAGTTATGGGTTGATAAAGATCCCCTGACCGCAGAAGAAATTCTGGAGCTTGATGAATACTGCCAGGAGCACTATATCGATCTGGTTCCGTCACTCTCCACCTTCGGGCACCTCTATGAGCTTTTGCGATTGAAACGCTTTGAGCATCTCAATGAGCTTGAAATCAAGGCATCAGAGATTCCTCACAATCTCTGGGACCGGATGGCTCACTATACGATCGATCCATCATCACAGGAGGGATTCAAATTAGTAAAATCGATGATAGAGGAGTATATGCCACTGTTCTCTTCGTCTTATTTCAATATCTGCTGTGATGAGACGTTTGATCTTGGGAAGGGGAGAAACAAAATCAGAGCTCAGGAAGAGGGCGCTGGCAGATTGTATGTCGATTTTGTTAAAAAAATCATGGGTGTTGTGCAGTCAGGTGGGAAGACGCCAATGTTGTGGGGTGATATCGTGCTCAATTATCCCGATCTTATTGATGAAATACCGTCGGAGGCACTCTTTCTCAACTGGGACTACTCCCCGGATGTGACCGACAAGGGAGTAAAGACATTTGCAGGGGCGAAGGTGAAACAATTGGTATGTCCTGGAGTTGTGGGGTGGAGCAGGTTTATTCACCATATCAGTGGTGCTTCGGATAATATACGGAAAATGGTAACCTACGGGAAAACCCATAATGCCCTTGGGGTGTTGAACACCGATTGGGGGGACTGCGGGCATGTCAATTTTTTCGCAAACTCATTGCATGGAATGGCCTTTGGTGCGGCTCTTTCCTGGAGTGCAGAAACGTTTGGGGATAATGAGATCTTTGACCGTGACTTCTCTTTTTTGGAATGGGGCGAAAATGCACAGGAGATAGCTTCTATGCTTCGGAGGCTTGGGGATATCTACCCCTATCATTTTGCCAATCTGTATGCCTGGGTGGTTCAGTTGGAGGGGCTTTGGAATATCGAACAGAAGGTTATGGATATGGAAGCGGGGGAACTGCAGAGTAATTACAGAAAATCGGGGGATATTCTGAAGAGATTAAAAAAAATCAGATGTGCAATAAATAAAAATAGTGATGTGCTGATTGACCTTGATGAATTTATCTGGAGTGCGGAAGCTGTTGGCTGGACAAATGCGCTGCTCTGTTTCAAGAAAAAGTATGAATTTGGTCAGAATGACTCTGAGTTGATTTCTGCAGAAGCACTGATCAGCGCAGGATACCGGCTGTTGAATCAATTTCAACTGCTCTGGAGAAAGAGAAATAAAGAGTCTGAGTTGAGAAATGTGGTTGCACCATTAAGCTTGGCGCTTGAGAAGATTGAGGGGCTTAAAACGGGGAGGTAGAAAAAGCCTCCCTGGTGCCCCTTAGTCCCCACTCGGACGGATTCAGGAGGCTTTTAAGCAAGGGAGAGATGCTCAGCCACGCAAAAACCTCTCAATAGGAAAAACTAAAAACCCAAAAAAAGGAATAAGCTATTGTGACTATTAATCAGGCGGGAGCAATTGCATACAGAGTAGGTGAGGATGGCCGGATAGAGCTTCTTCTGGTGCGTGCAAAGAAAAATCGCCACCACTGGATTGTACCCAAAGGGCATATGGAAGAGGGGGAGACGGAGGAGCAAACTGCAAAAAGGGAGTTGCAGGAGGAGGCTGGTATCAGTGGGGAGTTGGTTGGTTATAGTGGAATTCGGCGATTCTCTTTTGAGGATAAAAATTACAGTGTCAGTTACTATGTGTACAAATTTATAAAGGTTGTACATGAGGGAGAGCCGGGAAGAGACCCGCAGTGGTGTACGGTGGATGAGGCGCTAAACCTGATCACCTTTGCTGATATGAAAGAGTTGATAAGAGGGAGTCTTGAGTTGATCCGTGATGGGGAGGATTCTGAGGGGTTGTAAAAAAAACAGCGATCAATGTTGATATTTTGAATCTATGATCTGTATAATACGATTATAGGTGATAGTTAACATTTTTTGGAGGTGGTTTTTGGAAGCAACTAGCAGAAAAATCCACATTGATGATCTGTTTCCCGGTATGTATGTTGAGGATATTCTTAACAGTAAAGGCGTTTTGCTCTTCCGGGCAAACACCGTTGTAACGGATATGGCTCAGGTTGAGCGGTTGCGTAATCATGGTGTAAAAGAGGTGTGTATAAACACCACCCGAAGCGAAGCTGCGCTGGCTTTATCAGAGATACCATCGGGTGATTTCTCCAGAGAAACTATAGCACAGAGCCCCTACTCAGCAGCGGATGCGGCCGAATACAAGCGTGCTGTTTCATGTGCAAAAATGGTTAAAGCCAGAACGGTTACTCTTGTAAAAAACTGTATGATATCTGCTCAGCGCAGCAGGTCATTTGCTTCCAGTGGTGTCGAAGAGGCTATTTCCATGCTGGTTGATGAAGTGGTCTCTATGAGGGATGTTTTTTTTGCTGTCTGCAGAATGCAGGCAAAGGATGATCCCTTGTATGAGCACTCTGTTAATGTTTGCGTTATTGCCGCTGCTCTGGCGCACTCCATGGGATTGAGTAAAGAAACGGTAGTAGATTGTGCTGTAGGGGCGCTTTTTCATGATATCGGTATGCTACGTATACCCGAACATATACGTAAAAAAACAGGAAAGTTTACACAGTTCGAGTACGATGCTATCAGGCTGCATCCCCAGCTTGGAGTATCGCTTCTTGAGCAGACCGGCAATTTTTCTGCCACTGTCAGGGCGATTGTCTATCAGCATCACGAACGGTTTAATGGAAGTGGCTATCCTGAGGGACTCAGAAATCACAGCATTGAGCCTGAAGCTATGATCTGTGCAATTGCCGATGTTTTTGATTCTTTGACCAATCAGACTGAACACCGTAAAGAGTGTCTTCCTCAGGAAGCGGTGGCGCTTATTTTTCAGGGGATTGATGAGGAGTATCCGGTGAATCTTGTTGATGCTCTGGTGAAGCTGCTGGGCATCTATCCGGTTGGAAGCTTTGTTAAGCTCAAATCGGGTGAAATTGGTATGGTCTTCAAAAATGACCACAACAACCTTATGGCACCTTTTTTGATCATGTGTCTTGATAGCCGGCAGAAGCCGTTAAAACAGACGTTTATCAGAAATCTGGCATCCAATCGAAATGGTTCTGTGTCCCAACCATGGCGTATTGAATCGATCGTTAATCCATCAGAGTATGATCTGTCTGCTGATTCTGTTCTAGGGGCTCTGGCCTGATCGGAAGGGTGCAGGGTTCAGATGGTAGAACAGATGACTGATGAAAAATTGCTCCGGGTGGCATGCTTCTCCGGAGCATGTTTTTTTTTTTGCTTGCTTTGCAATGTAAGTAAGGGGGAGACTGTCGGGGTAACAGTGCCAACCCAGGCCAAGTCATGGGTGTCGAGGGGTAGGGCAGAGTCTGAATGGATTACCATCTCCTTTTTTTTCCTTCTCACGGGAACGTGTTTTAAAAAACAGAAGAAAAGCACGAAACCGCTAAGCGAAACCCGAGTGGTAAAACAACATTTTTCCAACCATGGAGAGATAGATATGAAACAAGCGCTTCTCTACGAGCCATTCGACGGCAAAATAGTGCGCTGTTTTCTGTGTGCCCACAACTGCAGAATAGAGCCTGACCATTTCGGATTCTGTTCAGTGAGACAGAATGTTGACGGTAAGCTGTACACCCATGCCTATGGAAGGGCCATTGCCCAACAGATTGACCCGGTTGAGAAAAAACCGCTCTATCACTTTCTTCCCGGCACCGATACCTTCTCCCTTTCTACCATAGGGTGTAATTTTCGATGCGGATTCTGTCAGAACTGGCAGATTTCTCAACTAGGGGTTCAAAAGTTTTGCGAAAATTGGGGGCAAGCGCTTCTGCCGGAGAAGATTGTTGCCATAGCCAAACAGAACGGGTGCAGGAGTATTTCTTTTACCTACACCGAACCCACCATTTTTTTTGAATATGCACTCGCTACCTGTCGCTTGGCAAAAGAACAGGGGATTAAGACGGTTTTTGTCTCCAACGGGTACATGACTCAACAGGCGCTGGAGATGATCGCTCCCTGGCTTGACGCAATAAATGTTGATCTGAAGGCGTTCAGCGATAATTTTTACCGAAAGTTCTGTAAAGCGCATCTTACCCCTGTTCTTGAGACCCTGAAAAATGTGCTACGGGCAGGTATTTGGCTTGAAGTTACCACTCTGCTGGTAACAGCAGAGAACGATTCTCCCGAAGAGCTCGATCAGATAGCATCATTTATCGCCTTTGAACTGGGCAAAGGTGTCCCCTGGCATATATCAAGATTTTTCCCGCAGTATGAGATGATCGATTACAAGCCAACACCCGCAGAATCATTGCAACTGGCAATGGAGACAGGGCAAAAGCATGGGCTTAAGTATATATATGCTGGAAATGTGGCTGGACCATCCAATACCATCTGTTCAAATTGCGGGGAGGTGCTGGTAAAAAGAGAGGGGTATACAATTTCTCAGGTGTGGCACAACCCCGGGGTGTGCGGAAGGTGTGGGGAGAGGGTTGAGGGCTGTTTTTCTTAATGGGGGATGAGGGATGCCTGGGCCGATCTGTGTCTACCCTGTGCTCCTAGCCGAAAAATCCCCCCTTGCTTCCGGGACCGGTAACGGGTCTCGAAAAAAAACAGCAGAAAGTACGAAGCCAGGAAGCAAAACCCGATACCATACCCGAGCAGATGTAATTCTACCAGTTTTTCTGACTTCCCTATAGGTGAAGGTAATGATGTTAAATTGTATATATCAGCATCAAGTTTTCCCCGTTTCACCAAAATTCCAATCTCCTCAGGGAGCTCTTCAATCTCCTTTGCCGGAGAGATCGAGTTAGACAAGTCCTGTAAGAAGGCCTGTTTCCGGGGGGAGGTGATTTTTGTTATTACTGGGATGGGGTAATCCATTCACAGCCACTGATAAACGACAACCAAATACAATAACCATAACCACTTGAGGTGCTAAGCAGTAGAGCATGCTTGAGGAGGAACAGCTCTTTTTTGGTCAAAAAATCGTACAATTCAGGTAAAAGTAGGTTGACAATAAATATGATCTGGTTGCTTTTTTCAAAAAAACGAAGCAGTCTTGTATTCTGCTCAGATGCAGACCACAACGCCGGAACTTCCACAGATGCTGCAACTCTTTATCTGTATAGCATTCACCCTTTCTGATTGCAGGGGGGCGATACAACAGAAGTCGCAGAATGTGTGTGTGTGCATCTTTATAATCATTTCACCCGGTTTTAAACAGTTACTATTGACAACAGCTCTCAAATGTACTATACTCTTAGTGTAATAGTTAACCATAACAATAAAACACCAGGAGAAACACCGTGGCTTTCACATTCTCTCTCAGTAATTCTAGCGGTGTACCCTATTACCGCCAGATTGTTAATAAGGTTACCTACGGAGTTGCTAATGGCATGCTTAAGCCCGGAGAGCGGCTTCCCACTGTTCGACAGCTTGCTGTTGATCTTCAGGTTAATCTAAACACCATCGTAAAGGCTTACAGCGAGCTTGAACTCAGGGGTGTGGTTAACACTCAGCAGGGGACCGGTACGTTCGTTTCAGAAACAAATGATACAATTGATCCGGGGGAAAAAGAGAAGGGGTTAAAGAGGCTCTGCTTTAGTTTTCTCGATGAAGTGACGGCAATGGGGATAAGCACTGATGATATTTTTTTGACTCTTAATAAGATTGTTAAAGAGCGTTCAAACTCCAGGAAAGGAGGTAGATAGAATGAGATTTGCAAATAGAAATGAGTTTAGGGAGAGCAGGGATTTTAATCCTCTGCTGAGTGCGTTTACCAAACGGTTGTTTACTCTTCAGCGCTATGTTATAAATGGTATTGCTCTCATCATCGCGGCAGTATTGTTTATAGTTTCAGGGAGTGTCGAGGGTGCATCGTCCATCTACATTGCAATTGCAGGTGCAATTCTTATAATTGTTGCTCTTTCTGTTCGGGTTGCTTTCGAGTGGGAGCGGGTACCGCTGCTTCGTTTCGGGCGCTTCACAAAAGCCAAGGGGCCGGGGCTGTTTTTTCTTATTCCCTTTGTTGATGTACCCTGCGGATACGTAGACTGCAGAATTACGGTAACTGACTTTTCGGCTGAGAAGGTTTTGACTAAAGATGCGGTGCCGGTTTTTGTGGATTCCATAATGTTCTGGATGATTTGGGATGCGGCCAAGGCAAAACTTGAGGTCCAGAATTTTAGTGCTGCAGTTCCTCTCAGCGCCAAGGCGGCACTGCGCGATATCATCGGTAAAACAACTCTTACAGATCTGCTTATGAACAGAGATGAGATCGGGCAGGAGCTTCAGAAAATTCTCGATGCAAAAACCAATCCCTGGGGTATCACATCATTGTCGGTTGAGATAAAGGCCATCGTCGTCCCAAAAGAGCTTGAAGATGCAATGAGTAAGGAGGCACAGGCACAGAGGGAGAAGAATGCAAGGGTAATCCTTGGCTCCGCAGAGATAGAACTTTCTGAAAAATATGCTTTAGCTGCAGAAAAATATAAGGGTAACCAAGAGGCTATGACGCTTCGGTCACTCAATCAGTTGCTTGATGCAGTAAAAAACAAGGGCTCTATGATACTTGTCCCATCAGAAGTGCCTCATCTGATGAACAAGGCCATAGCCGCTGCGATGGCAAAAAATTCCGGAGTGCTTGAGCAAACCGATTTGGATTTGGAATCAGTTTAAAATTTACAGGAGAATTATTATGATGCTCAGAGAGAAGTTTTTTGAAAGGCTTGCCGGGTTGATAAACAATCACACCGGTAAGGTTCTCACCGGTTGTGTCGTTTTGACAATCCTGATGCTTGTATCTGCCAGCAGGCTTGGAATGAAGACGCAGATTGCAGACATGATGCCAAAAGATATTCCGATGATACGGGAGTATTTGGAGATCATAGAAGACTACTCTTCTGATGCAACGGTGATGATTACAATCGAAAGTGAAGAAAAAGATGTTACGCTCATGCATGAAGTGGCAGAGGAGCTTGCATCCCGCCTTGGGGTAATCCAGCTGGTTAAGCCCGCTGAAGACACCAAACTTTCTTTGATGCAAAGATTTGCTCTCTTACAGGGTAAATTCCCCCCTGAGATCAGCTACGACACTCTCGATCTTGTGCGCCGGATCGATTATAAACTTGACAATGAGTTTTTCGCTCAGCACGGAATGATAATCCAAAAAACAAGCGATCTCGATAATATGCTCCAAATGTTTGGCTCGGTGGCACTTGCCGATCTTGTTGAGAACATAAACAACAATTTTGAACAGGAGTTTATAGAAAATTCCGACAATCTTACTTCACTGGATGGTGAATCACAGGCTGTGCAGGGTCTTGAGGGGATAAACCGGTTTCTCTATAGTATAGACATGTTTCTGGAGCAGGGCGACAGTGCCTATGCCGCAGAAGCTGTTGCTGAGTTTATCTCCGGGCCTCAGTACATGATATCATCCGACAATAGTATGCTTATGATGATGGTCCAGCCTTCCATAAGTTTCAATGAATTTGAAGATATAATGTATCTGGGTTACAGAATAGACGATACACTCTCATTGATTGATGATCTATACCCTGATGTGGAAATTGGCCGTACCGGTCTTGTGATGATGCAGATTGATGAAAACAATGCACTTGCCGATGATTTCGGGTGGCCAAGTGTTGTAGCGCTCGGGCTTATACTGGTGTTACTTATTGGAGCGTTTCGTGACTGGAAATACCCGTTGTTGACGGTTGCGACACTGGTTGTCGGAATTATCTGGACTTCAGGGGTCTTGGCTTTGGTGTTTGGTTATCTCAATGCAATGTCTGCGGGGTTTGGCATTGTGCTTGTCGGTCTGGGAATCGATTTCGGGATACATTTTATATCCGGTTTTCGTGACGGAAGAGAACACGGCAAGAGTGTCAGCGAATCACTCTGTTTTATGTACGACAGGGTAGGTGCTGGTGTTGTTACCGGCGCTCTTACTACTGCAATTGTCTTTTTCTGTCTTCAGTTTACACGGTTTGAAGCCTATTCTCAGCTTGGTGTATCGACTGGTATAGGAATCATTGCAGTACTTCTTGCCCAGATGATTATGTTGCCGGCTCTCATTGTATGGGACAACAAGGGATATTCTGTTGCCGGTAACTTTTTACGGAAGATAAAGCTTGGATCTGTTGTGGGCGCATGGAACCGTGTCTGGGGCGTGGTGTTCTCTTTTTTCACTCTCTCGGTATTTAGCTGGGTAGCACGTCCGCTACAGTTTGGGTTCCTGTCTGCTGCCGGTAAATTTGTCGGAAAAGTTCCTGTTGCTCTTACAATAATCATTCTTTCGGCTGTACTTATGGTGCTTTCCGTCAGAGGTGGATTGAATATGGAGTGGGAATATGACATGATGAAGCTTATGCCTACAGATATCCCCAGCATGAGTGCGCAGAACAAAATAATCGAAAAATTTGAAATGTCCCCCGACTATGCAATGGTCAAGGCAAGGGATCTGGAGGAGAGCCGCGAGCTTGTTGAAGAGTTCAAGAGAATTGGAAATCGAACAGGTCTCATCGGTGCAGTTGATGCTGTTACGGAGTTTCTGCAGGAAGAGTCGGTTCAGAGGGAAAATGTTGCGATGATTGACACTTTCCGTGCACAGTTAATGGAAACTCCCGTTCCAGAGGAGATTAGCGCCCAGGAGATGGAGAAACTGATCAGGGAGCTTACACGACTTCACCAGAACATTGTTGAAATTGGCGAAATGTCGGTGATGGCAAGTGGTGTGGAGAACAAGATCATAGCCAAATGTGACCAGATTGTGGGCAGGGTTGATGAAGACAGCTATATTCTGGCCCTTGCAGAAAAAATCTCTGTAAAGGATGACCTCTCTGTAATGAGCCGATACCAGAGCATCGCCTCGGAAATACTTAAGGACCGACTGCTGGCAATGACTGGTACAGAACTTGTCACCCTCGACAATCTCCCCGAAGAGATTCGCAACCGTTATGTCAATCAGCACAACGACGATCTGCTGATAACCATTTTCCCCAAAGGCTATATATGGGATGAAAACAGCCTGCAGACCTTTAATGAGCAGATTTCACGGGTAAGTGAACGCACTACCGGCATGCCGGCAATTATGATGCTGATGATGAATCTTATGGCTGAGAAGGGCAGAGATGCGGTTATTATCGGGGCAATTGCAATTTTCATATTTCTTCTCATCGATTTCAGGTCTCTGAAATATACGCTGCTTGCCATGGTTCCCTTGGCTGTTGGAGCAGTCTGGATGCTTGGACTTATGGCACTAAGCGGCATGAAACTCAGTATGATGAACTTTGTGGCTTTACCTCTGATAATTGGTATCGGTATAGATGATGGGGTGCATATGCTTCACCGATACCATATCGAAGGGAGAAACTCTGTACCGATACTCCTGCGATTCACCGGACGGGCCATCCTGTTGACATCCCTTACCACCATGATAGGTTTTGGTTCCATGGGTCTGGCATCACATGCCGGGATCGCAATGTTTGGATTGACACTCTTTTTTGGAGTGGGCGCCTGTTTTGTCAGCAGCGCTTTTGTGTTGCCTGCTGTGATTACTTTGATCGAAAAATTTACCGCCAAAAAAGACAAATCACAAATCGCCGGTGAGAAAGAATCTGTGCCGGAGAAAAGGAGCAAGGAATGTGTATGAAAACAGCTGCACTTATTGCCATCACCACTATCAGCGCTTATGCACTTACCGTTGATGAAATACTCGATAAGGTGGAGGCTAACCAAAACCCACAAACCTCACGATCAGAAATGACCCAGAGAGTGTTTGGGTCCGATGGGCGGGAGATTGTCTCAAAACTGATCAGCTATTCATTCAATCAGGGTGAGAAATCTCTCATGGAGTATGTTGAACCTGCACGCATACGGGGAATGAAAATACTGATGCTCAATGAAGGGGATGATATCTGGTTCTATTCCCCGCGTACTGCACGGGTAAGAAAAATTGCAAGTCACCAGAAAAATCAGTCCATTAACAATAGCGATTTTACCTATGAAGATATGTCTGCAAAAGACATGCGCGAAGACTATACCATCACTCTTGATGGGGAAGAGAACAAAAACGGAAGCAACTGTTACAGACTTGTTGCTGTACCGAAGAAGGATGGGATCTCCTACTCAAAGGTGGTAAACTGGATTGATAAGGAGAAGTTTGTTCCTGTGGAGGTACACTACTTTGATGAGGATGGGGAGTTGTGGAAGACGCTAACGGTGGATGGTGTGAAGAGGGTAGGTGAATACTGGAGTTTTGAGAAGGTGACCATGAAAAATGTCCTCAGAGGCAGCAGGACTGTTATGGAGATGGACAAGATAGAAAATGATTTGGAACTGGATGAGGGGATGTTTTCTGAGAGGCATTTGAGTAGGTAGGTGAGAGCGGTAGCCCTAATCTTTTGGTGTACGGGAGACGGGAGTCCCCTAAATCCCTCTATATTCCAGCCAAATGGCATATTTTTTTAAAAGTGCCCTTTGGAGGGAATATTGATAACGTTAGACTGGCATTTTCTTGCCAGATGGCGTTATCGGTGGGGGACTTTCGGAGGGGAAGATAGGAAGCAGATCGGCCTCCTGCTCCGCTCACACTGAGCGACCCGATTTCCGAATCGGGGCAGTCGAAGTGTTCATAATTTTTTTAGTTTAGCCATTTAGCACAGAAAAAGTTATCATGAAATAGAGAGTGGTTCACAAGTGTGTACATTTTATACTTCTATGTGTTAGGAACACTTCGACTGGGCCAATAGGAATTGTCCCGCTCAGTGTGAGCGGAGCTTGGTAGCATTTTGTAAACCTTAAGTTGACGCCTATGCGACTTTACGTCGGGATTCCGATTGGCCTACTCAGTGTTCCTCTGCCAAAACAGAAAGGGAAAGGAGTCCTTCGACTGGGAGCTCACTTCGATAAACTCACTTCGGCAGGGCTCAGTACAGGCAGGGTGAGCGGAAGGGGAGAAGAACCTTAACTATACAATTGCAGATAGTCCAGGAGGAAATATGAAATTAAAAACAGCGTTCTGTATACTAACAGCAGCAATCTTTACCACCCACGCCTCGGACCTCCAGTTCGGAGGGTACCTTCAAAACAGAACAAACCTCACCCTTGCAGATGAAGAGGTCTTCTCCGACATCAACCAGGCAAGACTTGAAGGAAGCTGGGATTACAGCAGAGGTGGTATTGAAACACATGTTATATTGTCTGCAGGTTTCAAACCCCTGGATCCATTTGAAACCATAAGGCAAGGTTCCGTTATGGACAGGGCGGCTCAGGAGCTGCTGCTTCCATTGTTGCTGGCCTTGGGGGAAATGCAGTCGGATACCGACTCCCTTATGAATGCTCATGAAGAGCTTTCAATGATGCTTTCCGATGTGGACTTTGATCATATCATAAAGTTCCTGCCCTACTCCTCCTTATATTCATCAGAAAAAGTCCTGCTTGATCGTGCTCTTGTAAAGATGTATTTCGACCGGTTTGATCTCTACATCGGGCGCCAGATGATTGCCTGGGGAACAGGCTATGCCTTCAATCCTACCGATATCTGGAACAGTAAGAACCCCCTCGACCCCGCTGCACCCAAATCTGGTGTCAATGCTCTGCGGGCCGAGATTCCATTTGGTGCGCTTTCCGGCCTTTCGCTGATTGCGGCACCCGGCAGGAATTTTGAGCATTCCGGCGGTGGTTTCAGGTATAAAACCAATGCCGGAAGATTTGACATGTCAATCAGCGGGATGTCGGTGAACAATGCTGACAGGGCACTTCTTGGTATTCCCCGCAAAATCATGGCAGGTGCTGACCTGGCCGGTCAGATAGGGGAGGTTGGTGTATGGGCAGAAATAGCTGTTAATAATCCGCTTTACAGCGGCATGGAGTACACCGATTTTGATTCTCTTTATGTTCAGGCGGATCTTGGTCTCGATTACACCTTTACCAACGGCCTTTACATGATACTTGAATACTACTATAACGGTCTCGGCAGAACCGATCCCGCCGATTACGGTGCAAGGGAGCTTATATATATGTTATCCGGAGAGATGGCCGGATTTGCCAGGCACTACCTCTTTGGTGGCCTGAGCCACACTTTTGGCAACTATACCAATGCATCACTGTTTGCACTTGGAAACCTTGTGGATGCTTCGGTGATGCTTCTTCCTTCTGTAAGCTATGATGTATCGGACAACATCACTGCAGAACTCGGCGCTCAGATCGGTATCGGGGATAAGAAAAAGAGCGAGTATGGAGGGATGTTTCCCAATCTGCTGCTTACGGTGACCGGGTATTTTTGAACTGAGCACATCGGTATAAACTAAAGGATTATCGCAAAGTGATTTACCCGCATAGCACCTGCTAAACCTATGCTCCGCTCCACTGAGTAGGCCAATTCCGATTGGCCGTATCGAAGTGTTCCTAATATGGTTATTGTCCCGATTCTTCCGAAAACTCCACACACCCCACCATCACTGCTCTCTAAGAAAAACCTTCGCAGCCGCAGGAAGAACCACCAAGTCAGCTACAACCGCTGCCAGCACAGCAGCTGCGGTGAGAATACCGGTATAGGCAATCGATGCAACAGAGGAGAATGCCATTATCAAAAATCCGGCAGCTAAAATGATGCTTGTGGAGATTATCGCTGAACCGCTGCTTTTAGCCGCATCTGCGATGGACTCCTCAACGCCTATCCCTTTACGAAGATTGTTTCGTATTGAAAAGAGCATGTGTATGGTGTCATCTACAATAATGCCAAGCACTGTCGCTGCAATGGTCACCGTTGCAATGTCGAGGTTTATCCCAAACAGGCGCATCAGTGCCAGAACGGCAATAACCGGAAGAAGATTTGATGGCAGAGCGACTGCAACATAACGCCATGAGCGAAACAGAATCCAGATAAGGATAAATATGACCGAAAAGGCAACAAGGAAGCTGACTATCTGATCCGAGAGCACATTGTCAATAATTCTTCCGTAAAGCGGCAGATATCCGCTCTTCTCCACTACTACATGATGACCCATTATGGATTGAACGGTATCCGCAATAGTACTGCTCAGGGTGTTCAATGCAACCGCACTTGCCATTGGCGCCTTAATGGTGAATCGTAAGGTGGTCTGATCGGGGCTGATAAGACCATTAAACAGCTGTTCCAACCGTCTCTTCTGGATCGGTGAAGCAACATGGTTTGAACCGTAAAGTGCAAGTGCATCAGATGTCAGGGCGGCACTCATCCCATAGTTGTCAACCTGAGGTAGTTCGTAAACTGCTTGATGAACTCTCTTGAGCCGTTCGATTGTCTCCGGATTATTCCAGCTGTCATGTTCGCTCAATCTCAAAAGAAATTCCATCGGCAGATAGTTCCCAGCTTTTTGCTCTATATGGTCGCTGTGTTGGCGAACCAAATGATCTGGTGGCAGCAGGCCGATGGAGAATGTGTCCACCGATATACCTGAGGCTATTAGCAGACCCGTGATGCCAACAAGAACTGAAGTGATTAAAATCAGTGTGCTACTCCTTGTGCAGCAGGTAGTAATTTTCTGTGCAATCAATCCGAACCGGTTTGTCTCTGTAAACGGAAGTGACTGCTTGCGGTCCATGAGGACTTTTCCAAAAAGAGCCGTTAGAATAAGGGCAAAAAGGAACACCGATACTGCACCCGCAGCAGCAAACAAACCGTAATCACGTGTCACCGCCATACGTGCAGTTGACAGAGAAAAGTATCCTCCTGCAGTGGTTAACATATTGAAAAAGCAGGGGACAATTACTGCATATAAAGAGAGAAGGATTGGTTTTTGAGTGTTTGATGTATCGATCTGTTGCCAGTGACGAAACAGATGAATCACCACCGCTACTCCAAGAACCATTATCAGGGGGGCCAAAGCCACCGACACCATCGTGACCGGTCGGTTCAGTAGTGCCATAAGTGAGAATACAAAAAGGTTTGCGCAAATGACCGATAACAGTGCGATGAGGGTCCACCATATGGTTTTGGTGATCAGCTTAAGCACAATTATCACCATCGACCAGGATAGTAGTGTGAAAAGGGCTCCATCTTTCACTGTCGCTCTGTTGAGAGCGTCGAATACCACTCCAAAACCGGCAAATGCAACTTCTCCATCAAATTCCCTGTCAACTGCAGAATAAATTGACTGAAGAATTATTGGTCGCTCAGAATCGATCTGTTCGATCGTATCGAGCCATGCATACAGCACTACTGTGCGATTGTCCTTTCCAATGAACTGATCTGCAAGAACATTGGATTGATCAGAGAGCATATTAGAATATGTCGTGTTTTGGGATAAAGACGGTTGTTGAAGCGGGGAGAAAATGCCGGGCCAAGAACCCGTGAAACACCAGGGAGATCAACAAGCGTATTTGCAATTTGTTCACTTTCCGCTATCCGTTTATGGATATCTTTATCACTAGTATCGGTTAGTGCAATGATTACTGCTTCATCATTCCCGAATTGATCAAGAAAGTTGCGATATGAAATGAGTGCCGGGTCAGATTCGACAAACCAGACATTGATTGAATTGTCTACCTTAACCGAAGAGGCCAGATATGCCATCACTGCTATCAATGCAAGCAAAATGAACACAACCATTAAACGGAACTGCTCAATTTTTTCAAACAGAACTTTCAATGAATGTTCTCCTTTGTTATTAGCCGTTTGCTGAGACGCCCGTAGTCTATCTTGGAGTTATGGCGGGGATCTCTTGGAATCCTGCACTGCATGATGTGGGTGGTTTTTGGAAGTCCGGTCTGAAGAAGACAGGAGTGTAAAAAAGACCTCTCCAGCATCTTTTTTCTGGGCTCTATGAAAAGTGTAAGCTCCCCCTTTGATTCCAAAACTGTAGCACAGCATCCGGTGAGGGCTTCAAGACGCTCTTCAAGTGGCATAAGGAAATAGTTCATGTCATTAAAGGTAAATCTCTGTCCGGCCCTGCCCATAAGATAGAGTTCACCGCTGTCATCCAGATAACCGGCATCACCTGTACGATGCCAAATGATGGGGCCTGCAGGGATTTTGTTCTGTGCCCAGGCTAGAGGGTTTTTAAAATACTCGGTAAGCACATGTTTTCCGCTGACACAGATTTCTCCTGTTTGCCCAGGAGCAAGGCACCATGTTTGAAATTGCTCCGGAGAAAGTGCTCCGGTGGATTCATCGGTGAAGGGGATGATTCGCAAGTCAATGGCGGGAATTGGTTTGCCGACAGCGAGGCCCTTAAGTGAATCTGTTTTGTCTAAAAGTACCCGCGCATCAATGGTGCTGATCGGCTCTGCTTCTGTTGATCCGTACACAATCTCGATTTGTGCATGTGGAAACGCCCTGCAAAGCTTTTCTGCAAGGGAGGGAAAAACTGGTGCACCACCGATAAAAATCTTCCTTAGGTGGTCCAGATGATTATTCTTTGTCGTGCAATACTCTGCAAGCCGTTCAAAAATGTATGGTGATCCGCTGCTTGAGCTCACCCGATAGTTGCTCATGTCACGGTATAGTCTCGAAGGATTGACCTTTTGGGGTTTCGCAGGATTGCAATCGGGTATTACGCTGGTAATCCCTGAAGCCAGATTATTAAAAACAAAGATCGGCAGTGTAACAAGGTCAATGTCTTTTTGGGAGAGGGACAGATGTGATTTGAGCACCTCGTGCTGGGAACGCAGGTAGCCGTGTGTACGGTTTGCCGCCTTTGGAATGCCGGTAGATCCTGTGGTGAAAGTGATAAGTGCGGGATGTTTCCCATTTACTTCTGCAGAAGGAGTGTCAGTCACTGCTGTGGCGTGACTGGGGAATTGTACTGGCAATGAGATCGGAATTTTCCTTAGAGAGGGGACAAGCTGTTTAAGGATTTTTGCCTGAAATACACCGGTAAAGCCCTTACATTGAGCAAGTGTTGCAGCATGTTGGAGTCTCTTTCTGCCCGCCCAGGCATCCATGAACAGCGCCACTGCACCGCAGTGCCAGCATGCAAGAATCATTGCATATAGTGGGATGGACATGGGGATAAAAAAGAGTACATGGTCATTGTAACCTATTCCCCGTTTTTGCAGTGAGTGGGCAGTACTGCGCACACGACTGGCAAGCTCACTGAAATTCACTGATTTGCCATTGTGAATCAGGGCTGTCTTTGAGGGATTTTCAGCAGCCGCACAATAAAGCAGTTCAACTATGTTGTGGTTCATAGAAGCCTTTTTCCAAACAGTGTATATCGCCTGTGAATCGCACTGCTTTCATTGGCAATCTGAGTCGAGATATTCTGGTCGTGCATAAGGGCATGAATCACGTAATCATACCCCTGACTGCCTGCAAGCAGGTGAGCTTTCTCTACAAGATAGGTGCCAAGTCCCCTTGCTTTTGCAACAGGTTTCACCGCAACGGTCTTTATAATTAACCCCTTCTTCTTGTTGTTGTACAGGTCATCGATGCAGAAGATGAATGCCAGCAGATCATTTCGTGCATCTTCACATACCATTACAAACTGAGGGTTGATAACACTCTTAAGAGCCTGATACATGGGAAGGATTTCGTCCCGACTTGCCGGGGTATAAAGGAAGTTATTGCTAAATGCGCTTATGCAAAGAGAATGGATGCCGCTGACCTCTTCATCAAAATGTTCAAGTGAAATTGGCCGTGTGATGATTCCACGATCGGCAAAGATTGAGGAGAAACGGTTACAGCGAATTGCCGTATCGGTTTGCGGGGGGGCAATGGTGGAGCGATAGGTGGCTGCTGACTCGTATCCGGCTTTACGAAACATATCACCATACCAGGGCTTATGGTAATTATCGAGAAAAAAGGGATGGTTGTCATCCGGTTCGCTCACACGGTAAGAATGCCAGGTGTCACCATTGAGTGGCCCTATGCACCACCGTTTGCCTCTCTCGAGGAGCCATTTTTCTATAGTGTCAAAAAGCATTGTGGCTGCCAGTGTATCATTGGAGCATTCAACAAATCCGATACACCCGGCAGGTTCTTCATTATAGTTGAGCGCAGGGTTAATTATTCCAGCAGCAAACCCAACCGGCTCACCATTTTTTTGCACCATGTACAGAACATTTTCGTATATGCAGGTGCGCGGATCGCTTGTTCTGTAGAATGGATCATTTTTATAGAGCTGGTTCTGAAAATCGATCAGCCTGGCACTATCAGCCTCTGTTGAGCAAAGGGGTTTCACAGAGTACACGATATCCTCCAAAAAGAGGTTAGGGGACCAAAGTCATAATACCACATTGATACAAGGGCTGCAAGAGTAGTCCAGAAGATGGAGATCAGAGTTGTAGCCTGAAGAAATCTTATATTCGGCCACGACCCTCTCTTTCTCTGTTCCAACTGCCAATAGGTTATTTCAATTGCAAAATTGACAGATAAAATCATCGCAAGGGTAAATAAGGGTGACAGTGAAGAGCTGATAAACAGTGAAGGCGAAGCGAGAATGAGGGTGAGCAGAATATTTCTTAGAGGCATTCTTGCATGGCGAAGCCATGGCGGTAAAGAGAGACGATAGGGAATATGGGTAAGTTTTGAACGTCGCTTCCAGAAAATGGAAAGTGAACAGGTCAGGTTCGCAGTAAATGAGACAAACAGGACATGGCGGTAATCTGAAATCAGCAATCCTGCAAGAATCCAGATAAAGGAGACAATTATAACGTAGAATGTTGGACGGATGTTGTATTGAGGATCGGAGGTAGTGGATGGTTCAAGAAAAATATCAACCCGGCTCAACAAAGACGTAGCGATAAGCACCGGAAATACCCACTCCAGACCTGCGAGTGCATAGGCACCAAACCCCAGAAGTGCAATGGTTATTACTGCACTAAGCCCAATTGCCCGGGTGTGCTTGGCGGTAAGATAGATAAACCAGTACAGGACAAAAAGGATTGTTATCCGGTTGACCATAATAGAAAGGGGCTGATCGACTATTCGTATGAGTATCGAAATCGTTCCAAGTGGTATAAAAAGGTTATCTGCTCCGCCAAGTGAGATCGACTCAAATGCGGTGACCAGAATTGACAGATATACTGCTGCAAGCAGTGATTCAGCCCTCCCAATGGGGGTAAGCAGAAGAAGGCAGGTGTGGACAACAATAAAGGTAACAAGAAAAAATATGACCGAACCTTCCAGGCTCTTATAGCTGTCTTCGGTTCTGTACATCTTAAATCCGTAGCGCCCCCCAACAAGTGCCGCAAGAGAATCTGAAATTGCCAATACCAGAATTGCGATAAGATAGAAATGGGGCTGATTAAAAACTCCGGCTATGAAAAAGGTGCCGTATACTGCCGCCGGGTAATAGAACCCACCGCTTGACTTCCGTTCCACATCGTGAACAGACTTAAGTAGACCGTACTTTTTTGTCAGGTACATTAGTGCCACAAAGAGTATACACAGTATCAGCACCGACCAGTGCGACTGAAGCAGATAGATAAAACTAAGGCATACTGCACCAGAGGCGAAATGTACCAGTTTCCTTGTCTTCTCTGTATACGGTGAGCCAACTATCCGCCACGTTTCGGCAACCCCGAAAATCAAAAGAAACACTGTGGAATAACCAGCTATTGCAATAAATTCACGCTGCAGGTTCATCGATTTACCTCATCAAGATGATAATTCTGATAGAAAAAGGCCTTGTCCCGGAGGAACAGTTCATGGCTGCGGGTGTCATTTCTTGTAACCTGATCCGGAAAAATCTCTGCGATGCTTCTTGGGACCAGCATATTCCAGTAGGCCAGTCGTGCACCAGGTGCTGCTGCATTCAGAAGCGTTTGTGCGCACCGGCGAAATTCCTCTGTGTCCATGTATTCGAATATGTCCGAAAGATTGAAAGCATCAACTGTGTCTCTGTACTTCTCTACGGCATCGTTTACAGAACCATGTACAATCTCTATTCTGTCTATACGATCACGTATCGCTTGGAAATGTTCCTCTCTGGCACAGTGCGGTAGAAACTGGCCAAAAGTCCCTCTCAATATGTAGTGCAAATAGGGGTTGTCGTGAGTTGAGAGTTTGGAAAGTGCGTATTCTACCCTGTTAAAAATGCGGCTGGCAACTGGTCCGTCTACCTGATCGAAAAATTGGGGAGACCGACCAGCCCACCCCATCACCGTTCTGGAGAAGAAAAGCGAAAACATAATGCGCCATCGAATGGAGTTCCATTTCTTGCAGTAGAACTCCTCTCTTTGCTCCTGAGTTTTTTCTTCCAGCAATGCTCCAATCACTTCGTCTGAGTGAACCAGCGGTAGAATTTTCTTTCTGAAAATCAGGAAGTAGTGTTCAAATTTCCCGGCGTGAATTATTCCGCTCTCAATTTGGTTGATTTGGGTATCCAGAAACTCACTTGTCCGCTCCGAAAGCCTGTTCCGTAACGATTTGTACCACTTGATCCGATAGTTTTTCTCGTTTTTCCCAAAGTCCGCATACCCAAGCATGAGCTTCATTTGTTCGTAGCTGAAACTTTTGTAAAGTTGCATACGCAACTCAAGACAGGCAAGTTGTGCGGCACTCAGGTCCGCAGCAATGATGCAGGAGGGGTTGAGGGTAAGTAGGGAAAGGGTATTGTCACCCGATGATGCGATGGAGAAAAAGGTCCCGCCCTGCTTATTGTTAAAACCCGATACAAGCACATCTGCATCTTCCCAGCAGTTGGCATAACGGATAAAATCAAATGATGCTCTAGTTTGTATCTGCGCACTCATTGTGGTCCCCATTTTGTGCTGTTAACCTTACAATTGTTCCAGCTCCTCCATCAATACAAACCTCTTCTCCATCTTGAAGTTGCTCAATGCAGTCCTGTACCCCCACAATAGCGGGTATCCCCATCTCCCTTGCAACAATTGCTGAGTGTGAAAGGAGGCTTCCACGTTCTATTATCATCCCCTTTACCAGAGGAAACAGTGGTGCCCATCCCGGATCAGTTCGTTTGGCCACCAGGATGCACCCCTGAAGATCACCGGGATTATTTGGATCATGTACTATCTTCACTCTGCCATTCACTACCCCGGCACAGCATCCTGTACCCGAGAGATCTGCATCTCCATCCATCTGTTCTACAACTGGAGAGAAATCATTAACATGGTATACCATGCCATATGTCTCGAACCGGTCAGCAACATCCGTTTCCTCGTAGCCCTCGAACTCTTCTATCCGCACTTTAATTGTTTTTCTGAGATCGATCTCAACCGCAGCTCCCTCTGTATAGTCAAAGATCTCTTCACGTGTCAGATAAAAAATATGTGAGGGGTCTTCAATAATTCCCTCTGCGTAAAGCCTTCTGCCCATCGTGCGGAACAGTTCCCGTATAACAGAGAAAAGCCGCGTGCGTCCGAAACGAAGGTTTTCACGGTTTCTTATTAGTAAGCGCGTCATTTTAAGTACATAGGTAAAAAGCAACTTTCTGAACGGATGAAATGCAAGCCGTTTTTGAACCTGCTTTTGTGCACTGGCTCTGATCTCTATTTCTCGGTTGCGTAGTTTTGCTGTGTCAATTAATCCGCGCTCCACATATGAACGCACGAGCCGAATAAGGATTGACGGATCATAGCGGGGGGTGATGGTTTCAAGTTTTAGCTCATTGCAACAGCGGTCCCCATATTTTGCAAGATGATTACGCAATTCGCAAGCAAATTGGGTGATTTCCGGCGCAACTTCTTTGTCTGAGCCATTCATCCCCAGACGTCTCAGCACATCCTGGTCATCGCCACTGTCGAATAGTACTCGTATCGATTCTCTTTCAAGAGCCTGATTGGCAAGGGCCTGAATGTTACGCAATGGCTCGGTTGAGATGATTCCGCCCTCACCACACAACAGATCATTTTGTAAGCTGCCGTCTGAATCCACTTTCCATTTCACCACTAGATTCTTAAGAATACCATAGAAAATCATAGCAAAGAAATCATTGATAAGAGGGGCCTGCCACTGAGGAAGCAGTGATCGTTCAAGTTCCCGGTAACAGTTAACAAGCTCCTGAGGCGTACGTACTCCAAACCCCTCTTTTTCGTACGGTGCGAGAGTGTTATTTAGAATCTTTTCAAATCGTTTTACTTGCTTTTTAAGAAATGCGAGGTTGTACAGCAGCCGAAATGCCATTCGCACAATGTTGAGATAACGATTTCTTTGGCTGTAAACAGTTCCCGGAACAATCGATAATCGTTCCGTTACCCCCATCATCTGTTCCATAAAACGGGCATTTACAGAGTACCCCGGTAAAAGGGAGAGGACGTTGTACCAGTTGTGGAGATTGTAGTAGATACGCCCCTTGATCAGTCCAAGCATTCTGAATATACCTGGATTCTGATCTATGACACTCTGCTCCACCCCCATTATAGTACAGAAATGCTTGTACACACTTGTATAGATGCTTTGCACAAAGGAAAAGGTGAGGGGAGTGGTTACCCCTCCATAGCTCTCAACGATGTTGGAGTTATCCCATACTCTTTTTATATCAGACTTGTCGGTAACGGCAGCCACTGTGGTGACTGGTCTGCTTTGCAATATGTAGAGTTTCCCTGCTTCAATTGCCCATTCAATATCCTGTGCACGCCCATACTGCTTTGAAATGGCCCGTGTGACATTTGCTATATGCATTATTTGGTCATCGTTAAGACAGGCCATGTTCTGTTTTTGGCTTTCGATTTTCGTACTGATCGTCCCGTGTCCGGTGGCAGAATCAAAAAAATGTGCACTCTTCTTTGTCGCAATCTGTTTGTCAGTCGTTATTTCACCGGCATAGTCAACTACGTAGCGGTCTGCATCAAGTTCACCTGAAACCAACCCCTCTCCCAAACCATATACTGCCGAAATGACCACTGCCCGGCGATTGCCCGTAACAGGATCAATTCCAAAAGCAACACCCGAGATTTCCGCGTCGATCATTTCCTGAATTATAACTGCTACATCGACATCATCGACTGCAAGACCGCTTCTTTCCCTGTAGGCCACAGCACGCGGACTGTAGGCTGAAGCCCACACTCCACGTATGGCATCGAGAAGTGTCTCTTCGTTAACATACAGAAAAGAATCGAGCTGACCTGCAAAGGAGTGCTCTATGCTGTCTTCACCTGCAGAGGAGGAGCGCACTGCGACCAGACGATCGCCAGAAAGCAGAGAGTCTTTTATCTCCACAATTGTTGTTTCAAGTTCGTTATCAGGTACGATAGACCTGATGTGCTCAGCCCTTTCCCGGGGTGGTTTAGAGCGGATAGAAGAGTCCAGATGTCTCTTAACTACCCCTGCATCTATGATAGAAAAGGAAGGAACTGGAAAACGCCACTTTTCAAGCTGATTCAAATTGGCTGCTTTGGCTCCAATGGATGACTCATCATAACTTATGATGTTAGTTTTATCTGTAAATGTATTCATAAAGAGAGTCCTGGAAGTTGTCTAAAAAGACCCGATGCCAAAAATCCGATAAGTGTGTACATTAGAAGAATCCAGAGACCGGAAAAAAGTTCAATAATAGTTCCTTTTGTTGAGTGCGGGTTCAAAATGTAAATAAGAGCAGGAGAAGCGGTGCAGAGGCAGAGGGTCAATAGTATAACCATGGCACTTCCGGGTGCATGATTGTTCGCCACCATTGAGGCAAACACTGCACTTGTAAAAAGAATCCCAAGCCAGAGCAGGGCAGCCCTTCTTGGGCCAAAAAGTGAAGAGTAGGTCTGTACGCCGTTTTGCTCATCGGCAGGTATTCGTATTTTTCGCCCAACCTCGATGATCATTCCCCCGAAAAAGGAGAGGAGCAAAAACGCCCCTAGCTGTGGGACTGGAGTTCTGGTATGGGCTGCCCAATCCATACTCGTTGCATATAGTGTAATTAGCGGCATAATTACCATATGAGAAACCATATAGGCTATAGGGTGCTTTTTAATCTGATCGGGAATAAAAAACTCCCTTCTCATCAGATACGTATACAGCCAGACCAAACCAAGGTAAGGCAGTGCTGCGGGATTTATGGCAAATGTCAAAGCTGCCTGAATCATGCAGCTTATAACTGCACACCAGAAAAGCTCTCTTAGAGAAATCAACCCCCGTGGTACAGGCCGATCTGGTCTGTAAAGGGTGTCGTCTGCGTTGTCTTTGAACTCATCACAAACCCGCAGAATAAAAAACGCCAGCACGACACAAACAATGCTCCCTAAAAGGGGAAGCAACGGGACAAATGTCGGTTCTCCCCGCAGTGCACGGGAAACGGCAAGTGATGCAAATGCAAGGGGTGCAATCGAAAGTCCATGCACAAACACCGGAAACCGTTCCGATTGATACTGCCATAATCTGTTTACAAAAAGACTCTCATTTTCTGCGCTCTTTTTCACTTTTCAACCTTTCTCCCGCGTGCAAGGACGTTGTGTGCCTTGGCAAAATCACCTGCACACAGTGCGCCCATTATGGATAACTCGCCTGCAAGGCACACCGCTGCGGCGACTTCGGCAAAAGCCCGGGCCTTTCCCTGACCAGCAAGACCGGCGATTTTCAGACATATCTGCTGTGTTGGAAGTGTGGTGCCTCCACCAACCGATGCGACCATAAGGTTGGGAAGATTAACCGAAGCGTAAAGGTCACCGTTATCAGTTGTCTCAAGGCGGGTAATGCCGATTGCAGATTCTGCAACACATGCCACATCCTGACCGCAGGCAAGATACAGCGCTGCCAGACCATTGGCGTAGTGCCCCTGCATACCAAGCGTGCCGCTCAGGGAACCACCAACACCGGAAATCCGCCAATACCGCTCTAACTCCTGTGGTGTTGTGCGGAGTCTCCGTTGGACGATCTGGGCAGGGAGTATCACCTCCGCACCGACTTTTTTACCCCTCACCGAGAGAAACGACTGAAACGAGGCTTTCTTGTCACCCGAAATATTGGCCTCAACAAAGGATGCCTTCGGTTTTACGGGGCTGGACTCGTTGATATATCGGCATATCTGTTCGGTAGCGATGGTGATCATGTTTTGTCCGGAAGCATCGCCGGTGGTAAATTCGAACAGAATGTAAACGTGGTTCCCCTCAATAGTGATCTTCATGTTGACAAGCTTGCCGTGATTGGTGGTACCGGAAACAATCTTACTGAATTTTTCGAATTGATCATTTATCCACACAACAAAGGCTCCCGATTCGATAATTGAGTCGAAGATAAACCCGGGAGCCCTGCCTACGCTTTCATTGAGAAGCATGGAAGTACACCCACCAGCCTCGGTGATACATCTGGCCCCGCGGTTGTACGATGCCACCAGTGCAGCTTCGGTTGTGGCAAAGGGAAGGAGATAATCGCCCTCAGCAAAAAGACCGTTTACCCGTAATGGGCCAATCATCCCAAGAGGAACCCTTAGGGTACCGATATAGTTTTCGATGTTTCGGGCATAAAGATGGCCTGAGGTTCTGCTATACTGATCTGCAATGAGTGCCAGGTCTGATTCTTCCAGGTGAAGTGACGCAAGCCTTTGCTCCATGGCTTCAGGAGATTCACCTCGCGGGATCTGCACTGGCAGCTCTGATTTGTTCGGTGAGAGTTTGCGGACAATATTCTGCAGAGAGCAATCCTTGAGAAGCTCAGAGAGATAGCTGTTGACGCGATCGAAAGTGTTTGCCATTTGACCTCTTACTTATTAGAAGAGCTGTATTACATAAAAATATTTATTACAGAGTATAGGTATGATATTTATTAATTCTCTCATTTGGAGCTTTTTTTTGCAATTACGATGTTTGTTCGAGAGGATATTGGGATATCATGGGTAACCCAAAATATTAATCCAACAGAAACAAAAAAAACAGTTGCCAAACCCCCAAAACAGTGTTATATTAGTACAAAATATATCGATAAAAAAATATCGAATTAGAAAGGGTAATCATGATGGAAATAGCTGAACAGTACAAAAAAGTGGCTCAGCCCACCATCAGACGCTTACCATCCTATTTAGGCATCCTTCATTCTCTGCGAAAGCAGGGGATAGAGGTCGTCTCAGGGACAGTCATTGCAGAAAAAATGCTCTGCGCACCGATTCAAATCAGAAAAGACCTTGCAGTAACCGGCATTATCGGCAGACCCCGCATAGGATTCGATGTAAACGATACCATCGAGGCCATAGAAACCTTTCTTGGATGGAACAACAGTAATGATGCTTTTTTGATCGGGGCGGGAAGTCTTGGCACCGCTCTTCTTGGCTATGGTGGATTTTTCAACCATAACCTCAATATTATTGCAGCTTTTGACTCGGATAAGGTAAAAATCGGCAAGGTGATACATGGCAAGAAGGTCCTTGGCATAGAAAAACTCAGCAATCTTGCATCGAGGATGCATGTACACATGGCAATTCTCACCGTACCTTCATCAGTGGCACAGACGATAACAGATATGCTGATCTCCTGTAACGTTCAGGGCATCTGGAATTTTACTGCGGTTAAGTTGGTTGTACCCGATACAGTAGTGGTGCAGAATGAGGATCTGTCCAGCGGTCTTGCAGTGCTCTGTACAAGGTTACGTCAAAATGGTAAAGCAAAAAAAGGTGAAAACGTAAAATGAAAACCATAGAAATTACAATTTGCATGGGGAGTTCCTGTTACTCGAGGGGAAATGGCAGGAGTTATGAAATCATACGGGACTTTGTTGCCCAAAAGGGGATAGATGCAAGTGTAAAAATCAAGGGCTGTCGCTGTGGGGGAGAGTGTGTCAACGGGCCAAATATCTGGATTAATGGTGAGTTCTTTCCCAATATTGACAGAGGAAGTTTGATCGATATATTAAATTGCAGCCTCCAAAAGGCTAAAGGAGAGTAGCGTGCAGTATCTTAACCCTATCTATAGTGAAGAGACCCGGTGCAGGGATTGTTACAAGTGCATACGGGAGTGTCCGGTTAAAGCTATACGGGTGGTAAACGGTGAAGCGGAAGTTGTACCGGATCTGTGCATACTGTGTGGTCACTGTGTCGATGCCTGTCCGGTGGGTGCAAAGAGGGTTCGGGATGACCTGCGCCGCTCCATGCATCTGATTAAAAGAAAAGAGAAGTGCATTCTCTCTCTTGCGCCCTCCTTTGCAGGAGAATTTCAGGATGCTTCTGCCGGACAGCTCATACATGCCATCAGGAAACTTGGTTTTTTTGGCGTGAGTGAAACTGCTCTGGGTGCCCAGGAGGTCTCTTCTGCCGTTGTCGGGATGATGAACGAAGGGGCGGGATTGGTGCTTTCATCTGCCTGTCCTGCTGCGGTTGATCTTATCACCAAGCACCTGCCGAAATTCACCGGATTTATATCACCGGTCTTCTCACCGCTGCTCGCTCACTCTGTTATGCTTCGTCAGTTGTACGGCGAGGAGATCGGCATTGTATTTGCCGGTCCCTGCATTGCAAAAAAGCAGGAGGCCGACAGTTTCTCCTCTCTTCTGGACATTGCAATAACCTTTGAGGATCTCCAAAAATGGTTTGAGGCTGAGGGGATAAAGCCTGCTGAGCAGGAGTGTGATGAGACCGACGTGTTCATCCCCAGGGCTGCTCAAAACGGCTCACTGTACCCCATAGAGGGTGGTATGATCGCTACTATCAAAGACGGCGTTGATGACCCTGATGCCGTATACCTGACACTGTCGGGAGTGAGCAATATTCGCAGTGCCCTGGAGACACTGAATGTCAAACTTGCAGGGCGAAAAGTTTTTGTTGAACTGCTTGCCTGTGAAAACGGATGTGTTGCCGGACCGAAAACAACCAACAGAGCCACCATCAACTCAAGACTTTCTGTTCTTGACTATGCTGCAGGCAAAAGAAATGGCGACACTACCGAGTGCTCTAAGAGAATCACTCACACCTACAGTGCAAAGGCGCTGGAAATTGTGCAGATAACCCATGACCAGGTAAGCGCTGCACTGGCATCAATTGGTAAATCTGATCCTGAAGATGAGCTTAACTGTGGATCATGTGGATATGCAAGTTGCAGGGATTTTGCTGCTGCGATGGTTCAAAAGAAAGCTGAACCGTGTATGTGCGTTTCATTCATGCGATCTCTTGCGCAAAAGAAAGCAAATGCGCTGCTTAAAACAATTCCTTATGGGGTGGTAATTGTTGACAGAGAACTCAGTATTATCGAATGTAATGATAACTTTGTACAGGCACTGGGCGAAGATGCCCGTGAGCTGTTTGAAGTCTGTCCGGGACTTCGCAATGCAGATCTAAAAAAAGTGATTCCATTTCACGATCTGTTTTCAAAAGTGTTAACTACCGGTAAGGATATCACTCAGCATTTTGTTAAAACGCCGAACAAGACACTTGCAATTACCATCTTTACCGTTGAGCTTTATCAGGTTGCCGGAGCGCTCATTCGTGATGTTACCAAAAAGGAACTCAGGCGTGAACAGATTATAGAAAAAGCCCAGGAAGTTATTAGCAACACCTCCTCAACCGCTCAGGAGATAGCTTTTTTGATGGGGAAAAATGCAGCCCAATCTGAAAAGATTCTCAATTCACTCATTGACAGTTTTTCCTGAGGTGTAAAGATGGTTCCAAACCAGGATGTATTTATCGAAATCGGCAGCTTCAGGTATTCAAAGCATAAAAAGAATGCCTCAGGCGACGTGCAGCTCACAAGAAAGCTTGAGCAGGGCAGAGTGGTATCCATTCTCTGTGATGGCCTTGGCAGTGGGGTGGAGGCCAATGTGCTGGCTAGTTTCACCGCATCAATGGGGCTTGAATATATGGCATCTGATCTAAAAATAAAGAGGGCAGCTGAACTTATCATGGATGCACTTCCACTCTGCCCCCAGCGTAAGATAAGCTACTCTACTTTCAGTATTGCAGATGCCAGTCTAGACGGAGAGATGAGAATCGTTGGTCACGGGAATCCTCCATTTCTCTTTTTCAGGGATGCAAAACCGATTGACATAAACCAAACCGAACTGCTCAGACCACGGTGGAAAAACAGATCGCTTCACTACGCCCGTTTTGGGGTAGAAATCGGTGACCGGCTGATAATGATGTCCGATGGGGTAACACAGTCGGGTATGGGGAGTGACTGTTGGCCAATGGGCTTTGGGTGTGAAAGGGTAACGGTACTGATCGAGGAGGCAATACGAAAAAACAGGGAAATCTCTGCTGATGAACTTGCTGGAACTATCTGTAATATCGCCCTCAATAATGATGGTAGCAGAGCGGGTGATGACATATCGTGTACGGTTATTTACATGAGAAATCCGCGAAGGATGCGCGTGTTAACAGGTCCGCCATTTGATACTAAAAAAGATGGCGAGTATGCGGCTTTGATTAAAGACTTCTACGGAAAATGTGTCTTGTGCGGAGGAACGACTTCCAATATCGTCGAGCGGGAACTGGGGCTTGAGGCAACAATGGATTTCTCCTTCATTGATCCGGTGGTCCCTGCGGTGTCACACATGAAGGGGGTGGATCTGATTACTGAAGGCTGCATCACCCTTAGTAATCTTGCTGGTCTTCTTGAAAGAAAACAGCTCGGAGGCAATAAAAACGGGGCTACCATGCTGAGGGATTTGATGCTGAGCTGTGATATTATTGAATTTTATGTGGGTACCCGAGTCAACCAGTCTCATCAGGATCCGGCGCTGCCAATTGAACTTGATATAAGAAGAAATGTAATAAAAAAAATTGCTGGTATGCTTGAATCAAATTATCTCAAAGAGACATCGATACGTTACTACTAGTTACAAGGAGCAAATCATGAAAATAATAACTGTTAAGGTATGCCTTGGTACAACCTGCCATCTCATGGGCTCATCCCATCTGCAAACTCTTGAACAGGATATTCCTGAGCACCTCAGAGACAGGGTTGCAATAACCTGGTCGCGCTGCCTCGGTTACTGCAAGGATGAAAATCATGGCAAAGCACCCTATGTGTTGGTTGGGAATGAGGTTATGGGTGAAGCAACGGTCTTCGGAATAGTTGAAAAACTGGAATTGCTGTTAAAGTAGCAAATAGAAAACGGGGTAAAAAATGCAGTACGATAATAATGCAACACGCACTAGAAGAAATATATTGGTTCGTATCGCCCGCCTCTTCATGGAGGGGAGACTCGAGACTTCCGCCGACAGAATCCCTCTGGAGATGAGGCCTAAAAACGGCAGCTCATACCGGTGCTGTATCTACAAGGATCGGGTGATAATAAAACACAGAATTATGGCTGCCCTTGGCTTTGGGGTAGAGGAGGAGGTCGATGAACTCGAGACACTTGCAAGTTACAGTAGAAAAAGCATGCGCAGAGAAAATGCCGCACAAGGGGAATCACTGCTTCTCATGGATGAAGCGTGCAGTGCCTGTGTGAAAAGTAAATACTTCATAACCAATGCATGCAGAGGGTGTATGGCCCGGCCCTGTACTTTAAACTGCCCTAAAAAAGCTATCGTCATTGGCGACAAGGGCCAGGCGCTTATCGACAGTTCAAAATGTGTCAACTGTGGTATATGCATGAAAGTGTGTCCCTATCATGCAATCATAAGAATTCCCGTTCCCTGTGAGGAAGCTTGCCCAACGGGTGCGATTATCAAGGATGGTGAGGGAAGAGCTCAGATTGATTTTGATAAATGTATCTACTGCGGAAAGTGTATGCGCGAATGTCCCTTTGGGGCAATCGTCGAGCGATCACAGATGATCGATGTTTTAAAGGCAATAAAGAACGGCAAAAAAGTGGTTGCGATCGTTGCCCCTGCATCTGCCGCACAGTTTGTGGCCCAGTATGATCAGGTGACAAGTGCTCTTAGGGCTCTTGGGTTTACCTGTGTCGTTGAAGTTGCTAAAGGAGCAGTTACCACTGCAAAACTTGAAGCAGAGGAGCTTCGGGAGCGGCTCGAAGAGGGGGCTCCGTTTATGACTACCTCCTGCTGCCCTTCTTACGTCTTGGCAGTAGAGAAGCATGTTCCGGGGCTGATGAAATTTGTCTCACATACCCCCTCTCCCATGCACTTTACGGCTAAGGTTGTCAAGAGAGACAACCCGGATGCGGTTGTGGTATTTATCGGACCCTGTGTGGCAAAGCGAAAAGAAGCTCAAAAAGATGCTTCCGTTGATTATGTTCTGACAAGTGAAGAACTTGCATCAATGCTTGCTGCTGCTGGCTTGGATGTCGCAGAATTTGATGCCGATACCGCTATAGATCACGCAGATCCGGATGGGCGCAGATTCCCCATTATCGGTGGGGTAACCGATGCTGTTATCGCTCAGACTAAACACCCGGAAGATATTAAAGGGGTTGTGCTCGATGGGCTTAACCGAAAATCATTAAAGCTTCTGAAAATTTATGCAACCAAGGGTATGCAGGGGAATTTCCTTGAAGCTATGGCGTGTGAAGGAGGGTGTGTCAACGGGCCGTGTACAACGGAGAGTGTGGCTCCTGCACGTAACAGAATTATGAAAATGGCACCAAAAACCATCCTGTCCACGGTTTCTTCATGAACACCAGCTCCTGATACTCCCTGTTGCAAATTGGTGGAGTTGCAACAGGGGTACTGGAGAAATTGGGGTACTCTACTCTGGTAAGAACACTCTTTTGCAAAGTCTTTTACACACTCTTTAGACTCTGCTCAATGTCTTCCAATATGTCATTGATATTCTCCAACCCTACGGAAAACCGTATCATCCCCGGATTGATGCCTGCTGCAATAAGCTGCTCATCAGTGAGCTGACGATGCGTTGCACTGGCCGGGTGAAGCACACAGGTACGGATATCGGCAACGTGCACTTCATTGGATGCAAGCTTGAGACCATTCATGAATTTTACTGCTGTATCCCTGCCACCCTTTATATTGAAGCAAACCACTCCGCTTGTCCCCTTGGGAAGGTACTTTTTGGATAACAGATGATAACGGTCATTTTCAAGTCCGGGGTAGGAGACTGATTCGATTTTTGATAACTGCTGGAAATACTGTGCAACTCTGAGTCCGTTCTGGCAGTATCTTTCCATGCGCACCGGAAGTGTTTCAAGGCCCAGATTAAGGAGAAATGCCGAATGAGCAGCCGGGTAACATCCAAGATCTCTCATAAGCTGCATTCTGGCCTTAATGATGTATGCTGCGTTGCCAAACGTTTCTGAGTAGACTATTCCGTGATAGGACTGATCCGGTTCAGTAAATTCAGGAAACCTACCGTTGCACCAGTCAAATTTGCCACTGTCAATTATCATTCCACCCACCTGAAGCGCATGGCCATCGAGGTATTTTGATGTTGAATGCACTACGATATCGGCCCCGAACTCAAAGGGCTTACAGAGAACCGGAGTTGCAAAGGTGTTGTCAATGATAAGCGGAACACCGTTTTTGTGGGCTAAGGATGCAAACTTTTCGATATCCAGCACTGCCAGTGCGGGATTTGCAAGTGTCTCACCGAAAACCGCCCTGGTGTTTGGCTTGAAGGCTTTTTGGATCTCCTCAACTGATGCATCGGCATCCACAAATATGCACTCTATCCCAAATCTCTTAAGTGTAACTGCAAAAAGATTTACCGTGCCACCGTAAATCGTTGAAGTACAGATAAAGCTCTCACCGCTTTTACAGATGTTCAGTATGGATAAAAGCGAAGCGCTCTGGCCCGATGATGTCCCCATTGCTCCTACTCCACCTTCAAGGGATGCGATTTTCTTCTCAACTGCCTCAACTGTTGGATTGGAAAAACGTGAGTACATATGGGCGTTGGGAAGATTGAAAAGTTCCCCGATACGTTCTGTAGTATCAAACCGGTAGGTAGTGCTTTGAACAATGGGCATTACCCGTGGCTCGCCGTCTTTTGGGGTGTAGCCCTCATGGAGACATTTGGTTTCATCCCTCATCCTGTAGTCCTCTCAAAGTGGTGGTTGATGCATCTGATTTCAAACAAGATAAAATAATTACCGGCTGAGAGAATTAATAAGCAACTAAATTATAAGAAAGCCATTCGATCAAACGAGAAAGCCAAAGGAGAAACGGCAGCTACGGTCCACAACATCAAATGTTTTTCTGCATGGGAAGTTCAAGCATCAAAACGTATAGCCCACAGAAAAGTGAAACGCTCCCGGTTTTTCACCCGACTTCCTGTCTGTCTTGTGCCCGTAAAGAACACCTATAGGCCCGATTGGAGTGAGATATCTGAGTCCCAAACCGAATGAGGATCTGAACTGATCTGCAGAGAGTGAACTGAAGTCATTCTCCAGCCTTCCAATATCACCGAAAAGAGTCAGCTCAATGTTCAGCTCAAGCTCGATGCGCGCCTCGATACTCGCTGAGAGGGTTGCCGATCCACCATTGGTGTCGGGGTCGAAGAGGTTCTTATCAAAACCGCGGATATTCTGAGTTCCCCCAAGGAAGAAGAGCTGATCGACCGAGATAACCGTTTCCCTGCCGTAGGGGGTGATAATCCCACCCCTTACCACACCAGCAAATGTCAAATTTTCCAGTGGTGATATGTACCCCCTGGCTTCCATCGCTACTTTTACAAAGTCATCGAGTGATCTGCCAAGACTGCTGGAAATGTCAACGGATGATCCTAGGTATATACCCCTGCGGGGTCGGGTAAAGGAGTCTCTTCGGTCGTATGAAAATGATGGCGTAGTAATGATTCTGTTACGCCAGCGATCATCTCCGAAACGTTCAAGAAGCGAATCGGGCGGCGCTCCATCAAGTCGGCGGCGCTCGTAGCTTGTTGCCAGGCCAAGTACTGTGTGTCTGCCAAAAGGAGCATTCATCCCGCCCGAAACACCATAGGCCGTATGCCCCCAGTTCAGGTTCAGCTCTTCAATACTTTCTCCGTAGATCCCGATAAGTGCACGCAAATTTGTTCCAAACAGACGTGGATCCAGCAGTGCCACTTCACCCCGGTAACCGATAGTGCTGACCTCGGCACTCACGTAGCCATCCTCGTTGAGTCCCATCATGTTGCGGTCTCCAACTTTTGTATTGACAAACAACCCCTCATCTGATTGGTACCCCGCACCGAAAGAGCCATAAAAGTGGGGCAGCTCAGCAACCTCAACAAAAACCTGAACCGTGTCCCACTTCTCCCGCAGCCCGATAGTCCTGAAACGGCTGGAACTGAAAATTCCCATATCTCTGAATGTTTTCTGAGTAGCGATTACATCCCTAAGAGAGAGGGGTTCTCCGGTTGATGTTTTCAGTTCTCTGTTCAGAACTCTCTCCCTGGTCCGAAATGCCCCGATGTACCGAACATCACCCATAACAACCACTGGTCCCTCGGTAATTTTGAAATGTACATCTGCACGGCTGCTGTCGTTGTTCATCCCAACCACAGGACTGACTCCCACATGCGGGTACCCTTTTTCAGCTATTATCTGCTGCAGAGAACGGGCATTCTGGTTGAGTAATGACCTGCTGAATATGTCACCTTCTCTGACGGTGATCACCTTTTCCATATCTATTTCTGCAAACAGGTCGGTATCATCGATATTCACTTCACCGACTCTGCTCTGTGTACCCTCATCTATCTCGATTGAAATGAAAGCGGATTTTTCCTCGATTACAACATTGGAAGAAACGTTTGCATTAAGAAATCCTCTGGAACGATAAAGCATCTGTATGGCGAGTACATCCTCTTCAAGCTTTTCTGGATGATAGGCCCTCCTTGAAGCTCTGCCCCAGTCAACATGCAGCATCTGTTCTAGTATAACCTTTTTATCGATACGTTTGGCTCCGGCAATAGCTATAGTATCAACGGTTGTTCGCGTTCCGCTGTTTATATCTAAATACACGATCCTCTCGGTGTAGCGGCGTTTTTCTATGGTAGTATCGCTATACTCAATGTGTGCATCAAGATACCCGGACTCCCGCATTCTCCTTGATATCGCTCGCACCGAATTCCGTAAGCCAAGGTTGTTACGATTGCCGTTTCGGAAGATTGTTATATTTTTTTTCAAAACTCTTTTCCTGAAACCCCGTTCGCTTGCAGGCGAAAACTGAATTCGGTACCGGTCTCCTTCATCAACAGTAAGGACCAAATGAACAGAGTTGTCCTGAGAATCGATGACCACACTATCCCGAATGTGAATGTCTGCAAATCTGCGTGATCGGTAAAACTCTGTAAGCCCTGCGATATCTTCCTGTAGATCTGCTTCAAGGAACCGGCCGGCTCTCCCCGGAAAAAGTGATGTGTGCCATGATTTCATTCTACGTTTGATACCCAGATCAGAAACCGCACGGTTACCCTCTATTGTAACTGTTTTGAGACGATGATAATCACCGGCATCTATGAGCACATTTATAACACGGTCTTCTCCTGTACTGTGTGCAACTGATGTCACCTCTACTGTCGGTGAAACGAACCCTTCTCTTTTGTAGAGTTCTGTTACAAGTGAGTCCTGCCACAACAGCATCTCATCATAAAAGATGTCGCCTGGGTAGGTGTTCATTGCCACTTCTACCTCATCAGTAAACAGCGGGTGAGCTCCCTTTATTTTTATATCTCTTACATATCGTGCAGGTGTAAGCTCAAAGATGATCTGTCCCCCCGACGTTTTCACCTCTACAGATTCAAAGAGCCGGCAGTCATACAACGCTTCAACCGATTCTTTGAGCCTGACTGAGTCGAGCACTTTGTTTTCCCTTATTGTGGTAAGTCTTTGTGCTATGCTCAGAAGCTCATCAGATTCAGATCGTTGCCTTGTCAGATTAAAAGTGATGCGGCTTACCACCTCCACAGACCTGGCAGGAGCTGCAGAGAGAAAACAGATAAGCAGTGCAGAGAAGCAGAGACGTTTCATTTAGCGATTCTCCCAGATAAAACGAAGTTCAGTGCCATAAACACCTCGTGTGTCCTGAAAGGCACCGATAAGCAGGTTTTGAAAAATGCGGTACTCTGCAAGTGCCCGCTGCACGATTTTCCCATCCTTTGATTCCACTGAATAGCGTGTACTCAGCTGTCTCGTAAACTGTTTTCCCATGGTGACGGCTATGCGGTCGGGATCCTCACCGCTCAGGTCTCCGGTCTCTACCTCAAGAATATCAAGGCCTGCAGCCCTCCTCAGGTCATCACCGATTGTTGAAGCGATAAGAGAGGCAAGCATCTGCTGGTTTGATTGTCCGCCACTGCCGCCAGCACCTGGGAGAAAGTTGCTCTGCAGCTCTCCAATGGTTTTTCCAAGAACAAGAAGCGATAATATATCCTGGTCCTCCAAAGACGGATCATCACTGCCCAGTTTAAAAACCAGATCATCCAACGTTCCCGATATCTCAAGCTGCACGGTCCGCTCTTTTACAGGTACTACACCGAAAATGTCTACTCTTGGCTCAATCCCATACGGATTAACAAAATCTATAACCCCCCGCTTAACTTCAAACTCATTTCTCAGATAAGCAATAGTACCACGCTCTACATTCGCTCTTCCATTGAGTGCAGGGGATTGAAGTGTTCCCATCAGCTGGAGGTCCGGGTCTATGGTGAGCATCGCCATATTGTTATTGACCCGGAAAGGGGAGCGTGCCTGCACCCCAACATTCAAAAGCATGTTTTTGAGATAGGGGGTTTCAGTCTGTTCGGGTGTATATGTCTCTTTGCGTCTGCGTTGACCAATATTTGAAAGTGGATTGATAACTATATCCTGATAGTACACACCGTCAAGCAGAACGATGTTTCCGGAGACACTGGTAGTATCGGGATTTCCTGCAATGTTGAGCCTTGCATCAACAACAATGTCAAGCATTTCAGGCACACCTATGGGCAACATTCTCAAAACAATATCTGCCCTCATATCTGAAGGTGTAAAGTTATCGAGTTTTGCTTCTCCACGCACCACAAATGATCCGTCGTCGAGGTTGCCCCGCAGCGACTCAAGCTGTACTGCACTTCTGCTGGCAATGATCCGACCATTAATAGAGTGCAGGCGTTGTGAAAGTCCGGGTAGAGTCATACTTATGTTTCTTAGCCGTATGTCACCTTTAAGATCAGGTGCATCAGCCATCCCCGTTATTGCAAGATCAAGATCGATCGTTCCGTCAATATCCTCTACGTCCTCTGTGAAATAGGCTGCGGTTGACAGAGAAAATGACCCGGTCAGAATAATGTCATGCGGCCCTTCGATGTGCCCCTGCGCCCGGCCTTTAAGGGATTCAACACCTGCCAGTAACACGGTAAAGTCCGCAACGGTATATCTGTTTTTATCGAGTAACACTTTTAGATCATCTGTTCGGACTAGCTGAATATCATCATGCCCGATGGTGAGGTTCTGGATGTGTACAGAGCCGGTTGTTGCAGAGATTGAATCGGCATTACCTCGGGCACTTAAACTTGTCGTTATCGTTCCATTTAGATCCTGACCCAGCATTGCAAGATAGGGATCCAGAAGCTGTTCGGTGAGGGTGAGTGCAACCGTGAAGTCTTTTGTATCAATATCAAAGGTGGACGCAACAGCACCAACAGCTGTACCGTATATTTGGGCCTGCTGGTCTTTGAAACCAAGATTTAGCGCAATGTCATCCAGGGGCAAGTCTCCAAACTGCATACCGCTGATGTTAAGTTTTCCGTCAACCTCGGGTTGATCTATGCTACCCATTGCTCTGAGGTTGAGGCAAAGAGTTCCATAGAGGGAATCAAGATCAGCTCCTGCAAATGTCGCAAGGGAAGGAAGATCAAGGTTTGGAGCTGAGATGGTGACAGCAAAGGAGTCGGTAAGTGCAACCCATCCTGCGGCAGTTATCTCTTGTCCGGGCATGATCGCAATCAGCAATGATTCAATATTTGCCCGCTCATCGTCAAACCTCACAGACAGATCGATCCCATCTATCTCATATCCTGCAGCAGAGAGAGCAGAAACAGAGAGCCGGGCATATCCCTGAGGACTCTTTACTGTGCCAAAAACATTTGCGCTAATCTCAACTTTACCACTAATCGTATCGACAAAATTATCGATGTGAAGGTCTTTTGACTGCAGCGAAAGATCGAACTCAATCTCATCAACAGAGTGGAGTGTACCGTTTCTCATCACCTGCACCGATCCATAAGCTTCCAGCCCTGAATTTAATCTGTTCAGAGCAAGACTATTTACCCGCACAGTGCCTTTACTGTCAAGGCCAGCTGACAACCGCACACTATCAACCTGCATATCTTGCATTGCAAGAGAGTCTGCCCACAGAGTAACTGCAACCTGTGGTCTTTTCAAATCACCCGTAACCGTTGTGGCAATTGCAGCACTGCCCGTTACACTGTCCTCAAAGCCGGCAAAGCTAAAGAGCCGTGCGAGTGATGGGACGGAGAGGCTAAGGTCTACATTCATCCTTTGGGAGGTGATATGGTAACCTCCGGACAACGACAGTTGAGCATCTCCAAGTAATCCCGATAATTCGGTGACATGCACATTCCCTCTTCTTAAGTTTGCCGAACAGGACAGCACAGCATCAAGGGCAGAATATTCTGGATTGAGTTTCAACTCAGCAATGGTTGCAGAGATTTCGGAGTATGCATCTATGGAATCGGGGTCTGCCCCCTGGCCCTTAATTCCTAGGGAGAGAGCAGCTGTACCGGATAGATCAGGTGTAAAGTACTGAATGGGAAGATCCTTGCCTGCTATTGTCAAATCATATTTAATGTTGTTAATTGAACCCATCTCTTCGAGAAAACCGTTTGCAAATACAGCGCGGACATCAACAGTACCATTTATATCGATACTACCCCTATCAGTGATGATCTTAGCAGGTGACAGTCTGAGGTTACGATCTGCAAGATTGGTTTTTAGCTCAATTCTGTCTACCGGATATCCCAAAATAGCACCACCATCGTAACCGAAACTGAGCTCGAGATCCGGATTGGAAACATTACCCGAGGCAGTAAGGCGAATTCCCGCATGGCCGCTGATCTGCTCTTCGAGGGCTAAAAACGAGCGGATCTCATCCAGTGCAATATTTGAAGTGATGGCAAGGTCAATAAGGGGATCATCTGTTAGTGAGGAGGCCCTGCCATTGAGGGCAAAGACGGACTCTCCCGCAGTAAACTTCAGGTCCAAAGAGTCAATCTCCATGTCTGCAATTCTGGCCATCAGATGCAGATCTGATAGGGGTATGTTTGCAGCATGGTGACCAATTGTCAGGTAATCACACCGGAGGTTCAAATCAGCAGAAAAAGACTCTGTTTCTCCTTTTGCGGAAAAGGTAAACCCTAAAGCCTCTATCCGCAGACTGTCCTTTTGGGATGCGAAATGGATTTTGCCTCCAGTGATATCGAGCCCTCTGAGCTCAACAGGGAAGATTGTCGGGGAGCTTGAAGAGGATGTTTCCGAAGCTTTTGACTCTCCCTTGGGGAAGGCTTTCAACAGAGACAGGTTTCCATCACTGTCTGATTCGATGTTTGCCCTGGGGTACTCCAGTTCTGCTTTTTTTACGACAACTTTTCGGCCAATCAGGGGCAGAGGTGCAACATCTATAAAGAAACGGTCAAACCCCGCAAGCTCATCTCCTTCGGGGTCCAATAGGGAGAGTTTTTGGATTTCAAACTGCATTTTCAGGGGAGCGATTCTTAGTCTCTGGAATGTAATCGAGCCGTGAATGTTTTCATTGACCTTTGAAATAACGTACTGATGAACGCCATTACTCTTTATCAGCAGAATAAATGCGCCGCAAAGAACTGCTAAGATAACAGCTAGGACTATTGCAGTGATAAGTATAAAGCGTTTCATTTATCAGGTTCTTCGGTGTTTGACAACAGACTGGTTCAAGGCAAACTCTCTAAATCCCCACCCCGGCAGGATTTCAGTAGTGAAAACTACCGGTGCATCACGCAAAAAAATGTTATTACCCAACCGGCTCAGGCGGGAAACTTCCTTGGGCTAGTGCTTTCTGCATGACCAAATACGAGCCGGTTCTGTATTTATACACTGCTAGAAATATACATCATTGGATAGACTGTTTTTTTAGAGAGAGCGACTGAGCATTTGCTGCTCCTGGGGTTCTTCTTTTCAAAACTGAAATTGAATTTCAAGGGAACAAAGCAATTGAGGCTAAACCGAGGTGAGAGTAGGGCAATGCCCCTTCTGGCTCAATAGTACCCAAGTTTTACATTACATTTTCAAATACAATAAGATCTTGAACCACTTTTTCCTCTAGATTATAGGTGTAACATAACTGCCTACAAGAAGACAGGCACTCAAAAGGTGATGAAAAATTAGGAGACAATTGTTCCGCACTATATTCCTGGTACTGTTGAATCGTCTATGATAATACGCTAATGATAAACTGGGACGTATATATTCCATAAGCAATTCTTCGGGAAAGAAGCTTGTTACTACACTTATAATTAAACCGGCTGCCTGAGAGAAAAAAAAGTTCTTCCGGTGTGTGCTGGCAACAGATACCGTGCCGGTTTCATATGTAAATTATACCTGCACTATTCGTGACTGGATACAAGAGATAAACGGGAGTCAAAACGATTTTTATAGCGAGCTGATTGGCTATGAGGGTGATTACGTGGGAAATGTCACTTCGGCGCAACATCCTTACAATAATTCCAAGATATACGACTATGCTTATACAAACGATATGTTTAACCGCCTCGTTGTACAAAATTTGTTTGTCGGGCTTTCTTCCTTGCAAAAAGCTCACATTTCGTTAAGTCTGGATAAGCCAAATCAATAATTTTGAAAACGTTATCGGGTTTATGTGGATGACGTTTTTCTTAGATAAAATAACGCTTTATGGTCTGGCGGCTGGAGCAGGGTAGGGAGTATCTCCCTTAACGGTCTCTGCTGCTGTAATCATAATTAATGATTTTTCTCATCTCATTGGTGAAGATCTGTTCTATTCTAAACTTGCTGAACTTAAAAAGAGATCGAAATGTTCACCGAAGGGCAGTGTGGTTTTTGCCTTTACAGATGATGTGACGGGATCAAATTGTACGGAATTTGAAATCAGGGAAAACCAATCTTTTATGAGAAGACACAAGGACCATTGTTGGCAGTGGTGTGAAGGGTGTGGGGGACAGAAAATGTTATACCGCCTTGCGATACAATTAAAAGAGTATATCAGATAAAAAAAGAGCCTGAAAACCATAGGTGTTAGTAAGCAATGATCTACAATAACAGGTAGGACTGTTATTGTGTCCGCTCACCAAGAGCGAAAGTCCGGGGGAGCCGAAGGGTTCCTGCACTTAACTAAAAAAGGTACAAGAACCCTTCTGCCAGGAGTTCACTTCGACAAGCTGAACAGGCTGGGTGAGCGGATGGGTGAGCGGATGGGTGAGCGGATGGGTGAGCGGATGGGTGAGCGGATGGGTGAGCGGATGGGTGAGCGGATGGGTGAGCGGATGGGTGA
>SKJJ01000049.1 GCA_007115975.1 Chitinispirillum sp.
AACGACAACGACAACGACCAAGAAAAATAATTGATCTCAATCACTTTTTTTGACAAATACCGATTTAATTCTGGTTGGGCTTGCCTCACTTATATAAAACCCCCAGCCATCTATTTCAAAAAACTCACCGGTTTGGGGAATACGTCCCAGATACCTGCACAACAGTCCGTTTAGAGTCCGATAGTTATCCTGATACACTTTTAGTGACTGGGGTAACCAATCCTCAAACAGTTCCATCTCCTGCAGTCCGTCAAAATGCATTGCCCGGTTCTGTTTTCCCACAACTTTTTTCTGGCCGGGTAACGACAATGCCAGCATTTTTTTGAGTCCGGCAGTGATGGAATAGACCCCGGAGAAGCCCCCGAATTCATCCAGGACACAAACTTCAGACACATTTTTATCCAACATAAAACTCAGTAATTCCGCTATTGCAATAGTGTCATGAACCCAGATAATTTCACTGCAGTGATTCACCACGGTTGTTGCCGCTGTTTTCTTCACCAGATCACTGAGATGAACAAATCCTCTTAAGCGCTGCCTTTCATACGGATCACTCACCAGTGCATAGGTATGGGAAAGCTCCAACAGTTCCCTGACTGCTTGACCTACAGGCTTTTGCGGTTCAAGGACTGTTACCATTGACCTGTGGGTCATATACTTTCTGACAGGCTCAGCCCCTTCTTCCAGTATCCCTTTTATAAGCTTCTGCTCATCCTCAGAAACCCCACCTTTTTGCACCGACAGATCTATTCCGTATTCTAGCTCCTCAATGGTAACAAAGGGACTGGGTTTTCTCATACGCTCCTTGACCTGGCGCAAAAAAATCTGATTTATCGTATGAATAAAATCAAGCAACGGAGTAATCAGCTCTCCGAGCTTAAAGAATAAGGGCGCAACCAAAACTGAAACTTGTTCATTAAACCGAAGTGCAATATTTTTAGGTAAAATTTCTCCAAAAAGAACAATTACTACTGTTGCAATTACCAAACTAAGTAACGTTGCATCCCTGGGGAACAATATCTGCATGTAGGAAAATATCAGTCCGGTGAGAGTGATGTTTACAAAAATATTGCCCAGAAGAATAAGTAACAATGTCTTGTGGGCATCACAAAGCAGGGAATCCACTAAGCGGTATGAGCGAGAAGAGTGGTTCCGAAAAAAGATCATCCGTTCAGGACGTATAGAGAAAAGCGCCGTTTCTGAAGCAGAGAAAAAAGCAGACAACAAAATAAAAACCACATTTAGCACTAATATAAAAACAGACAGGTCCATACATCTCTTCTGTTAGTCGTGCCCGGACCACTATCAAAAAGCACTGGGCAGACACTGTTTCTGTTTAAATGAAAACCGGGTGACGACCCGTACAATCAGAGTCGCCACACCAGCCATTTAGAAAAGTATCAAAACGGAAGGTCCTCTTCAGCTGCCTGAGGTTCGTTGGCCTGGTTTGCGGAAGGGGCAAACGACTGGGAGTAACTCTGATCTTGGGGTATTGAATTTCCACCCTTATCATTTGACCCGGAGTTTGCACCAGAAGATGCATTTAAAAATTCCACTGAGCTGGCCACAATCTCTGTGCGATACTTTTTATTACCATCCTTGTCATCCCAGGACCTGGTAGTAATTCTGCCCTCAAGATAGCAGGTGCGACCCTTTTTAAGGTACTGATTGACCAATTCGGCCAAACGGCCCCATGCCACAATGTTATGCCACTCGGTACGGTCCTGACGCTGACCATCCTTATCATTCCAGCGCTCCGTAGTCGCAAGCGAGAACGTCGCTACAGGATTGCCAGCGGGAGTATACTTGAATTCGGGATCTTTACCTAAATTGCCTATGAGAATAACTTTGTTAATGCCCATTGAATCCTCCTCAAAAATAATGATAATGGGTTTATGAATCGTTCCCAAGCCCTTTGGGAATACTATAAAATGATCTCATCCCCCGCCAAACGCAACAGGAAAAAAACTTACCCGCCCATGCATCCTGTTCACCCCTCTCACGGCACCCGAGAGCACAATCAAAAACTGTGAAAAACGCACACCCCCGCCGCATTTTTTTGCTACTTCACCCCAAAAAGAGCTAAATATGAAGAGTAAGAATTGGTCCTGCCTGGAAGTCGCCCCCAATAGGCTTTGGTTCGGCTACATTTGGAGTTTGTGTTTGCATTCGGGGAGGGACCTCGTGGCGGGTGGTGACGGTTGGGAGAAGAGTGGGTATTTAGCCTCTGCATCACTGTGCATTTTATTAGGACTCGTGGTAAACAGATCAAAGGTTATCTGCACAGCGGTAATTTAAAGGCACATCACTATACAAAGAGACAATTTTCAGCGCAAGTCAATCCCCTTGACATTCATCTGAAGAGAGGTCTTTCCGTTCCATGTATTTTCCTCAAGCGAGAAAGCGACCCCAAGAGACAACGCGCTGCGGACTTCATCTATACGTTCGCCAAAATTGAAAGCGATTGCATCCATTACCACTCCCTCACTTGTTAGTGAGAGCTTAAGATGATTCTTTCCCACAACCCTTGGTGCATACCGGTGCTCGACATTGCGACAAAAAAGAACTGGACGCATATTCCCCGGCCCAAAGGGAGCCATCTGCTTAACAATTCGTAAAAATTTTGGAGTCAGTGCAGCAATGGATACCTCTGCATCAGCGGTAACCTGCTTCACCAGATCATCTTCACACAAGCGATCCCTTACTACTGAGTTAAACTTTTCCCTGAAAAGGGGAATATTTTCCTGATCGATGTTCATTCCCGCTGCAGCAGCATGCCCCCCAAAACTGTTGAGAAGATCACGGCACTCATTGAGAGCATCAAGAAGATGAAATCCGGGTATACTTCTTCCCGACCCCCGTGCAACCCCGTCAGTGCCTATGGAGAAGAGTATCGTTGGTCGATGATACTTTTCAACAAGCTTTGATGCAACGATTCCAATAACACCAACATGCCAGTCCTTATCCCCAAGCACCAGGGAATAATCCTTATCTGGATCCCCATTTTCCTCAACCCACTTATGCGCTAGCTCTGCAACGGAACGGTCAAGCGCCCTGCGTTCCAGGTTTGCCTCCCTCAATTCCAAAGCATAAATTTTAGCCACGGCAGGATCATCGCTCAGAAGCAACTTTACGCCGCGAGAGGGATCTCCAAGTCTTCCCACTGCATTGATACAGGGTGCAAGCTGGAACACCGTTTCTCCGGTGGATATTTTTTTGCCGCTTAGCCCCTGAGCATCAACTAAGGCTTGTAAACCTACATTTTCGGTATTGGTGATCTGTTCGAACCCCAAAAAAGCAATCGTCCTGTTTTCACCGGTAAAAGGAACGATATCAGCAGCAGTGCCCAGAGCGACAAGATCAAGATGCTTGACCCAAAGCTCCTCACCCCTTCCGCTTTTTATCCCCAACGCCTGACAAAGTTTAAAAGCCACCCCTACTCCTGCCAGTGTTTTGTCCGGATAGGCACATTGGGGCACCTTGTGGTCAATAATTGCCAGAGCCTCCGGAAGGGTCTCTTTGGGTTCATGGTGATCGGTAATGATTGTATCGATACCCAGTGAGCTTGCCTGTTTAACTTCGTCAATAGCAGTAATCCCACAATCGACGGTAATAAGAAGTGTTGTTTCGCTCTGAGCAATCTGTTTGATACTGTCAGACGACACGCCATACCCTTCTGTCAACCTGTTTGGCAGATAGTAGTCACATTTGGCTCCAAGAGCACGCAGTACCTTAACCATCAACACCGTCGAAGTCACACCATCGACATCATAGTCACCGTAAACCGTTATGTGCTCACCGGATTTGATCGCCGAGAGTATTCGATCGCAGGCCTTCTCCATGTCAGCAAAGAGAAAAGGGTCGTGAGTATGTGCGAGCTGTGGTCTGAAGAATCTTTTGCAGGATTCGAAATCACGAAGATTACGCCCTGCAAGCACCGATGCCAAAGAGAGGGGTAAATTGAGCTCATACGCAAGAAGCTGAGCGATGTCAGGATCAAATTTCCTTAGCCTGATTCTCTCTTTTGCGGCCCATACACAGCTCATTGTACTTTTTCTCCACTGTTTACTTCCCGCTGAGGCTTAATAAGTACAAGCTTTCCGGCAGGATCCTTTGTCGCAAGCAACATTCCCTGTGATTGAATACCAAACAATTTGGCGGGCTTTAGATTTGACACTACCACCACCTGTTGATCCGTAAGCTCCTGGGGCTCATAACTCAGAGCGATTCCGGCCACAATCTGACGGGTCTGTTTGCCGACCTGTACCTGCAGACAGAGCAGTTTATCAGATTTTTCCACCTTCTTTGCTGATAGGACTTTTCCGATTCTTAAATCCACTGCAGAAAAAGAATCGATATCAATGAGACCCGTTTCTGAACCGCTCTTGGTATCATTTATCACTACCCCGGCGAAAAGAGGATCAAGGATCTCCGTGTCAAGCGGTTTGACCAACTTTTCCACTTCACCCATTTTTTCATTTGAAAGAGAAAAACGATAATCTTCCCAGACAAATTCCCTGCGGAGCAATTTTTCAACTTCTGCACTCAGATGAGGCATCACCGGCTTGAGGAATACAGCCAGAGACTTGATCAGGTTAACACAGGTGACCATCACCTGAGCAGCCAAATCAGGATCAGTTTTCACCAGCTCCCATGGCTTGGCATCCTGATAGTATTTATTTCCAACACTTCCAAGTGCGTGAATTTTCTCTACCACCAGTTTGAAATCGCAGCGTTCATAATGTGTTGCAATCTCCTGTGCGGCAGCGTATACCTTTGATTCTATCTCCTTATCCCAGGATGCATCCGGAATCATGGAATCAAAATACCTCTGGCAAAACACCATTGTTCGGTGATGTAAATTGCCGATATTATTTGCAAGAGTTGTATTGACTCTTGAGACTAACTCATCTTTGTTAAGATCGATATCACCGGTCGTTGGTGATAGTTTTGATCCAAAGTAAAATCTCAGAAATTCTGAGGCCTGAGGATGATCGACCTTCTTGAGGTATTCGCTTGCAAGAATAAAGGTCCCGCGTGATTTGGACATCTTCTCACCCTGAACATTGAGAAAGCCGTGCACCTTTACACTTGCAGGCACGGCAAAATTAGCATTCTTTAGCATAACGGGCCAGAAAAGAGCATGGAAATAGACAATATCCTTGCCAATAAAGTGAACGATTTCAGTGTTGCTGTTTTCCCCCCAGAATTCATCCACTGATCGTGCGTTATCCTTGCACCAACGATCAGTGGATGACAGATACCCAATCGGAGCATCAAGCCAGACATAGAAATATTTATTATCAGTCCCGGGAATTTTAAATCCAAAGTATGGACCATCCCGTGAAATACACCACTCCTTTAGCCCCTCATCAATCCATGATTTGACAAACTTTTTTATATCATCCTGTATAACCCCGGGACAATCGATAAATTCCCTGAGAAAATCTTCACACTTGGCAAGCTGTACATAGAGATGCCTTGAAGAGCGCATGACTGGTGGATTTCCACAAATAAAGCAACGCGGTTCAATGATATCAGTTGTTTCGTATGTCGCACCGCACACCTCACACACGTCCCCATACTGATCCGGAGATTTGCATTTAGGACAGATTCCAACAATAAACCTGTCGGGCAAAAAGCGTTTGTCATGTTCGCAGTAATACTGCTCTATCTCTCTCTCTACAACCAGTCCCTTTTCGGTGAGCCGTTGATAGATAAGCTCTGCATAATGACGGTTCTCATCAGAGTTGGTGGTGTAGAAGATATCAAAGCTTATGTTGAAGCCGGCATAATCCCTGGAGTGATTTTTATGCACACGACCAATAAGCTCCTCTGGGGTGATGTTCTGACTCAACGCATTGAGTTCGATTGGTGTCCCGTGGGTATCATCTGCACAAATATAGACCACCTCATTACCCAAAAGCCTGTTGAAGCGGACAAAGATATCAGTCTGCACAACTTCCAGAAGATGACCAAGATGAATATCACCATTGGCATAAGGCAGGGCACTGGTGACCAGAAGCCGTTTTTTGGGGGTGTTCGGTTCAACTGGCATATTCGAAAGACCCTTTCTTGAAATCCTCAGGAGCAAGCCATTGTTGTGAGCCATCACCAAAATGAACAAGTCCCTTATTCTCAAAAATATTGATGTAATTCAATGTACCCTGTTTCTTACTGATAGTAATTTTACTGCCCAGGGGAGGAAACTGTGCAAAGATTTCGGCATACATGTCGTTTTCATATCGCAGACAGCATAATAATCTGCCGCAGTTTCCTGAAATTTTGGTAGGGTTGAGAGCAAGCTGCTGGTCTTTGGCCATCTGAGTTGTTATCTGCTCAAACTCATTTAAAAAAGCATTGCAACACTGTTTGCGCCCACAAATACCACAACCGCTTATGCGTTTGGCTTCATCCCGTACTCCTATTTGACGAAGCTCGATTCTGGTTCTGTACACCGAGGCAAGATCCTTGACCAACTCCCTGAAATCCACTCTTTGAGCAGCAGTGAAAAAGAAGGTGATCTTACTGCCGTCAAACTGCATCTCAACATCAACCAGTTTCATCTCAAGCTTGTAGTACTTTATCTTTTCGCGGCACACCTGAAAAGCAGATTTCTCTTTCTCTTCGTTTTTTTTCAGCATTTCAAGGTCGTTTTCCCGTGCTTTTCTGATAATACTTTTTGTCTCTCCCTTGCCCTTTTTTAAGCGTACCAGAGCACCAACCAAAGATGCCTTGCCCATATCCTGGCCACGTTCAGCCTCAACAACCACATACTCCCCCTCGTCAATATCCAGGTCATTGCGGTCGCGATATATTACCTTGCGTTCTCCTTTAAACACCACCTCAACTAACTTGCTATTTTTTGCCATCAAATATCTCCATTAATGAAAACGCACACTCAACCAATATCAAAACAGTATTTCCCCTCACCCTTAGTGCTTCAAGGGACTGCTGACACACTCCCGCCATCTTTTCTGCCCTTTCGGGGGAAAGATCATCCGGTAATTCGATCCGGTAGGAAGATTCTTTTTTAAAATAGTTTCCTGTATCGGAATATCTGTTCAAAAATGCAAAATGAATCAACTGCAGAAGATAATTAAAAAAACTCTCATAAAAATAGAGCTTCCCCGGTGGAGGAAAAGTATCTATCTGCTCAATAATTGCATCCATATCCAAGCGACGGCAGCTTTGCCAGAACAACAACGCTTTTTCGATAATTTCATCCGGCGATTTTTCTAGAAGAGCCAAGGATTTCCCATACGATCCGGTATGCACCAGGCAATCCAGCGATGGGTCGGCGACATCCTTTGAGAGCCGCTGTGCTAACTGTGTGCGCAATAACTCCGGGGTCTGATAGGCAAAGCGCAGACTCTGACACCGTGAGACAATGGTTGGCAGCACGGCATTGAGTTTGTCGGCAAGAGCAATCATCACCGTTTTTGCCGGAGGTTCCTCGAGAGTCTTTAGTAACGCATTGGCAGACTCTTTTCTCATCAGCTCTACGCCATCCATAATGGCAATGTTGTACCCGCCCTCAACCGCTCCCCTGTTTATAGCATGATTCATCTCCCTGATCCACTCCACCGGAATTGACGGAACAGAGGAGTGTTGTTGAATTGTGTAGGGATTCTCGATACGGTTTTTGACCAGTTTGGCAAAGTGCTGCCACTGTTCCTCGCTGTCGCTGCTGCTGTCGCCTTTTTCAACCGGCATAATTATGTGTAAATCCGGATGGGAATAGTTGGTAACCCGCTTGCAAGACTCACACTCATAACAGGGCCTTAGTTCTCTATTTTGGCAAATGAGAGCCATGGCGAATTCAATTGCTGCCGCAAATTTGCCACACCCCTGCTCACCGCTGAAAAGATACGCATGCCCAACAAGGTCGTTTTTCATTGCACTGCCAAGCACCTCCCGTATCCGGTGCTGCCCAACAAGTTTATTCCACTGAATATCTGTGCCCATACCCTTTTCCCAAACCGGTTATTTAATTTGAAAGCCAACTCATCGGATCAAGTGATTGTGCGGATTGCCTTATGGAAAAATGTAACTTGGAACCATCAGCAGTACCGGTTTCACCAACTCTACCTATAACTGTTCCCTCTGCAACCATTTCATCCTGGCGAACATCAATTTCACTCAGATGTGCATATATTGTAATAAAGCCCCCCTGATGCTCAACAATAGCCAGCCTTCCAAGCCCCCGCATCCAGCCAACATAAGCAACCGATCCAAAAGCCACACATCGCACCTGCTCACCCCTGGAGGCGGCGATATCTATTCCATTATTCATAGTGACCGTCTGATACACCGGATGGGTTATTTTTCCAAACGGCGCAATCACATCACCTCTGAGCGGCCAGGGCAGTTTTCCTTTTAGGCTTTTAAAATCAACAACAGCTTTTCGCTCCAACTCTTCTCTGGCTCTTTTGCGGTCAACTTCAAGCCTGCTTAAGATTCCATCAAGTTCCCTCTGCGCAGCTTCAAGCTCCTTAACCATTACCTCGTACACACTCTGTTCACTGCGAATCTGCTCAAGGACCTCTTTTCTACGATCTTTTTCTTGAACAATTTCAACCTGTTCAGCCTGTCTTACAACGAGCAAGTTGCTGAGTTGCTCTTTTTTCTTTTTCTGCTCTACCTGTTTACGCTCCACAGACTCGATTGTTTCCCAAATTGTCTGTGCCAACCGTTGATCATGCTTGTTTAGCTCCTGAAGATACCGTGCGCGATTGATCATTTCAAGAGGAGTTTTGGCTGTCAGTAATATCTGTAGCATATTGTACTCCCCCCGCATATACGCCTGACGCAGCCGCTTTTTCATAAGCGTGCGATTATTGTCCAAATCAGCCTCAGCGGATTCAAGTGAATCTCCCAACAGATTAATCGTTTCTGTAACAGTGTCGATCTGGTTTGCCAAAAGGGTTAGATAAATAGTGGAAGCTACAATATTCTGCTCTAATTGCTGCAGGCGACCAAGGTAATTACCTTCCTGTTGCTGAAGTTCATTTAGACGCTTACGCCCTCTTTCAAGTTCGACTCTTATTGAATCAAGTACTCCCGCCTTCTCCATGATCTCCCTGTCAAAACGGGAAATAACCGCCTCCCCTTCACTGCTTTGCCCTAAAAGGGGACGGTACAACAGAGTGAACATGAACATGATTACTAAGCAAGAAATTTTTGAATTGCTCTTTGACTTCCAAGCCAACCGAAAAATACTCCTATAAATAGAATAAGCAGGGGTAGAAAATTAGTGCCCCAGTATAGAGGGATGTGAGAAAAAAACAGCTGGAAAAAATAGAGTGTTGCAATACAAAGTAACCCCCCAATAAATCCCTGAAGCATACCTTCAAGCAGAAAGGGCGCCTTTATAAAAAAATCAGTCGCTCCTACAAAATGCATGTTTCGTACCAGTTCCTTTCTGGCATAAATGGTGAGCTTTATCGTGTTGGAGATCATGGAGTGAAGCGCAAGCATCAAGAACAGACTAAGAATAACGGAAGCATAAAGGAAATAGGACCGAATTGTCTCCATAAAATCAAGCCACTCACGGGCATACTGAATGGACTCAACCCCCTCCAGCAGAGCAAGCTCCTCTTTCAATTTGCTGATCGCTGCTTTAGTTTGAAACCCCTCTGCAAGAGTGATATCTATCGATGCAGGAAAGGGGTTTTCATCTACCGATTCCAGAATTTCGGTACCATACATATTTTCAAATCGCAACCAGGCTTCCTCCACCGTTACCAGATGCAACGCTTTGACCTCTTCCCTGCGACCGATAACATCAACGAGTGCGTTGTGGAACTGCTGATCCTCAGAAGCAGCCTGCGTCAGATACACTGCAAGATCCGCCTCTTTTTCAGACCTCCTTAACACCGCATCAATGTTTACAATTCCAAGAACAACTGCACTTATAAGGAGCATGGAAACAGCAATAGTCACTATTGAAACAAATGTCATCAGTTTAGCCTGATAACACCCTCTTACTGCTTCAGTAATAAAGTACAGTAAGCTACCCATAGTAATTCCACCGGAGGAAAAATGTTCTGTTGTGATTTACCCAAAAAGATACTGCATTGCTGTCACTGTACCCGTATAAACCCGTTTTCAATAATTCTCATAACCGGAGCTTCAGTGTTGGCACCACTATCGCTGTCAAAGGTGACGGTTCCGCAAAGCCCCTGAAAGTCTTTGACATTAGAAAGAGTTCTCTGAAGCCTCCTTACACCTGTACCGGATTGATCAATGGCATTTATCAGTAACTGTGCAGCATCGTAACCAAGTGCAGAGACTCTGCCGGGCTCTTCATTGTGCCTTCTTCGGTATGCCCCTTCAAACTCCAGCCAGTCACTTCTTTCCGTATTGAGCTGAAACGGCGTAGCAATAATTGCATCCCGGACATATCGTTTCCCATCCTCTAAAACCTTGTCACTTTGCCACCCGCTTGAACCAAGCATCTGTGTGCGCATACGATGAAAAACCAGCTGCGGTGCAAGCATCACCACATCTTCGGCCTCCACCGGCATGAAAATCCCCCCAATGGAAAGCGTTGAGTCGGCAAGCATACTACTGTCTGCTTTACCCGTGCTGACAGTTCTTGACATCGGGTCATCCAGTGCAACTCTCTCCATACGCCGCCGTACAAGCTTTCTTCTGAGATTGGTAATCTGTTGGGAAAAATCGTGTATTCCCTCCTGGAAATATTCAACGTTTACAACCTCAACATTACTGTGATTTTTCAATTCATTGAGAAAATATTCTGTTGTAATCCTGCCATAGTAGGTATCCGGAGCGATGACAGCAAAATCTCTTATATTAAGATTTTCAACGGCATATCGGGCAATTTTTTGTCCAAGTGTTCCCAAGGTGATATTCATCTGAAAGATATTATCCCCCAAAGCGGCTAAACCCTGTTCACTTGCAGTAGGGGTGAGCATTAAGACATTTTCACCTGAAAAGACAACCGCACTTACTGTGGCATTATCACTGAGAACCGGGCCAATCACAGCGTTTACACGGCCACTTTGTACAATTTCTTTTGCCCGATGAGCTGTTTTTACCACATTGCTCTCAGTGTCATAAACCACCATCGTGATGGGACGGGATGAACGCCTGTTGTAATTATCAATAGCGACCTGTATACCCTGTACTATCTCTTTACCAACATCCCGATAATCGCCGCTCAGCGGTGCCATTACCCCTATTTCAAAAGCATCCCCTGAAGATGCAGGAACACCTGCAATTGCTCTGAGCTGCGGGACATACACTGAGTTGGGATAAAGACTGAGGAATTCATTTGCATTATTTGCAGCTCTTGAGACTAATCCGTCTGCATGTTGTTTTTTTATCGTATAAAAACGGATAACTTCAAGAATTCGGGGATTAAGGCGCCTTCTTGAGGCAAGTTTTGCTAACTGGTCGGTATTAAATTTACCACGGCACATCTTGCTGAGAGCATCGATGATATGGGATTCCAGTTCAGGATTAACTCCTGCGGCAAGTGCATCAGAAAACTTTTCAACTGCATTTTCATACTCCCCGCTCTCCACCAGTGCCACACCATATAAATAGTTGAGCCGGGGCAGAAACTCCGAGCGGGAGAACCGTTGCCGGTACATATCCACCAAATTACCAATAACTTGGTACTGGCCAGTTCTGATATATGCCTCAACAATCAGGGGAACCAGCGTCTGCGCTTCCGGGTCTCTTCCGTGCTCTTGTAAGTGAGACCGAATAACAGTGATCGTGGAATCATACTCCCCTGCTTTATAAAATTCCATGGCTTTCTGGAAAACAGGTGACCCCTGTGAGGCAAAAGCAGCACTAAGTGCAGAAAAGAGCAGTACAAAAATGATGGGCTTTCTTATTGACATTTTTTCACTCCAGAACGAAATTACCAAATTGCATGGTATCTATTGATGAGATGTGGTTTCGAAGAACTTCTGACTCAGAAAGAGTAGTACTTAACTGGGTCTTGGTGAATACAGAGTCAACCACAAAAATAGGACATCTGCACCGTAACGCCAGACTGATCCCGTCACAGGGGCGACAATCAATAAACTTAGCAGAACCCGTAAGAGTAACCTGAAGCCGTGTAATGAAGGTTTGCTCAACTAAATCATACACAACGATCCGCGACAATGTACCTCCAAGCAGCTCAATTGAAAGCTTCACCAAATCGATGGTGAGCGGCTTTTTGGGCTCAACCTCAAGAGACTGCATGGCTATAGCGCTGGCTTCCAAAGGACCGATGGGGATAGTTATTGACCGTGATCCACCAGTCTCCTTCAATACAATAAGGGGTGAATTTTTATCCGGGTCAACGGCAAACGAAGCAACATCTACTTGAACTAACATATTTTTTCCTAAAAAAAGGTAATGAATTATCAAAAATACACTCGATCTCTACAAAACGCCAGAAAATCACCCTTTAAATGTAATTTAAGCCATGTTGCATAAAGTGTCGTCTGAACTCTTTATCAAGACCAACCAGTTTTTTAAGTTGTGCAGGGGTGCATTCATCTGCACCGTTACCCTCCCGGGCCATCTCTGCATACTTCAACAGTGGGAAGATATTATGCCTAAGCACCCCTTCGTTTTTCCTGAACAGATGAACAACCGGCATCAGTGATACATCTCCAATACGCACCACCTTATTGCCCGCAGAGTCAAGCCCACGTTCGACCTCTATCTCTGCAATGAGACTAAGCTTTTGCATAGAGTGCTTAAGGGCCCAGGAAGTGATATTCCCCAGAGAGTAAAAGACCACCGTCGAGCGTCCGTCCCGGGTTTTATACCGCTCCACAGGATTTATAATGTGAGGATGGTGACCAATAATGATATCCACCCCTGCTTCAAGCAAACCGTGAGCCCGTTCTATGAGCCGCTCTGGCGGGAAATATTCAAACTCAACTCCCCAGTGATTGCAGCTTACAATTAATTCTGCTCCCAGATCCTTTGCCATTTTTATCTGTTTTAAAATTAAAGAGGGGTCATAATCACGCTCGTCTAAAGCATTAAACCTTACCAGATTAGTCCCAAACTCAAACTGCTCCTCCAGAGGGATTCCATTGGTTGAAAAAGTGTACGAAAGAAAAGCAGTTTTTACCCCGTTTATATCTACAATGGGAAACTGATCCTGCTCCGAAGCTGTGCGGTTTGCACCAACATGCATCAGACCAATACTATCAAGATAATCACACGTGGAGACGATCCCCTGGGAGTGGGAGTCGTTGATGTGATTATTTGCAAGTGATACCAAATTAAAAGCACCAAACCGCTTGTCCCCCAGGAGTGGTTGGGCATGAGCGGGGGTGACAGAGAATCTGATCATTTTTTCTATGATATTAGCGGGGTTAACAGCAAATTCAAGATTGCCCATAACGAAATCTGCATCAAAAAGATACGGCCCGACATGTTTCCACAGATCATGCCCCCCCTGCCCAATCAGATCACGCCTGCACATCAGATCACCCACTGTTTTCAGGGTTACGGTACGACTCTCCTTGAGCGTTTCACGTTGCGGATCAGCTGCCATGGAACGGTTGAACAGTTCAGCTATTGTGTCGTTGGCGGGCGATTTAACCGGTTGGAGGTATTTTGAGGAGTAATATAGCTGCCACCACGGGGAGCGATGAGTGGTCCAGTCACTTTCCGTTAAAAAAGGGCGCTTTTTGGGGTTAAATGTAAAAATTATGCAGAAAAGAGATATGAGCAGAACAAAAGTTATACTGACGACCAGAAACATAATCCCCCCGTTTTTTTCGCGAAATAGTATTTTACCCCGCTTTGGAACTCTTTGGCAATTTTTATGAATATAGGTAATCACTTTTGTGAATAATTATAAAAAATCCATTTTTAACCCATTTTTTGTTTCCGGATTTCGCCAATAAATTCATTATCCAGAACACATAGATTTATATTCTTTACCATTATTGCTTATCTTTTTTTTGGGATCGAAGCGTCTATATAGCAGGAGAGAAAATGTTTACCACCAGCTTAATCAATTTTCTTATAAAAAACAAAAAATCAGTATGGTCTGCGATACTGATTCTCACCATCTTTTTTGCCTATCAGTGTACAAAAATTCAGGTTGATAATGATTCATTTAAAGCCATACCGCCGAATTTACAGGCAAAGCTGGATTATGAAGAGTTGAAGGAAGAGTTTCCGGCCCCCTACACCGTGCTCTTTTTAGCAGAATTTCAACAGGGCACACTCAATGAAAAAGTCGATTCCCTGAGGAGCTGGTCTGAGTGGTTCACTTCACTACAGGGAGTAGCATCAGTTTCCGGTCTCAATACCATCCAGATACCGGTTCGACGAGGTCTTTTCGGGATGAGCGGAGAGTTTCTGATTCCACTGGATAAAACGCTTGAAGAGCAACAACTGAGGGAACGCATCGCCGAGAATAAAGATCTGATAGAACTATTTATATCAGAGGATGAAAGTATCTTTGTTCTCATTCTCGGCATGGAAGAGAATGTAGACAGGACAATTCTAATGGATCAGGTCCTTAACTTTTCCCAGCAGTTAGATTCCCAGCCACATCTCAACACTTATATCACAAGTGAAGCAGGTGTTTCATATTTTATCGACAGATCGATGCGCCGGGACTTCACGATTTTACTTCCAATCTGTTTTCTTATTATTGCTCTTCTTCTGTACCGTATTTTCAGACGTGTACGCTACGTAACAGCTGCATTATCGGTTAATATTGTTGCTCTGATATGGACCTTTGGGATCTTAAGCTTGTCGGGGGTGACCTTTTCCATTATTACAGCCATTATTCCGGTTATACTCTTTCCAATTGGAGTGGCCAATGCGATCCACCTTTTAAGAACGTTTTCGATTCATAAAACACAAGGTATGGATACCGATGAAGCGCTGATAAGCACCTATAAAGAGTTACTAACACCCTGCCTTCTAACCTCACTTACCACCAGTGTCGGATTTTTCTCCTTTGCCATCTCAGACATATCCTGGACCCGGCATTTCGGAATATTCACCGGGATAGCGGTTCTTTTTGCCTTTCTTTTTAACACCACAATCCTACCCCTTTTTCTAATCGGTGATACAAGGCCTGTTGCCTACAAAACGCAATCAGCCGAAGAGAGTGCATTGAAACGATTTTGGCTGGTATTCGGTAATTTCTCATTTAGCAGCAGATGGCGCTATGCCATTATTGTTCCTTACCTGATATTTCTGATTTTCGGGATAGTTCGGGTGAATGTTGAAACTAACCCGATGAACATGCTTCCCGAAAGCTCTTTTCTAAGACAATCGGATGCGTTCATTGCCAATCGATTTGGCGGCACACGTTTTTTCTCTGTTGTCCTTACAAGCCCCGACAAAATAGACAACAAAGAGAGATGGGTTGAGGTCCAGGAGATAAAAGAGTATATCGCCCAGCAGCCCGAAGTGGGCAATGTTATATCGGTGCTGCCACTGCTGAACAAAATGAGCATGCTGACCAGTAAAGAGCCCCTGTCCAATGCTGCAATTACCCTTGTGAGCGGATCTGGTTCTCTTTTCGGTTCCAATTATCAGAACCTGATAAATACCTGGTTGAGTGAAGACAGAACAAAAACCCGCTTCAATATAACAGTACGAAATACACCGGGACTGCAACCTCTTGCAGTTGCAGAAGACATAGAAAATTTTGTGACGGAAAATTTCCAGCAGTGGGATGTACTGGTCAGTGGGGCAACAATCCTCAACGAGTCCATGGCAGCAGTTCTTATCGATACACAAATAGCAAGCCTGTTCTTTACCTTCATACCTATATTACTCTGTGTGACGCTTCTTTTTCGTTCGTTACGGGCTGGCCTTTTTGCTATATTTCCGATTGTACTTTCCACCGGCTTTGTCTATGCGCTGATGGGTGCAATGGGTGTTAACATAAACCTTGTAACTGTAGTTACAATGAACACCTGTATAGGAATTGGTATTGATTATTCAATACATTTTCTTTCCGGTTTTCTTTTCCAAAGAAAAGACAAAGAGCGTGAAGAAGCCCTGATCGCAACGCTCAAACGAAAAGGGACCCCCATCGCTTTTAATACCATGATTGTCGGTTTAGGATTTCTTATACTCAGTTTTTCTTCATTTCCGCCGGTGCGCGATTTTGGTGTACTTGTCTTTGCATCAATGTTTATTAGTGCATTATTTTCAATTTTGTTTATCACTATATTAATTTCAGTTTTCGGTATCAACTACAGGACAAACAAATAGGAGGGTAGCTTTGAAACATCGAATCCTTTTTTCAGCACTGCTATTTCTTGCATTTTCAAGTTATGGTGCACCGTCACTTCAAGGTTCCTGGTTCTCTGAAGAGGATGGCCTTACGTTGAATTTTGTAGGAGATGATTCTCTGTTTGTCACAAGCACCATTGAAGAATCAATGGCGGGGATGGGAGTATACACCGCAAGTGACTCAACGATAAGCGCAACCGTCGTCAATGAAGACATCACCATCGAAATGGGGTACAACTACAGATGGCAAGACAGCAATACTATTGAAGCACAGCCGCTGTTTTTTACCATTAATGGTGAAGCGATCGAAGTCCCTTCTGAGTGGACTACAATTGTTCGCCAAGAGCAACAAGAACACACAGAAGAGTAGTGAAAAATATTACCTAAGCGCCGAATTACACCTGGGGTCTCAGAGAATCACAATGAAAATCACATTTATTTACCCAAAATTTGAAAAGTTTCTGGAAACCTACCCGGAACTGGCAGAAATGCCGGCAATAGCAGCAACATGGTCATTCCGTATGCCCCCTGCTATGGGTATACCGATTTTGATAAACCTGCTTCCAGAAGATGTTGAGTGGAAAGTCGTGGACCAGAACATTGAACCTATCGATTATGACGACGACAGCGATCTGATTGCAATCAGCTACTTCACTCCCCAGGCAGGGTATGCCTACGAAGTTGGTGACCAGTTTCTTAAACGGGGCAAGCAGGTGATCATGGGAGGTATGCACCCATCGATGATCCCTGAAGAAGCAGCAAAGCACTGCACCAGTGTATGCGTTGGTGAAGCAGACACTATTTGGAAGACAATAGTTGAGGATGCCAGAAAACAGGCTCTTAAACCAGTTTACAAGGCACCCTGTTTTCCAACGGAAGAGCAGATTGCTTCACCCAAAACGGGAATTTTTGACGTTGAAGATAAATATGACTGGCACGCTTCACTTATATCGATCACCAGGGGCTGTCCGTTTAGCTGTGAGTGGTGTAATGTGCCCCACTATCAGGGGAATAAGGTCAGGCTGCGCCCAATGGATTCGGTTGTAAAGGACATTGAAAAGCTTGCCGGACAGGAGTTTTACATCACCGATGACATGATCATGCTTAACCGCCCCAAGCTTCAGCGCTATATGTTGGAGCTATGTGAGCGTATCAAAGACTTCAATGTAAATATGTTTCTCTCCTGTTCTCCGGCGATGAATAGCGACCCGGCATTTCTTGATGCCCTTGCAAAAGGCGGAGCAAAAAGTATGTATACCGTTTTCGCCAGTGACCCGTTTTCAAGCAGGTTCTATGCCCGTCACCCCGGAATATGGCAGAGGACAATCGACCTTGTCAAGCAGCTAGAAGACAGAGGGATACGATTTTTTGGCTCTTTTGGGGTAGGATTTGACACTTGCAGAGAGGATCAGTTTGATCTGATTATGGAATTCTGTCAAAAGGCAGGTATCAAGACAGCAGAATTTTTCATTGCAACCCCCTTTCCAAATACCGAGTTTTGGAAAACCATTGAGAGCCAAAACCGCTTTCTGAAACCGATAAATCTGAAAAAATTCAACTGTGCCAATGTAGTTTTTAAACCAAAGCATACAACAGAAGAGCAGCTCAAGGATGGTTTTGTTACCCTTTGGAAAGAATTTTTCAACTCGGTGGATCACGAGCAATCGCTTTCGATGTTTCATCAGAAAATTGAAAACATCATTCGCTCACGGGAATTTTCATCAACTATAAAAGACGCTGCAGCAAGAGGGCTTGCAAAACTCAAAGAAACCGATAGTACGAAAAAATAACCAATGACTGTTTGACTGATTAAACGGAGGCTTTTAGTGAAAGGCAAAGCAATAGTAACCGGTGGCTCACGCGGAATCGGAGCATCCATTGTAGAGACCCTTGCACTTGAGGGGTGGGAAGTGACATTCAACTACTGCAGCAAAAGAGATCTTGCTGATCAATTGATTGAAAAAATCCAAGAAAAGGGTGGTACAGCACACACTTTTCAGGCAGATGTAACCGATTTTGAGTCCTCAGCCCAATTTGTAACAAAGGCCAGGGAAGCGATGGGAGGAGTTGATGCACTGGTAAATAATGCCGGCATTACCCGTGACAAAAGTCTCTTTATCATGCAACCTGAGGACTGGAATAATGTGATAAACACCAATCTTACCGGCTACTTCAATATAACACGTCAGTTGGTGGCCTACTTTTTTAAGAATAAAAAGGGCAGAATTGTAAACATAACCTCGGTCAGCGGCCTTGTTGGTATCGCTGGACAAACCAACTACTGCGCAGCAAAAGCCGGTATTATAGGATTTACCCGTGCACTGGCAAAAGAGGGTGCAAAACTTGGTATTCCGGTAAACTGTATCGCTCCTGGCTACATAGACACAGAGATGACCAGTGCAATTCCTGAAAAGCACATCCAGGAGATTAAAGCGATGATACCCATGAAGCGGATGGGAACAACGCAGGAAGTTGCAGACCTGACCTCATTTCTTCTTTCAGAAAAAGCTGGCTATATCACCGGACAGGTTTTAACAATTGATGGCGGCCTAACTGCCTGAGGCTGGCAACCAAAAAAGAACAGGAAATAGCTGATGTTTGATTACAACGATATCCTTGAAAATGTCCCGCATCGTTACCCCTTTCTTCTTATTGACAAAGTCATTGACTTTAAAGCAGATGAATCAGTAACAGCAGTGAAGAATGTCTCTTTTAACGAAGCGCAGTTTGACGGACATTTTCCGGGAAAACCAGTGCTGCCCGGTGTCTACATCATAGAAAACATGGCTCAGACTGCTTGCTTTCTCCTGGCGAAATCCGCTGGTGGAGTAGATAAAGACAGCGTCTATTTTCTTGGTAAAGTGGGCAAAGTTTCCTTTATTAAACCGGTGTTCCCCGGTGATCAGCTCACCACAACCGTTACAGTGGAAAGAAGGTTTGGTGCAAGTGCCTCCGTTTTGGCAAAAGCACAGGTCAACGGAAAAACAGTAGCCAAAGGTGAGCTTATGTTTGGTGTCAGACCAGGAGCCTAAATTCTTCTGTCTGTATGATTTTTCTTTTCAAGGTGGATTTTTTTTTCCTATTTAACTATATTAATTGTTCTATTTTTTCTGAACCATTTTAAAGGGGTCATTATTTCGTTTTGCTTAAAAATAAAAGGATTGTAATCACAGGCCTTGGCGTTGTATCTCCCATTGGTTGCGGCAATGATACATTCTGGAGTGCAGCATCCAGAGGCGTAAATGGCGTTCTGCCCCTTGAGGTGTTTGATGCCTCACATCACAGGACCAAAACAGGTGGAGAAGTCCGTGATTTCAATGCAGAGGAGTATCTGAGCAAAGAAGAGATTGCTATTATGGGACGTTCAAGTCAGTTCGCTGTTTCCGCAGCGAAAATGGCTCTCAAAGACGCCTCCCTTGATCTGCAAAATGAGGATCGTAAAAGAGTTGCTCTCAGTATGGGTACAACAATGGGAGAACCTCAGATATTGGAAGATGGAGTTACCATTAAATATAAGACGGGTGATATTTCCCAAATCCCTTCATCTTTACCAAGAAAATACCCCTGTTCTACCATACCTGCCAATATTGCACGCTCTCTTGGTATTCAAGGCGCCCACACAATGATCCCCACAGCCTGTGCTGCGGGCAACTATGCTATCGGCTATGGCTACGACCTGATCCAGCTTGGAAAAGCCGACATTGTATTTGCCGGCGGGAGTGACCCCTTCTCAGGAATAGCATTCACCGGTTTTAACCGCCTGCTTGCTACAACTGAAGATATCGTTAGACCTTTTGACAGTAACAGAAGTGGTATGGCGGTAAGTGAAGGTGCGGGAGTAATAATTCTTGAAACCCTTGAGCATGCACTCTCAAGAAATGCCCCGATTTACGCCGAGCTCATGGGTTACGGACTGGGATGTGATGCCTTTAAAATGACTATACCGGATCCTTCGGGCAGCGGTGGAATTATGGCACTCAACAGATGTCTTCACAATAGTGGTATACATCCCCAGGAGATCGATTACATCTGTGCACACGGAACCGGTACTGGCGAAAATGACAAAACTGAAACATTTGTGGTGAAGCAAGTACTTGGACAAAAGGCCTATTCAACCCCGGTCTCATCCTTGAAATCAATGTTGGGCCACACCATGGGGGCAGCATCTGCAATTGAAGCAGCGGCATGTGCCATGATGATAAAAAACCAAACAGCACTGCCCACCATTAACTACGAAACACCTGATCCAAACTGTGATCTCGATTATGTACCCAATAAAGCCCGAGCGATGAAAATTGATACCATTGTTTCAAATGCCTATGCATTTGCAGGCAATACATCCTCTATCGCTTTACGTCGCTTTCAAGGATAAAATTACTATGAACACTCAAAAAGTATACATAAGCAGAACTGGTTTAATGTGCAGTGCGGGTCATCAGATTGACGCTGTTGCAAAAAATCTCACAACCCGCCCCACCGTTTCAGAAATAAAAGATTTTGAGTTTCATCAGTTCGATGAACCCTTAAAGGCTTACTGTGTCGAAAGTTTTGACCCTGTCGAGATTCTGGGAAAAAAAGGGCTCAGGAACAAAGACTTTGCAACTAAGTTGCTCCTGTGCACTATGGAAAACAACCTGAAAGATCTTATGGACACAAAGGATGAAACCAAACGCCCGGGACTCTGTATAGGTACAACCTTTGGCAGCCTTCAGAGTATCGGTGATTTTCTGAGCGACTCTATTGTTAACGGCGTCACCAATGTTAACCCACAGGCTTTTGCCAATACCGTAATCAATGCCCCTACAGGCCAGGCCAACATCCGCTATCTTACCAGGAATTTAAGTACAACGGTCTCTACCGGTTTCAACTCGGGTTTAGATGCACTGATCTATGCCAATGACCATATTGCCTGTGACTACCTGCCTCAACTTATTGCCGGTGGATTGGAAGAGCTCAGTTATTATGAATTATTGGGATTTCTCAGAAGCGCAATGATATCCTCCAGCGGGATGGCTAAACCGTTTAGCAGTGCCTCCGATGGAATAGTCCCCGGAGAAGGGTGTGCTCTTTTTCTGCTGGAAAATCAAGAACAGGCATTCAATAACAATAAAAAACCACTGGTTGAAATAATTGGAACAGCCAGTGGCTTTGACCCTAATGTATTTTTAAACAGATCAGATTACAGCGTAGGCTCTGGGGTAATCTCACAAGCTTTGGAAGATGCTGAAATAACAGCTGACCAGATAGATTTTGTTGCCTCAAGCGGCAGCGGACACCCCGTGAGCGATTATTTTGAAAGTATGGCCATAAGCACTGTATTCACCAAGCAGACACCCGTAACAGCCTACAAGCAGATTCTGGGTGAGTGTTATGGAGCATCAGGAGCACTGATTACTGCCTGTGCAATCTCAGATATGAAAAAAGGCACCATCAGCGGCATAGACGAACAGTATGAAACAACCAATAAAATAGAACTGGTTAAGGGAGTGCATAGCAAACCCTCCAGTTATGTACTAGTCACCTCTTTTTCCTGCGAAGGAAATTGTAGCGCAATCGTTCTCAAGAACATATAATTTGATTAGATCAATATTAATTTCTTTTCCAAGCAGGAGTATTTATGAATCGAGATGAAATTAGAGATGAAATCCGCAACCTGATTGCTGAAATCGCCGAAGACATGGATGTGGACGAGTCTACCATCACTGATGAAGCTCACTTTATTGAAGATATGGGCCTAGACTCAATGGCTCTCCTTGAGGTACTTGCCACTATGGAGAAGAAATTCGGCGTCACTATTCCTGAATCCGAATTTCCCAATATTACCACGATCAATCAGTGCACCGATACTGTTGAGAAATACGTTACACCAAAAAGCTGATACCCATTTTCCGGAAACCGGGCTTTTACCACCCGGTTCACCCCCAATAAATCGATGAGCCTCAGTGAATTTCTGCAACAGGAAAAGTTATTTGATTTAGCTTCAGACGGATCTCCTTTTCAACTGAAAAAGGAGATCCTGCGTCTTGGCTGTATCTGGTTTAAAGACAACCCGGAGCAGGCTGAACTGATCAAGCACAATCTACACTCCTTTGGGTTTGCTGCCAACGACCAACTTATTAGAGATATCCAACATAACATCATACTCCACTACTACGAAAAGTTTCTTGGTTTATGCCTTAAGCCAGATGAATTCGGCACCTACCTTTCAGACCGTATCGAGGGGGGTGAGCAAATCGCAACACTTCACCACTCCATAAACTCCGGAAGAGCTGTTTTTATTGCATCATGCCACTTTGGGGCGGTAGAATTTATTGTTCCCTACCTTTCGATGCAAAAACTGCCGGTAAGTGCTGTGCTGCGATTTAAAACCCAACGCCTGTCCGCAACAGTCAGACAACGCGCCGACCAAATGGCTGCAGGTGGCAACTTTGAAAAGATCGGATTCGTTGAAATCGGAAAGCCTGGTTCAGCCGCAGCTCTTGAGATGGCTGCGGTACTGAGACGAAAAGAGATTCTGCTCAGCATGTTTGATGAAAAGACTGAATATAGCAAACCTGTTGAATTTCTTGGCAATAAGGTCTATGGTGGTGCAGGAATCGACAGGATACTGCGTTTCTGTGGTTCAGAAACTGACCTGTACTTTGCATTTATGACCAGAACCGAACAGGAAAAATACTCCTTTACTCTTCTGAAAGCTGACCACCATGAACCAGTAAAATCCCTATTCAGCCTACTGGAAAAAGTTGCAGCAAACAACCCCCAACAATGGTACTTTTTACACGAGGAAATACCTTTTGTCGAATAAATTTGATGTTGTAGTTATAGGTTCAGGAATTGGTGGACTAACCTGCGGCGCATTTCTTGCCCGAAGCGGAAAAAAAGTACTTGTTCTTGAAAAGCATTTTCAGATTGGTGGCTACACTCACAGTTTCAAGCGTCGTGGTTTTACATTTGAATCAGCTGTTCACAGTGTTCCGTTAGGATCCAACGGCCTTGTGATGCATCTGCTCAAACAGCTTGGAAAGGCGCAGGAGATAACCGCTATCCCTCATGACTCAATGTATACCTCTTCATGGCCCGATTTTTCTTACACTGTTGCACCTTATGCTGAGCAGATTATAGAGTCACTCAACAGCCAATTCCCCTATGAAAAACAGAACATTCGGGATCTTTTCCAATCCATGACAGGATTCTATGACTCATTCGTAACGCCAATAAAAGAGGGTTCACTTGAAGAGAGCGATCACTATAAACACTTCATATCCACTCATCAAAACCGTTCCTACAAAGACTACCTTGATGAATTTATCAGTGATGAAAAATTGCGGAGGATCTTGTACTCCCAATGGCCCTTCGGTGGTACCCCTCCCCCATCCGCTCCGGTGGCATATTATGTTTTGATGTTTATAGTTCATGCAATTGAAGGATCTCACTATATGAAGGGGGGATTCAGCAAACTTGCCGATGTACTCGCTTCAGTTATAACCGAAGCAGGTGGTGCCGTACTCACCAAAAAAGAGGTTGTCGCTTTAAAAGTCCACAATAAAAGTGTTAAAAGTGTTGTGACGTCCAAAGGTGAAGAGTACTTTGCAGATTTGGTAATATCCAATATCAGCCCACAAATTCTACACGGTGATCTTCTGGAACCTCACGCACGAAACAAATTATGGCTCAGGCGTCTAAAAAACCTGGCTCCATCGGTCTCATCTGTTATTGTTTATTTAGGCTTGACTGAGAACATAGATGATCTGCTAAAAGATAACATTACGTTCTGGTATGCACATGACAACGACAGAAAGATATTTGATAATTGCACAAGCAAAGGTTGCAAAGAACCGGATCATCTGATTTTCTTAAAACCAGGGCAGCACAGTGGTGGTCCGACACTCACAATTATGAATTTTGTTAGAAGCGACTGTTCTGAGAACTGGAAAACGGACAAAAAGCTCTTTGCCCAAAAGATTCTTGAGAAAGCCGAAGAGATCTACCCTGGTTTAAACAGCCGTATCAGTATGCAAGAGATAGGCTCCCCCGACACATTTCAGCGATACACCTCCAATACCGATGGTTCGCTTTATGGCTTTGAAAACACCAATAGCCTCTATGGAGAAGCCAAATTGCCGGCCAAGACACATATTAGCAACCTCTACCAGGCCGGACACTGGGGAAAACCTGGCGGCGGTATATGGAATTCGATGTATAATGGTTACAACGCATTTCTAATGATTAATAGAGATGATCCTGGGGTGGGTTGAAACCAAAAGGTATTAACTTAATGCCCGTGACTTTTCTTTATCTGGCCCCCTAAATCCTATTGGTGCCCAGTAGAAGTTTGTTTCATTTTCCGCTCACTCAAAGGCACTAGTACCATCTAAGAGTCAAAGCTCCCTTCGCGTATCAATTAATGTCGCTTTCTGGTGCAACAATAGACTACTTTGTAGGCTACACTCTATAATGGGCTGTCGGGGGTGAGGGGAG
>SKJJ01000109.1 GCA_007115975.1 Chitinispirillum sp.
CGATTATCATAAATAGGGAGCAGATTATGGGCTACAGTATACTTCTGGTTGATGATTCAGAGACGATCAGAGCGGTACTTGTCAAAACGCTGAAAATGGCGGGGCTTGAGATCAATGAGATCTTTCAGGCCGAAAATGGAAAACAGGCACTGGAGCTTATTGATAACAACTGGATAGATATCGTGTTTGCGGATATAAATATGCCGGTCATGAGTGGCATAGAGATGGTTGATGAAATGCACAAAAACGGACAGATTGAGATAACACCTGTTGTTATGGTGTCAACCGAAGGGAGTAAACAGCGGGTGGATGAACTTATCTCTAAAGGGGTGAGAGCCTTTGTGAGAAAGCCTGCAACACCTGAACTATTCAAGGATGTGATACTTGATGTGCTGGGGAAAGAGACATGAGTTGTATCGGTTTTTTGGGGGTAAGATGAAAGATCGTCATTTCCGTGAAGGCGGGCTGGGTCACAATACAACTGGGGTAAACGATAATACAGTGGTTCCGCTCACACTGAGCGCTCCCGTCTTCGGGAGTAGTCGAAGTGTTCCCCTATTTTTTTTCTATAAAACAGGGAACCCTTCGATCCCGATTTTTTATATCGGGACTCAGGAGAGGCAGAATAAGCGAAACTGAAACATCATCAAACGGAACAAACCACCTATTTAAACATATAAAACGGAGGGCTGTTTGTATGGACAGTAAAACTCAGGAAATTCTGAGCAGTACCTTTGCAGAGACAATGGAAAAAATGGCGTTCATATTCTCTGACCCACTGGATAAGAGTGAGGTTGCAGTTGAGGAGCAAAAGTATCTCTCTGCTGTGATCAGTTTTTCTGGCAAGTACCGAGGAATAATCGAGATCGCTGCACCGCAGCAGACCTGCAATATCATTGCTGCCAACATGCTGGGTCTTGAACCCGAGGAACAGGAGAGTGAGCAAAAAGCGGTTGATGCATTCAAAGAGACGCTCAATATCCTCTGTGGACAATACTTGACAAATGCCTTTGGGAGAGACGAGGTGTTTCTTTTGTCTACTCCGCAGGGGGAGATCTGTTCTTTTGAGAAGGTGAATAATATGGTTCAGAGTGAAGATGTAATCTGTTTTTCTGTTGAAGAACAGCCGTTTGTTGTTACAGCAGTGGTTGCGGAGCAGGGGCAGAGGGTTGGGGCTGCTTGAGTTGTGGGATTGGCATATCCGAGAAGGCGGGGCAGTCATATATAAATTTAATGCTTAGGTTATGTTCCGCTCACACTGAGTCCCGACTTTCCGTCGGGGTTTTTATCGGCCGTATTCAAGTGTTCCTATAGTTGAGCAGGATTAGTGGTCGGAGTAGGAACACTTCGACTGCTCCCGAAGACGGGAGCGCTCAGTGTGAGCGGAAACTGAAAACACATCAATAAACGGAACACACAATAATGTACAAAATAAAAGTCCTCATAGTCGATGATTCCGCAGTGGTGCGGGAGATATTCTCCCGGGAACTCTCCCGTGATCCTGAGATCGAGGTCGTGGGCACCGCTCCCGACCCCTATGTGGCAAGGGATAAAATAGTACAGCTAAAGCCTGATGTGATAACGCTTGATGTTGAGATGCCGCGAATGGATGGGATCACCTTTTTGCGCAAACTGATGAAGCACTACCCACTACCCACCATCGTTGTCTCTTCTCTGACTCCAAAGGGCGGAGATCTGGCGCTGGAAGCGATGGATGCCGGTGCGGTAGATATTCTGTGTAAACCTGGAGAGGCGTATAGTGTTGGGGATATGTCCGAGGCACTGATCTATAAGATAAAGGCAGCAGCTTTGGTTGACATGACAAAAAGAGTTAAACCCAGGCTGCAGGAAAAACCTGTGCAGCGCTTGTCAATGACCAGAACCACCAACAAGATAATCGCCATTGGTGCATCAACCGGGGGAACTGAAGCAATACGTGAAGTGCTCACCGCTTTTCCCGCTTCCGCTCCGGGAACCGTAATCGTACAACACATGCCCCAGCACTTTACCCGCTCCTATGCAGATCGCTTAAACACCCTGTGTGCCATAGAGGTCAGGGAGGCACAGAACGGGGATCGTGTTGTTCCCGGAAAAGCCCTCATCGCACCGGGCAATTTCCACATGCTGCTGAGGCGATCCGGGGCAAATTACTATGTGGAGCTTAAGACCGGTCCCATGGTATATCATCAGAGGCCGGCAGTTGAAATCCTCTTTAACTCTGTAGCGCGCTATGCAGGGAAAAATGCCACCGGAGTCATTCTTACCGGCATGGGAAAGGACGGAGCAAAGGGATTGTTGGCTATGAAACAGGCTGGTGCCTTGACTGTTGCTCAGGATGAAAAAAGTTCTGTTGTGTACGGGATGCCCAAAGAAGCATTTGATATCGGGGCGGTTCAGAAAGTTCTTCCTCTAAAAAAAATTGCAGAAACCGTTTTAAATTCTGATTCATAAGGATGGAAAATTGATGCAGCAGGGATCTAATCATAGTCATAACAGGGAACTGATTATTGTTGTTGATGATGACAGGGTAAGCAGAGAGATTATGGCGGGTTTTCTTGAAAAGCTGGGATTTACAACAATCTGCCTTGAAGACGGGCATTACCTTACGTTTTCATGCTCCTATTTTGCGCATGTTAAAGCAATAATGATGGATATGAACATGCCTGTTTTAAACGGTTATAAGGCGACTAAAAGGATTAGAAAGGTGTGCAGAAAAAATCCTGCCCTCGATCATCTGCCAATTATTGCCGTATCAGGTGTTGAATTTGATGATCACAAGTGCATTAAGGCCGGATGTGATGCTCTTTTGAAAAAACCATTGACAATAAAGAGGCTCTATGATGCACTGGTTGACTGTAATGTGGTATGTAACCCTTTGGAGCTCATTAAATAGTTTTTGATCAGAATAGAAATATGAGAAAATCCGTCATTGCTGCAGAGGCAAACAAAATATCTTCAATTTGACATTAGAGGGGATGGATGCCTTATAATAGAAGGTTGTTATAAGAGAAACAAAACGGATTGAATAGTCATGGTCCAAATTAAGTTAGGTGGTATACGTTGAAAGTACTTGTTGCCGAAGACGATCTTACATTAGGGCTGATTATCCATTCCCTCATAGAAAAATGGGGTTATGAGTGTATCTTGGTCAGTGATGGCATACTGGCGTGGGAGGTTTTGCAGCAGGACAATTCTCCACGGATTGCGATTGTAGACTGGGTTATGCCACAAATGGACGGACTTACGTTGTGCCAAAAAATAAGAAAATAATTGAAAAATTACATCTATACCATTATCCAAACTTCAAAAAATCACGAAGATGATATAAAGACCGGTTTTGATGCCGGAGCGGATGATTATCTGCTAAAACCGGTGAATCCCACAAATCTTATGAGAAGACTCAATGTAGCAAAAAGGGTGTTACAGTATGAAGAAGAGCTGGAAGAGAACAGAAAGGAGATTCAGCGCATAGCCAGTGACATGGAAAAGCTTGCAGAAAAAAGAGCAAAGATGCTTCTGCAGGCAGATAAAATGGCAACACTGGGGGTCCTCTCTGCCGGGATTGCACATGAAATAAATAACCCGGCAGCTTTCATCTCTGGCAATATTCAGACTATTGATAGAGTCTGGGAGATGGTGGAGAAAAATATCAAAGAAATTGTTTCGGAGGAGGTGTTTAAAGAAAGATTCTCCCGGTATTCAGAAAATGTGCCCAAAATGGTTATCGGTGTCAAAAAAGGGGTAGACAGAATTGCAAAGATCGTTGATGGATTAAAGCTCTATTCAAAACAGAATGAGGCAGACAAATCACACTTTTGCATCAATGATACGATAATTGACGCTTTGGAGTTATGTCATAACGCCTTAAAATACCATATAGAAGTAAAGGTGCACAGTGAGAGAAACTTGAATGTATATGGTAATAAACAGATGATAGAACAGGTACTGGTCAATCTGTTTATTAACGCAGCACAGGCAATTGGCCAAAATAAGCAGGGTAAAATTGACATTTCGGTTCGTGATTCAGAAGAAAAAGTAAATCTGATAATTCACGACAATGGCCCGGGTATCAGTTCTGAAAAAGCTGACAAAATATTCGACCCCTTCTTTACTTCGAAAGTACAGGGTACCGGGTTGGGGCTTTCAATATCAAGAGGAATAATTGAAGAGCACGGAGGATCACTGGAGCTCAGTGAGTCCGCAACGGGGGCATGTTTTTGTATGACACTGCCTGTTGTTGACTAACGTGATTGTGTCAGGGGTGAAAATGAGTAAAAAAATTCTTATCGTTGATGATGAAGAAGAGATCAGGGAGATGCTGGCAAGGCATTTTGAAATCCTTGGGTATGAAACCAGAACTGCTGAAAACGGATTGAGCGCACTGCAGCTTATGGCCAAGGAGTATGTGGATATAACCATAAGTGACATACAAATGCCGGAACTAAACGGTGTCGATTTTCTACGGCAGGTCAGAAGAGAGTATCCAATGGTAAGGGTCATCATGATCACCGGTTACGTCACTCTCGAAAATGCTCTTGCCTGTATGCGGCTGGGTGCCGACACCTGTATCTTCAAACCATTCAGGTCTATGGCTGAACTTGAGAATGCCGTACAGAAGGCTGTTTTCACACTGGAACACTGGGAACAGAAATTCAGGGAACTCAAAGGCATGAAACCATCCCTAAACAGAGAGAAAAACCGTGGATAACAGCAATGTTGATCCGGAACTGAAAGCTGAATTTATCGACGAAGCAACTGAAAGCCTGGGTGATATCTCACAGATGCTTGTTGAGCTTGAAAACACTCCGGATGATAATACTATCATCCAATCCATCTTCAGGCCGATACATTCGATAAAGGGGAATTCTGCATACTTCGGACTCCTTAAAATCAAGACGCTTTCCCATAAACTGGAAACTGTTTTTGACCAGATAAGAAACAACATCCTCAATGTCAGTCCCCAGATCACCGATATCCTTCTCAGGGGTATCGATACACTCCGGGAAATGCTTGAACGGGTTCGTGGCGGCGGTGAGGAAGTTGCTGATCAGGATACGTACAGTGGAATTCTGGACAAGGTAGCCGGCATTACCGAAAGTGAAAAGAGTAATGAAATAAGGCTCTGGAAAGAGGCTTTCCAATTAGCAGATAAACATCCATTCGAAAATATTTCCGATGAAAAAATCAGAACAAGGGCTCTGCAACTTGCCCAGACAGTCCTGAGCCTTTCTCAATTCAGCCACGTTGCGGCTTTTCTCGGAAAATCCAAGGAATCATCGGCGCAGCAGATTCCCCCGGATGTAGCATCGTTTATCGCTAAATTAAACTCCTCAGAAAGCATCGGTGCTGATGAACTGCACAAATTACTTTTTGAAACCGGACAAAGATGTTCCAATCCTGACAGCAAAGAGAAAATTGACCAGGTAATTGCTGATGTAAAGCTTTTCGAAGATACTGTGGGGATTGATGATCCGGTTGCAAAAGAGACCATAGCAACCGGGATTAAAACCCTCTTTGAATCCATATCTCAAAAAAGTTCGGATACGGTTTGTTCTCAATCAGTAAAAAAGGAGCAGGAAAAAGGTACTCCCCAAAAGGAGAGCTCTTCAGCTGGTAAAACAATGAGAATACCTGAAGAGAGTATAGACCGATTTCTCTCATACGTAGGGGATCTTATCACCATTAATGATATGTATCATAATCTCTATGTCGATTTCTTAAAAGAAGGTACTCTGCTGAAAAAGACATCTGAACTTAACAGGGTAAACAAATTTTTTGCTGAACTGTCCGATTCATTGCAGGCAAGTATTATGAACATAAGGAAAGTCCCTTTGAGTACCGTTTTGGGAAGAGCTCCGGTAATCGTAAGAGAGACCATTGCTGGATCAGATAAAAAGATTGAAACCATACTGAAAGGGGAAAAAATAAAAGTTGACAAAAGTCTCCTTGAGGTTATAGAGTCACCGTTTGTACACATGCTCAGAAATGCTGCGGACCACGGAATTGAACCTCCTGAAAAAAGAACCGAAAAAGGGAAACAACCGGTTGGGACCATCGAGATAACCGTTACGGAAAATTCTGAAGAACTGCAGATATCAATAAAAGATGACGGCAGGGGTTTTGACCATGAAAAACTCAGGCAAAAAGCAATTGCAAAGGGGTTGATATCAGAGAAAGATGCAATGGCAAAACAAAGTGTCGAAAACCTGATCTTTATGTCCGGTATCTCAACTGCAGAAAAAGTAACCGATGTCTCAGGCAGGGGTGTTGGAATGGATGTGGTAAAAAACAGTGTAGAAAAGGCTGGCGGTAAGATAAGGGTAGAAAGTGTGTCCGGAGAGGGTTCAACATTTACTATCTCACTGCCAAAAACGGTCAGTACACAGATTCTCTATGGCTTTGTGGTCAATGTGATGCAGCAGACCTTTGTTATCCCAATGGACAGAGTTGTCAGGTCCTTTAAAATTGAAAAAGAGGCTCTCGTTGTTGTAAAGGGAAAGGGTAGATGCATCAAGGACGGTGAAAAATTCTATCCGGTTATTTCTCTGAGAGATAAACTGTGTGATGTTGTCCAAAAGGACGACTGTACAGAGGGCATAATAATCACTGCTGAAACAAAGGGTGGGGTAGTTGCTCTGAAAGTCGATAATATTGAAAATGTCAGACAGGTAGTGTTAAAGGAAATTGGTGGTATTGACAACGAAATGTGTTTGGGCGGAGCCCTTATGGGCAATGGGCAGGTCGCTATGGTTATTGATATTGACTCATTTTAAAATTACTTTTGTGTTCAATTTGTAAGTGCAACAGCGCAATTGTTTTTTAGAATAATCCTTTCTCACCCAGGTTCCTCTCCCCACCCCTGTCTTCCAGGCGTGTAAGTCATATATCTTTTTTCCAGGGTCAAATGCTGGTAACGGTTCATCAAGCTACTCCAGTTAGTGGTTTGTTAAATGCCCGGAACCACTATTGCATTTTGCCCTCTCTTTTGGTCACACTAACTGTTGCACTTGCTACTTAGATTCAACACTTGAAATAAAAGGCTATTGGCGGTAACTTGTAACAAAATCAAAGGATTAGTACAATACAATACAATCCATTTGTCAGTCATTAGTTTTACTTTCTTAGGTGTTTTTTTTTGTAAACTTTTTAGAGTGAACTTTATATATATTTGGTATATTTTAAGGTTTCGCACTGTATGACTGATTCGAAACTTGTTCTACAAAAAAATGGGGCGAAGATTATGTTAAAAATGCTGATAGCAGAAGATGATCTCACAAGCTGTGTCGTACTGGAAAAAATTCTTGGCGAGTATGGGGAGCCCGATATCGCCACCAATGGAAGGATTGCTCTGGAGTTTGTCTCTAAGGCTGTTGAAGAAGACGATCCGTACGATCTTATCTGTCTTGATAATATGATGCCTCAAATGGATGGTATGGAGACGCTGATTGCTATCAGGGCAATGGAAAAAAGTGCAAAACATCCGTCGTGTCAAAAAGTGATTATGACTACGGTGCTGGATGACCAGGAAAATATCAAAAATGCCTACACAAACGGATGTGATGGCTATATAATCAAACCTGTTGGCAAGAAAGATATCTCTCAGCTAATAGGAAAGTTGGGGTTGCTGGGAGATAAATCGCGGTAACCGCTTGTTTTTACACCTGTAAATGAAAGCCGCTGCATGGATAATGTACAACAACAGACCTGGAGGTTACTGAACATAATCGACTGTACCG
>SKJJ01000006.1 GCA_007115975.1 Chitinispirillum sp.
ACTACAACCTCTACAAGGTTGTTCCTCTTCTTGTTGAATTTATCGACAATCTGACCAACTGGTACATTCGCAGAAGCAGACGCCGTTTCTGGAAAAGTGAAAACGACACCGACAAGGATGTGGCATACGCAACGCTATACTATGTGCTGGTGGAATTTTCAAAAGTAATGGCGCCCTTTCTGCCGTTTCTCACCGAGGCGGTGTACCGCAATCTGGTGGCAAGAAAGATTGAGGGTGCGCCAGAAAGTGTTCATCTGGACAAGTATCCCCAGTCACGCAGTGATCTGATTTTCAGCGATCTTGAACTGAAAATGAAGCTTGTGCGCCAGGCGGTATCCATGGGCAGAGCGCTTAGGAGCAGGTTTACAATTAAAACCAGGCAGCCGCTCAGGGAGATGAGCATCATCATTAAAGACAGCCAAAAACTGGAACTGCTGCGTGATATGGAACCGCTCATTAGAGAGGAACTCAATGTAAAGGGTGTGGCTTTTGACTGCTGTGAGGAGAAGGTGGTATCGGTTTCTGCAAAGCCCAATTATAAAAAGCTTGGAAGACAGTATGGCCCCGATATGAAAAAGGCGGCTGCAGTCATTGAGGCATTTACTCCTGAGCAGATGGGTGAAATGGAAAGCGGAAAAACCATTGAAGTACTCGGTTCTCAGATCGGTTTTGATGACATAGAGATCAGAAGAACCAAACATGAGGGTCTTGAGGTGGAGACCGAGGGAGAGCTGACGGTGGCACTCGATACTACTATCACTCCCGAACTCAAAGAGGAGTGCATGGCAAGGGAGTTTGTAAACAGAGTCCAGAACACGCGTAAAAGCTCTGGGTTCGATGTCTCCGATCGCATCACTATTCAGTGCAGTTGTCCCGGTGAACTCAAAGAGAGTTTGCAAAATTTCAGGAAGTATGTGTGCAATGAAACGCTTGCTACTGATTTGACTTTTGAATTGCTCAATGAGCGGGAGGGTGAAACGGTTGATGTGGATGGTGTGCAGGCGATTGTCAAAGTCAGCCGCTGCGCTGCTTCGGCTTCAACGTGATCGCCTTAAAAGTAGATAGATCGGTCAGGTATTTCTTTCTGGCCTCATTGGCAAGAGTGCTGTGGATGCTGGCAAGGATCGTTCCCCGCCCCGTGGGATTGTCCTGCTTTGGGATGCTTGGCTATCTGGTATTTAGGCTTTCCCGCAGGGAGAGAAAGAGAACACTCGATCATCTGCAGCTTATCTATGGCGATGCATGGGACCGGAAGAAAATCCACACGGTCGCAAGGGATGTGTTCATCGGATTGGGGAAAAACCTCTTTGATGCGTTCTTTCTCTGGGGACTATCCGGCCAGAGGTTTTTTGAGCTTGTAAAGAGTGACCGTCTTGAGGAGTTTAAAAACGCAGCAGCCAAAAACAGAGGGGTGATTATTATCACTGCCCATGTCGGCTGCTTTGAAATGCTGCTGCACTTTTTTGCCAGATGTGGCTTCCCAATAATTGCTATAGGGAAAAAAGCAAAGGATACAAGAATAGACAACCTGTTACGAAAGATGCGCAGCGGACCAAACATCCAGTACATGGATCGGTCTGAAAACAGCAGAAAAATTCTCCGCTCTCTGCGGGAGGGAAAACTGTGCGGCGTTCTTGTCGATCAGGATACTGATGTGGAGGGGGTATTTGCCCGTTTTATGGGAAAACCTGCCTTTACACCAAGCGGACCTGTACGCATTGCAATGAAAAATGAGATACCGGTTTTCGTGGTGACAACGATACGTCTCCAGGACAATACCCACAGAGTATTTTTAAGCAGGCAGGTCGATCTGGCTAACACCGGCAATTTCCATAACGATCTCGTTACCAATGTACAGAAGATAAACGATCTTCTGTGCAAAACCATCGAGCAGTACCCGTCACAATGGGTATGGATGCACAGAAGATGGAAAAAACAGCAACCGTTACAAGAGCACATAAACAGATGAAAACAACGCAAGGGTTGAGGGCGCAGCGCCGGGGGCATCTCATTTTGGTGTCGGCTCTTTTATCTCTCTTGTGCTGCACCACCAGGGAGAACGTGCCGGTATCAGAAGATTTAATAGAATCTCCGTATCAGGAATTTGGTACCGCAACACTCTTTTTCTTTGAAGGGAGTGTGCAGAGGTGGCGCCTTGAGTCTGATTACATTAATAAACCTCTCAGTGACACCGCAATCGTTACCGTGATACCGGTGAACATAATGATTTACGATGAAAATGAGAATCCGGCAACACTTATTCTGGCTGATACCGGTTACTCCTCAGGAGATATGGAGCTGTTTAATCTCAGGGGTGGAGTGTATATCCGAACGGAGGATTCTCTGGTGGTCAGAACCGACAGGCTCAAATGGATAAAAGAGAAACGGAAAGTGGAGTCTGATGATTATGTGCAGATTGAAACTCCCCGGGGTGATGTGTTAAGGGGTAAGGGTTTGGATGCTGTTGATGATTTTTCCACCTTCTCATTCAGAAGCAATATTACGGGGAGATTTCCCGATTTTCAGAGGCGGCTTGAGCAGGATGAAGCAATTTTCAGATAAGAGGACAGAAAAGTTCGCTCTGAAAACGGATTTTTTAGGGTCTGTTTTTTTGCTGCTGGCTCTTTTTGTGGTGGCAGGAGCGGGATCAAACCGTGAATCACACGATCTGATACTCGAGTCTGCTCGGAGTAATGAGAATCGTTTGTCGGGGGGGGAGTTTGTCAGTATTCTCAGAGGTGATGTTGTGTTTACCTACGGGGATCAGCGAATCAGCTCAGCAGAGGCAACGTGGTGGAAAAACAGGGGCGCGGTTAATTTCAGGAGGGATGTTAGGGTAGAGCGGCCATCACAGCTTATCACCTGTGACAGGATGAGTTTTACAAGAGATGACAATCTTCTCCACGGATCAGGCAATTTCCATTTTTTCGACACTCTGGAGCATACCACCATAAGGGCCAGTGATGCCAGGTACAGGATAGACACAGGAGAGTTGGTTCTGCGGGGAAACCCGGAAATTGAAAGGGTTGACACTGTGGAAGGGGATACGCTGGTCATCACCGGCGAGCAGATGATCTATACCGATGAGGATAAGGTTGCGGTGGTGGAAGGTGGTGTTGGCATAAGCAAAGGAGCTCTGAGCGCAACTTCTGCAAAAGCAGATTACCACACCCAGTCGGGCAGTTTGTTTCTTCGGTCGATGCCTCAGATCAGCTACGAAAGTCACACGGTTAAAGGTGATATGGCAGAGTTGTTCTTTGGTGAGGAAAAACTTGAGTGGGCAAGGATGATCGGAAACGCCTTTGTTGTCTACAACGATTATACAAGTGATACAACCGACACAATGCTTACGAGGATTTGGGGTGATACGCTTTTGTTGACTCTGAGGGAATCAGGTGATCTCGATTCGTTATATGCATATGGAAATGTAATCACCCGGTACCACGCACTCAATGATACCGTTTATGTAAACAAGACTTCAGGTCGTGAGATGGTACTCTCTTTTGGTGATGGGGGGGTTTTGGATAATGTGCTTATAAGGGGCAATGCCCGCAGTGTATACTATATAGAGCAGGATGATGGCAGGGGAAGGAATGAAGCGAGCGGGGACAGTCTTACGGTCATCTTTGAGGAGGGCAAGACCCGAAGAATTCGCTTGTCGGGTAGTACCCGTGGGATGTATTATTCCCGGTAGGGGCGCAAATTGTTTTTCAGGACAGGGGATATGGGGCAAAGTGGTAGTGCGGCAGAAAAAGGGGTGCGTGAGATCAGCACCGATACACTGGTAAAGACCTACAGTAAGCGCAAGGTTGTTGACTCTGTTTCGATAGTGGTGAAGCAGGGTGAGATTGTGGGTCTTTTGGGGCCAAACGGAGCGGGTAAAACCACCACCTTTTATATGATTGTGGGTCTTATACGGGCAAACAAGGGCAAAATACGGCTCGACCAAACCGACATCTCCCGTAAGCCCATGTATAAGCGTGCCCGCATGGGGATTGGGTATCTTCCCCAGGAGGCATCTATTTTCCGCAAGATGACCGTTGCCGAGAATCTTCTGGCTGTTTTGGAGCATCAGCGTATAGGGTTAAAGGAGCAAAAAAAGAGGATGCGGGGACTGCTTGAAGAGCTTAATGTGGGACATTTGGAGAAGAGTTTGGGGTATACGCTTTCGGGTGGGGAGCGAAGGAGGGTGGAGATTGCGCGGGCGCTGGCGATCAGGCCTGATTTTATTTTGCTTGATGAGCCGTTTGCGGGAGTTGACCCGATAGCGGTTGAGGAGATACAGGGGATAGTGCATGAGTTGAAGCACAAGGGGTATGGGGTGCTTATAACCGACCATAATGTAAGGGAGACGCTGCGGATAACCGACAGGGCTTACATAATGAACTCCGGCAGGATTCTTATTTCAGGAACGGCCCGGGAATTGGCGGACAGTCCTGAGGCGCGCCGAATATATCTGGGGCAGAATTTTCGTTTGGATTGAGATTTTTACAGAGTTATTTTCACCACAGCCCCACACGTGCTTTCGGACCGGTTTTTGCTTTTTAAGATGGTGAACAGGATGCAGCACCAGAGGCAGCAGTATTCAGTAAAAACAAGGAGAAGAGGCTTTGAATCTCGGTCTAGATATGTCATTAAAGCTTCAGCAGAAGCTTTCATTTCAGATGATACAGTCCTTAAAGCTGTTGCAGGTAAACACCCTGCAACTTGAGCAGCTTATGAAAACAGAGCTTGAGATGAATCCGGTTCTTGAGGCCAGTGATGAGTTGGAGGCTGAGGAGCAGGTTGCCGAGGAGAAGAAGGAGGAGGAAACCGAGGACAAGGAGGAGCTTGAGGTAAATGAGGATACCATAGACTGGGAGGAGTATCTTGAGGAGGGGTTTGATCTCGGGTACTCTTACAATGAAGAGGTGGACCGTAATGAGGAGCGCTATGAGCCCACGGCGGTGTACCAGGACTCCCTGGAGGAGCATCTCTTGGGCCAGCTTTCTGAAAAAAGGATTCAGAATGAGAAATTGCAGCTTTTGGTGCAGTTTCTTATCGGCAGTCTCGACAGTGATGGTTATCTCAGGGTGGATCCCGAGGATATCGCTCACTATACCCAGACCACGGTCTTCGATGTTCAGGAGGCCATAAATGTACTCCAAAATATGGATCCTGCGGGAGTAGGGGCACGAAACCTTCAGGAGTGTATGATCCTTCAGCTGAGGGCTAAAAAGCTCCAGGACTCCCTGGCTATGAGAATCCTTCAGCAAAAATGGGATCTCTTTGAGAAACTTAAAATTCCTGAAATCTCACGATTCTTCGGTGTTGAGCCCAGGGAAATACAGCAGGCCATGGAGATTGTGCGCCTGTTGACACCAAAACCGGGCTATCAGTACAATCACGATAAATCCTCCACCATTATCCCTGATCTCATTGTGGAGAAAATGGACGGCAGATTTGTAGTGATGCTTAATGACCGCTCAATTCCCTCTCTGCATATAAATAAATCCTATGCAAACATGATAAAAAGGGGCAGTACTGCCAAACGGGATGTTAAAAAATATGTGCGGGAAAAATTTAACAGTGCCACATGGTTTATACGGTCTATAGAGCAGAGAAAAACCACAATGCTCAAGGTAATGTACGCTATCATTGAACGCCAGACAGTGTTCTTTGAAAAGGGCCCCCCCAACCTCTACCCGCTCAAACTGCAGGATGTGGCGGATATGGTGGAGATGCATATATCCACCGTCTCAAGGGTTACCAGTAACAAGTATGTGCAGACAAAATATGGAATCTTTGAGCTTAAATACTTTTTCACCGAAGCTGTTGGAAAGGATGCCGACGGGGATATCTCATCGGAGAGAATCAAAAACAGAATCCAACAACTGGTGAAAACAGAAAACAATAAAAAACCCCTTTCAGATCAAAAAATCTCTGATATACTCTCTAAAGAACAGCTCCCGGTGGCAAGAAGGACTGTGGCTAAATACCGTGAGCAGATGAAAATTCTTCCCGCTCGGCTACGACAAAAATATGACTGATTTCTCTTCGGGGCACTGTTCTGAAAACAACCCCCCATCTCACGATAAAAACAGACGGTTCCCACAGTGGCTTAAACGCCCCGTGGCCTTCTCGGGTAAACAGAGCAAAGTCGAATCCCTCCTGCAACAGTGCTCTCTCAACACCGTCTGTTCGGAGGCTAAATGCCCTAACAGGGGTGAGTGCTTTAATCAGGGTACCGCAACTTTTCTTATTATGGGAAACGTTTGCACCAGAAATTGTGCTTTTTGCGCTGTTGCCCATGGCAAGCCTTCAAAACCCCTGTCCGATGAGGGACGCCGAATTGCACACGCTGTTGCAGAGCTTCAGTTGAAACACGTTGTCATTACCTCTGTTACCAGGGATGATCTCCACGACGGAGGAGCCAGCTGTTTTGCCGATGTGGTAAACGAAATCAGCAAACGGGACCCGGCTGTCTCTGTAGAGGTCCTTATACCTGATTTTTCCGGCAATGAAAGTGCACTTGAAATCGTAGTATCCAGCAGACCCCAAATTATCAATCACAATGTAGAAACGGTGCCAAGGCTCTATTCTCGTGTCAGGCCCGATTCAGATTATGATCGATCGCTGCATCTGCTCTGCTCGGCTAAAAAAGCAGGTGAAGGGGTTGCAACCAAATCGGGGATAATGGTCGGTTTGGGAGAGCGTGAAGAGGAGGTCCGGGAAGTTATGACAGATCTCCATGCTGCAGGGTGTTCAATTGTCACAATAGGGCAGTATCTCAGGCCCTCACGTTTTCAGCTCAGAGTAGAGGAGTTTGTCTCACCACAGCAGTTCAGACGTTACGAAGAGATCGGTAGGGAGGTGGGGCTAGCCCAGGTGTTCTCTGATCCCTATGTGAGAAGTTCCTACAGAGCTGCAGAGGGTGCTGCCGGTTTGCTCAAATAGAGTAGGGCTCCTCTGAGCAGCCAAATGCCGCTAATCAGGAGTACCCGATGCTATCGGTTCGCGGCGAACGGCTATGTTTGATAAAATTCACTCGGTTGAGCTGTTTTCGGGGTGAGGGGTTTTGATTGGGGAATGGAAGAGATATATTTTTAACCTTTAGTGAAAAAAACAGTTAAAACGATTAAAGTGCTACCAATCTCTGTGTTAATATGATACTATATCAGAATACTTTCGTATCATGCACCAGAAACGGGTCGATAAATTACAATAAAAAAGGAGAAAAGTATGGAGATTCAGATAACTTCTCGTCGCACAAAGGCCTCGCAGACTCTTCAGGATACTATTGCTGATGAATTGGGTAAGCTGGAAAAATATACCGATAAAATCATCTCCTGTCATGTGATTCTTGATTCGGAGAATCTGGACAAAATCGTCGAGATCTCAATGAACACTCATGGGCATCAGGTGGTGGGGACTGCAAAGGCTGAAAATGTCGGAAAAGCTCTTAACGCTGCTATTGAAAAAGTACAGCGTCAGCTAAAGAAGCTTAATCAGAAGATTAAAAGTCATAAGGTGGACAAAGAGAGCATTGAGAGCATTGTAGAGGATAGTGAGATTTGAGAAGTGTTGTGGTTTGGCCGGGGGTGTTATGCGTTTTCAAGCGGATGCAATGATTTTGCGCGTGGTTTCTTGAAAGGAATGGTTTTGTGAAGAAAACCAATGTGGATCTTATCGTTGGCGGCTCGATTCTTCTTGCTATCTTTATTCTCATTGGGGGAGTCATTTGGCTCAAAGAAGCTTCTGTTTCTGCAAGAATGGTTGGGTATACTGTTCTTTTCGATAATGTGGGGACTCTCCAGGTTGGCGATCCGGTCATGGTTAATGGGGTAAAGCGAGGCGCTGTATCGGGGATCTCTCTGAGGGGAACCGATGTGGCGGTGAATGTGAGTGTTGACAGGACTATACGGATAACCGACTCCACCAGGGTGACCGTCCAGAATATTGGCCTTATGGGTGAGAGGGGTATTGGTATAAGACTCACAACCAAGGGTGCACAGATAACCCCCAATACATCCATGGACACAACTTTTCTTTCCGGTAAATTTGATTCCGGCATTGCAGAGGCGATGGGTATGTTGGGTACTGTTCTTGTTGAAGTGGAGACACTGGCTCAGAACGTTACGGGGATTATTGACAATACTGTTGGTGATACTTCGTTTGTCACCTTTTTCAATACCATGGTGAGTCGTCTGGATACTATTTCGGAGGTGGCGCAGAGTCTTTTGGTGAGAAATCAGCCACTTTTAAACAGCAGTGTGAATAATGTATCGCAGCTCAGTGCCGATTTAAAGACCTTTTTTGATGAGAATCGTCCAAGACTTGATGCTATTTTGTCAAACAGTGAGAGGATCAGCAGCGATGCATTGGGGGTAGTATCTGAGGTGGACTCTCTGGTTGGGTCGCTGCAGTTTATCGCCGCAAAGATTGAGAGAGGCGAAGGTGTAATAGGGCAGTTGGTACATGATGATGATTTTTATCCAGATCTTAAAAAGACTCTGGCCAGTATAGATACGCTTGTAAACGAAATTCAGCAGGATGCACTCAAGCTCAGGGTGAGGTTGGGTTTTAGACAAAGAAACAGAGACTGATACAAATGGTTGAAATAACAGTTACGGTCAGTAATACACTGGGGATACATGCACGCCCGGCATCAATGATTGTCCAGGCTGCAATGAAGTTCAAATCTGAGATTCAGCTTGTCAAAAGCGGCACAACTGCAGATGCCAAGAGTATCATGAGTGTAATGATGCTTGCTGCTGCGTGCAACACCACTGTTATAATAAAGGCTTCCGGGGAAGATGAACAGGTGGCGGTGGAGACGATAAAGAATCTTTTTGAGCAGAAGTTTAACGAGGAGTAGGGTCTGTTTGTACCTGCGCCTCAGTTAGAGTTCTCCTTTCTGCTCTCTATCCTTCCCTCTTCAATCTTCCTTTCAGGCGTGTGTTTTTAGCTTCCCTGTTGTATTTTTACTATTTTGTTGTATAATTTTGGGATTTCAGGAGGAGATGCAATGCAGGAGATAAGGGCTGGTCTGGTCGGTGCTGGTACAGTCGGTGGCGGAGTGGTGAAGATTTTCAGCAAAAAGGGTGGCTATTTCAACACTGAGCTCGCTCTTCCGATTCGTCTTGTCAGGATAGTGGATAAGGATCGGGGCTGTTTTGAGAGATTACCGGTTAATGATGCCGTTTGTTCAACGGATTTCAACGATATACTCAGTGATGATACAATATCGATAGTTATAGAGCTTGTGGGGGGAACCACTTTTGCAAAAAAAGTCGTTCTTGATGCACTGAACAGAAAAAAGCATGTGATCACTGCAAATAAGGCGCTTATTGCAGAGCATGGCCCGGAAATTTTCGAAGCAGCCCAAAATAATGGTGTCAGTGTCTATTTTGAAGCTTCTGTTGGCGGTGGAATGCCGGTGATTAAGTCCATACGGGAAGGGCTGGTAGGCAATGCTATTAAGTCTGTCAAGACGATCATTAACGGAACCTGTAACTATATTCTGACAAGGATGTTTGCTGAGGGACTTGCTTTTGATGATGTGCTCAAAGAGGCGCAGGCACGAGGGTATGCTGAGGCGGATCCAACACTTGACATTGGGGGAGGGGATACCGGGCACAAGGTTGCCATCCTCTCCTCTATTATAGCTGGGGGATACATCCCCTATGAAAAGATATTCTGTGAGGGTATAACTTCTGTTAGTAAAGATGATATCGAGTGTGCACAGGAACTTGGTTATACCATCAAGCTGCTTGGAATTATTAAACAGACAGACAATCACACCGTGGATGCCCGGGTGCATCCGGTTATGCTTCGTACCGATCACATACTGGCATCGGTGTCCTATGAGTTCAACGCGGTTCTGCTGGAAGGGGATTCGGTTGGACCGGTGCTTCTTTACGGAAAAGGTGCAGGTGAGATGGCCACCGCATCGGCGGTGATGAGTGATGTGATTGATGTGGCGAGGAATATAGCAAGCGGCCATCCGGAACGTATACCAATGGACTACTACCGCTCCCAAAGAGAGATCGAGATTCTTGCTGTCGAAGAGATTACCGGACGGTATTATGTGAGATTTACCGTTGCCGATCAGCCCGGTGTTCTCTCCGATCTGACGGAACAATTTTGTAAGCAGAGCATTTCCATTGCGTCACTGGTGCAAAGGGAACAGCACGAGGATGAATCGGTTACGGTTATCATTCTGACCCACTCCTCCAGTGAGCGCAGTATAAGAGCAGCTATTGCTGAAATTGAAAAAGCCGATTATGTCTGTAAAAAAACGCAGGTTATAAGAATAGAAGATTGACTTACCGCAAGCAGGGGAAAATGAGATACGTAAGTACAAGAGACAATTACGCCGCTGTAGATGCTTCACAAGCGATCAGTCTGGGAATGGTGCCATCCGGTGGGCTTTTTGTTCCTGAAAAATTGCCAAATATCTTTTCACCGCAGTTCTGTGGTGAAAATTATCACCAGACAGCCTCTAGGATTCTTACTCCTCTGTTAAGTGATTTTACAGTTGAAGAGATCACGGAGTGCATCAGCAGCGCATACTCCCCCGATAGTTTCGATACGCCTGAGATTGTTGAGTTGAAAACGCTTGACTCTTCGCAGTTTGTCCTAGAATTGTGGCACGGTCCTACTGCTGCATTCAAAGATGTGGCGCTTCAGATTATGCCCCATTTTCTCAAGTTTGCCAAGAAGAAAACCGCAGACCGTTCGCACACTCTGATCCTTGTGGCAACAAGCGGGGATACGGGAAAAGCCGCACTTGAGGGGTTCAGTGATTGTGAGGGAATCTCCATTGCCGTGTTTTACCCTCACGGAGGAGTCAGTGAAATACAGAAGCTGCAGATGGTTACAACTGCCGGTGGTAATACCAACGTGGTTGCAGTAAACGGCAATTTTGATGATTGCCAGAATGCGGTTAAATCACTTTTGGGTGATAATGAGTTGAGGCAAAGGCTCGCTGGACAGGGAGTCTCACTCTCATCGGCAAACTCTATCAATTGGGGAAGACTCTGTCCGCAGATTGTGTATTACATGAGAGCGTACCTCTCTTTGGTTGAAAATGGGGTGATCTCTTTTGGGGAAAAGATAGATTTTTCCATACCAACCGGTAATTTTGGCAATATACTGGCAGGGTTTTATGCAATGAACTTGGGGTTGCCGGTACGAAGATTTATATGTGCATCCAATTGTAACAATGTTCTTGCGGAGTTTTTTGAAACAGGCATTTACGACCGCAACAGAGAGTTTTTCCGAACAACTTCACCGTCAATGGATATCCTTATCTCATCGAATCTTGAACGGTTCGTTTTTGAGATGGCTGACAATGATGGTGTAAAGACCGCCGCCATGTTTGATCAGTTGTCAAAGAAGGGGCGTTTTTCGGTTGGCAGTGAACTCCTGGATAAGATGAGATCGGTTTTTGAGGCAGACTGGGTTGATGAGGCTGCTGTTTTGGAAACTATAGGGAGTGTCTACAAACAAAGTGGTTACGTAATGGACACACATACTGCAGTTGCCGCCGCCGCCGCCCGAAGGCTCAAAAAGGATGACACTCCGGTGGTTATCGCTTCCACTGCAAGCCCTTACAAATTCAGCAACGCTGTTCTGGAAGGGATTGGAGGGAGATTGACAGAGGATGAGTTTATGTCGGTACAGACCCTTAATGAAATGACCGGTGTTGCGGTACACAGGGCTGTAGAGGGGCTTAAAGAGAAGAGTGTAAGGCATGATCGTGTGGTTGCAATTGACGGAATAAAAGGAGTGGTGGAGAAAATCGTTTCCGCAATGTAATGAATCGATTGACAATCTAGGGAGAGGGTATGGCTGCTAAATATAAATATGCGATATTGGTAGGTGATGGAATGGCTGATTTTGCTATTGCTGAGTTGGGTGGTAAAACACCCCTTGAGCATGCATCAACTCCCAACATGGATGCTGTTGTGGCAGGGGGGCATACCGGGCTTGTGGCCACTATTCCGGAGGGGTTTTCCCCCGGCAGTGATGTTGCCAATATGTCTCTTTTGGGGTACGATCCAAAAAAGCATTACAGTGGAAGAGCACCAATAGAGGCCGCCAGCATGGGCGTTGCATTGGGGCCGGCTGATATTGCATTCAGATGTAATCTGGTCTGTTTAAAGAATGGTATAATGGAGGACTATTCCGCAGGACACATAGAAACCGATCAGGCAAAAGAGCTTATTGAACTGCTCCAAAGTGAGCTGGGAAATGAAAATCTCCGTTTTTATCCCGGGGTAAGTTACAGGCATCTGATGGTTTTCCGCGTAGCGGGAATGAATCTTGTCACTACTCCACCCCACGATATCAGCGGTAAAGATTATGTGCATCATCTGCCAAAGGGAGATGGTTGCGAGGTGCTATGTTCCATAATGGAGAGAGCAAGAAAAATTCTCGCCAGTGCAGAGGTAAACAAAAAGAGAATAGAATCGGGTAAACTGCCCGCTTCAGATATCTGGCTTTGGGGCGAGGGCTCGGCAATTGTCCTTCCCAGCCTCTATGAGCAGTTTTCTCTTACCGGATCGGTCATATCTGCAGTTGATCTGGTCAGGGGGCTGGGGAAGCTTGCGGGGCTGAAAGTTCGTCTGGTAGAGGGTGCTACGGGGTATCTTGGCACCAATTATGCCGGCAAGGTTGCAGCAGCCAAAGAAGCGCTTGAGGATGAGAATTTTGTATACCTTCATGTGGAAGCTCCTGATGAAACATCTCATGAGGGGTCACTTGAAAAGAAAATTTTAGCCATTGAAGAGTTTGATAAATTTGTTGTCGGGCCCATGCTTGAGTATCAAAATGAGCGCAGCGATTTAAGAATTCTGGTCCTACCCGATCACGCAACCCCGGTTTCGTTGAAAACACACAGCTCCGGGCCGGTACCTTTTGGGGTGTGCGGACCAGCTGTTTCAAAGGGTGAGGTGAAACGGTACAATGAAAAAACTGCTTCCGGATGCCAGGTTCTCAGCGCCACCTCTCTTTTCCAGGCATTCATAGAGGAATCTTTCTAAAATGTCTGTCAGGATGTTTGAAAAGCTCTTTACATTTCTGTTTGATTTTCTCGCTGTAAATGTAGCCTTTTTCACTGCGTACTGGATCCGTTTCGGGTCTAATCTGTTTGCAGTGGATGCGCAGTTTCAGTATACGCCGTTTTCCTACATTGAACCCAGTCTTATTGTAAGTGCTGCATGGCTTGTGCTGTTTTTCTTTACCGGACTATACAGAGACTGGTACAAGGAATCCAGGCTCGATGAGTTTTTTGTAGTTGCCCGAACGGTTTTTATCGGTAGTTTTTTTCTGTTTCTTGTGACAAGTGCACCACAGATAATTGAGTTTGCACAAACGGGAGATATCAGGGTTTTAGCCACTCCTACCAAACTTGCAACCCTTCTTACCTATTTTGCCTGTATGTTGTTTTTTGCTTCTGTCAACAGATTTGCAATGCATACCCTTCTGACCTTCTTGTTCAAAAAAGGGATAGCAACACACAAAATACTGATAATCGGAGCCAACGCCGCAGGGGAGAAACTCTTACGGGAGATAAACTCATTTCCCCAATTGGGGTACAGTGTGTGCGGGTTTATTGATGACGATGGAAAAAAGACCGGCACCCAATGTGGAGGGTACCCGGTGTTGGGGACCTATTCAGATATCGAGGAAGTTGTAAAAAAGCAAAAAATTGAGGGTGTAATCATCGGCAATGTAACGACCTCGCCGACCGAGATTTCAAAAATACTTGACTATTGTGGTGACCTGCGCATTACCATCTATATGGTACCTTCACTGATGGATGTGATTACGGGGCACCTGAAAACTCATCAGATTTTTGGGGTTCCGCTGATGGTTCTTTTGCAGGACCACATACCGGGCTGGGAGGCACAGGTAAAGCGCATCATGGATGTGGCGGTGTCACTTTGTGTACTGGTGCTTGGTGCACCATTGTGTCTTCTTCTAATTGTAATTATCCGTAAAACATCATCCGGTCCGGCGATATATCCGCAGGTAAGAGTAGGCCGTAACGGCAGACACTATACGATGTATAAGTTTAGGTCGATGTATGAGGATGCGGAGCAAAAAACAGGGCCGCAATGGGCTACTGATAATGATCCGAGGATTACCCCTGTAGGACGATTTATTCGTAAAACCAGACTTGATGAAATTCCGCAGTTTTACAATGTGCTGCGAGGAGAGATGAGCCTTGTGGGACCACGGCCGGAACGTCCCCACTTTGTCGAGCAGCTCAAAAAGGAGATCCCCTGGTATGTGCGGCGGATTAAGATGAAACCGGGGATTACAGGATGGGCACAGGTAAAGCACAAGTATGATGCATCCATTGAGGATGTGAAGCAGAAGGTTATGTTTGATCTGTACTATTTTGAAAACATGTCACTCTCTCTTGACCTTAAAATTCTGCTACGTACATTTCTGGTTGTTCTTACAGGAAAAGGGGCGCACTGAACGATCAGAAAACTGCTATACTCAATGTGACGGACGATTAAACGCAGAGAGCGCAGAGTAAATAATTATGGTGTAGGAGAAGGAGAATTATCTATGAGAGAATTCTGGTGTTTTTCTTAACCCCCCCTTGTATCCTCTCCGCGTTCTTGCCTCTGCGCTCTCTGCGTTTTAATCTTATTAGCACAAATCAAAACCCGATAATAAATCCGCCGGATGGAAATACAGGAAGCTGATAGATCTTTACCGGCTTTTCAAAGTCGTCGTTGTACATTTGCATCCAGATGTTTTTTCGGTTATACAGGTTTTGAACTTCAAGGTAGAAAACCATAGTTATCCGCTCGTACACGTATCTTCGTTCCCACCTGAAGTCAAGACGGTGGTAGTGGTCCATCACATCAGTATTGGTTTCGCTTATGTCGTAAACCCATCGGTTATGGAGGGTGTCATAGTGATGAGGAGTAGAGGGTCTGCCCCCACGGTATCTGAATCGTAATGAGAATTCCTGCCTGTCTGCAACAGGAGCTATCGGGAGCAGTAACTTAAAGAGGAGGTTCTCTTTGGTTTTCCGGTACCAGGGATTTTCCCCCAGTTCGAACATATACCCTCCGGTAAAGGTGAAAACATTTCTGTAATCATAATCACCTCTGAACCATTCGTTGTATTCAGGGCTTCTGTAATTCCACAAGGATTGTGAATAGGAGTAAGCGAGGGTAAAGGAGAAATTTTCTGTCAGTTTTTTCTCTGAAAAAAACTCTATTCCGTAACTTTTTGCTTGACCCGACTGGATTTTTCTGTTGGTCCTCAGGAAATTGAACTGTGTGTCAGCTGAGAAATGGAGTGAGTCTCTTTCGGGGTTGTTGTAGTGTTTGTAAAAAGCTTCCAATGTAAAGTTGATGTCGGTCAGGTCGGGTGAAAAGTCAAGCCCGACAATGCCGCTGAGGGCTCTTTTGGCCCTCAGGTCTTTGTTGTCAGAGTGTGCAATGAGTTTTGAGTAGTCGGGGAACTGATGTTGTATTCCAAATGATGAGTTCAGGTGAAGGTTTTGGCTGATGGTGTATTTCAGAGCTGTCCTGGGTTCAACGATGGTGTTGTTTGTATAGTTGAAATGTTCGGATCGGACTCCGGCAATCAGTTGGAGTCCGGTATCGAAATTCCATGCAGAAGATAAAAACCCACCAAGCTGCACATTGCTTTTTCTATCATACACATCCCCTCCGCTATACACCGGATCACCATCATTGTTGGTAAAGATATAGGTGGTTTCCTCTGAAAAGGTTTTAAGAGTATCAAATCTGCTTTGGCGGTCCATATCAAAAAGGGTGTATTTGCCAAAAAATCCCCCGGAGAGTTTGGAGCGGTCATTTATCAGATATTCGGTATCCATTTTAAGCTGTTGTTGTTTAACCGCAATTCCGGAGTAAAAAATCGTATCATCAGCTCCCGATAACCGATTTTTTCCGTAACTGCTGAATTTGTTGCCAACGGTGGAAAGGGTCAAAACAGAGCTGAGGCTCTCACTCCAGTCATGTTCCCAGTTGAACCCAACAAGATAGTTAGAACTGCCTGAAATGATCGTTTCAGCTTCAAGGCCGTACTGTTGGTCGCTATCGGATATCTCTATATCACTGTCACCCAGAAGGGTGAGGAGTGAAAGCTTTCCGGTTGCATAGTGATGAGTTAATTTTCCCTGACCTGCCCAGTACTTTGGAACAGCAGTACCGGGATCAAACCGGGCCACCAGGTCGAGGTAGCTTTTGTTGGCACTGAAAATAAAGTTGCCGTTCTCCCACGATGGCCCCTCAAGGTGAATTCCTGCTCCTGTTACCCCAAGATCCATTCCCCCAAAGATCCTCTTACTGTTACCCTCCCGCAAGGTTACATCGATAACCGATGACGCCTTGCCACCGTACTTTGCCGCAGGAGCACCTGCGTTGAAGGTCAGTTCACTTACCAGCAGGGGGTTAAGAAGGGAGAGCACTCCGCCACCGCTGTTTTGGTCGGCAAAATGGTTGGGGTTGATCACTTCAACATTATCGATTATAAAAAGGTTCTCCCCCTGCATCCCTCCCCGTACGATCACTTCATTTACGTTGTCTGCTCCGGAAACCACACTGGGTAAGTTCTGCACTATTCTCTGCACATCAGCCAGTGCTCCGGGGGCTCTCATCAGCTCACTATTGAGAAAAGTTCTTGTGGAAGTTGTCATTTCAGGGTTACGTCTTACAGCGGATGCCCTTACAAATGAAGTGGGGAGCCTTTTGACTCTGGGTGTGAGTTTTATCTCATAGGGGCGTCTTACCGGAAGGAAAACATCGGTCAGAGTGTAGGGGGAGTAGTCGTTATGGGAGAAGACAAGGTTATAGGTTCCGGGGTCGAGGTTAGAAAATGAGAAATAGCCGTCCTGATCAGTGGTAGCCTGGAGTGAACTGTTCTGGATTGAAATGGTACAGCCACTGACAGCTCTTGCGGTAAATGCATCGATGACGGTACCATGGATATCCTGTCCCAGGCATAGAGTGGAAAATACGAAAATAAGAGATGCGATAAGTGAGACCATATTATCTGAGTATATGGTAAATGGGTACGGGTAGTCAAATGGTCTTTAGTAATAATGGCATTTCCGGTGCAGGGGGTGGAGCGCATGCAGTAGTTGTTAAGGAGGAGGGCGGAGCATGCGGGGTTGTTTACCAGGCCATGGATCGTACCTTAACTTACGACCTATGGGATTTATAAGGCTCTTGAGCGGAGCGAAAAAGGTGATGCAAGGCTTTACATAATAACTATGGTGATGAGGAGCTACAGAAAAGACCCCTTCATAACAAAGGAGGTCGTAAGCGCTACCTCACTCACGGTATGAAAGTTGCTTTTCTTTGGAAGGATATTCCCTTATAACCGGTACAATGAGAATGAGATGAATGAATACATAAAAATGTTACCAATATCGATATTCGTGGTGATTGGATATGTAAAAGCGGACGAAATTCTGACTTTGGGGCACAGTGAGCAGGCTGCCATTGAAAACAATTACCAGGTTCGCTCCTCAATGGTGCAAAGAGATGTCTTGAAGTGGGAACGTAATTCAGTATTTGGGTCCCTTCTGCCTGAGGTTTCATTTTCAACGTCCTATTTGGATTCAGAGCAGATACAGAATACGGTGGGTGGTCAGTTTCCGGATGATGGTAGTGGGGGTGCTGGCCCAGCCACGCCAACTCAGGACGGTTTCAACCATCAGCTTGCAGTGAATCAACCCATTTTCAATGGGGGTAGTGAAGTTGTGGGTGTGCTAATGGCCAGAGATGCTCTCTATGCACAGGAATACAGAATAGAGCAGGCAAGGCAGGACGCGATTTTACAGATTCGTTCACTGTATCTTAATGCTGTTGTGCTTGAGGAGAGGGTGCGTATAGAACGTCTGGGGCTGGAGTGGGTGATGGGGAGTTTGAAGCGTGCGCTGGTGGGCTACGAGGAGGGAGTGTTGCCGGAAACGGAGGTGTTGCGCTGGGAGGCTCAAAAGTATGAGCGCAGAGGGGCACTGTTGCAGTCACTTGCTGCTGCTCAGGCCTCACTGACACAACTTCTGCTCACCATGGGCGAGCCTGTGGAGAGAAGACCAAAGATCACTCTTGAGGGAAGAGCTTTTGTTGAAAAAATGTATGCAGCGCTCACAGTGTCTTCCGCTCTTACCATTAAGAACAATCCTTCACTACTGGCTGCTTTGGAGGAACTTACTGTAGCACGGAGATCGGTACAGATGTCTTTAACCGCTTTTTTGCCCAGATTAAATGCCTTTTTTCAGTACAGTTGGCCGCCTTCTGACGACATCGTTCCCCAAGAGGATGGATTCTGGACACTGGGGGTACGGATGGATCTGGTGCTCTTTTCGGGGGTACAACGATATTTCGACTACAGGGGCAGCAAAACTCAGCACCAATCCCTTAAGATTAGTGCTGAGCAACTTAAGGAGGGGTTAAGAGCGAGCCTTTACGAAACGGAGGTGTTGTACGAGGGCTCAGTGCAGGAAGTTGAGGCTGCACGGAGCAGGCTGGATCTGATGGAGAGGACCTTTTCAATAGTCGAGCGCAGATATGAGGCAGGGGTGAGCGATATTCTTGAACTATTGGACACAAGAATTCAGCTTGAGTCAGCGGAAGTTACCTATCTGGTTAGCATGGTCAACAGTATAATAAACAGATCCGAATACCTGCATGCTGCAGGGGAGCTAAAAGCGATGAGATGATTCTTTTGTTGTAATCTGCCCAATTGGCAAAAGTAGTCACAGTAACACAAGAGTAGGAAAAGTGAAAATAATTCGATTGAGGCCAGTCGGTTTGTTGTTGTCTGTGGCACTGCTGTTTTGTGCTGAGGATAATAGGGATACCATTCCAAGTGAGGAAATTGCAAACCCCTATGCGGTGGAAGCAGTTGTGGTGAGCAGGGGAATCTACCACCCCTACCTTGAAAAATCGGGTGTTGCAAGGGGAGTCAAGCAAGTTGTAGTGGTCTCAGAAACAGAAGGGGTAATTCGTACGGTACTGTATGATTATGGCGATCTGGTTGAAAAGGGTGGTGTCATCGCTTCTGTAGACAGAGAGGAAGCCAGGTATGCAATGCTTCAGGCTCAGCAGCAGCTCTCGGCTGCATCGCTGAATTACAGCGCATCCCAGCGGCTCTTTGAGGATAACACCATTTCAAGAGAGGAGTATGAAAAGGCGCGCAGTTCCTATAACGGGGCACGCTCTACCTATAAAGCCGCAAGGGAGCGTTTCAGAAACACAGAGATTACAACACCGATCAGTGGTGTGGTTGCAGTAATAGAGGAGGAAATATCGGTTGGCAACTATATAAGTCGTGGGGCAGTGGTTGCTCAGATTGTTGATCTGTCAAAAATACGGATAGAGGCCGCCGTTGGTGAAAGAGAGATTGCCCTGGTAAGGGCAGGAGCAGATGTGGCAATTTATGTTCCTGCGGTAGATCCGGATCGGCCCTTTATGGGCCGGGTAAAGGCTGTCGCTGCGGGTGCAATGCCCGGCAGTGGAAGTTACCCGGTAGCAGTTGTTTTCGATAATGAACAGATGCAGGTTCGTTCGGGGATGAGTGCAAGGGTAACAATACGTACTACTGATACCGATTCGGTCATACTGTTACCATCGGTTGCTCTCATACGCGACAATAATACTGTATCGGTTTTTATGGTGAGGGAAAACCGAGTGGTGAAAAGGGGGGTCACCATTGGAAGAGCGCTCGGCAATGTTTCTGAAGTAAAAAGTGGTATAAGTGAAGAAGACACCGTTATTGTTTCACGAACAACAACTCTTGAACAGGGTGATACCGTTATCGTACGAGTGATAGGAAAGAGTGGGGACTGGGAATGAGTATCGGATCATTTTCAGTACGCAACCGAGTTTTGGTCAACATTCTGATGGTAACGGTGTTGGTGCTGGGGTATCAGAGTTTGCAAAGGCTCCCTCAGAAGCAGTTCAGTGAGGTTCCTTTTTTCTGGGTGATCATAACCGTCCCTTACCCGGGAGCATCATCGTTTGACGTTGAGAGGACTGTAGCAATACCAATTGAAAACGAGATGGATGGTCTGCCGAGGGTGCGGGAAATACAATCAATAATAAGAGAGGGAATTGCAACGGTACAGATTCAATTTCAGGAGGGGATTTCGGGAGAAGAGTTTTCCCGTTTGTACAATGATGTTCAGACTCGCTTTGGAAGAGTTGCGCTTCCAGGCGGGGCATTGGAGCCCGAGGTTACCGATTTTTCCAGCGCAGATTTTTTACCCGTTATTGAGGTTATGCTCTTTGGGGATGCAGATTCACTGACCCTCGTCTCAGAAGCACGAAGGCTCAGGGATGAAATACGAACTCTGCAACAAGTGTCAAGGGTTACTATGGTTGGTGCTCCCCAAAACCAGATAAGGATAACAGCGCTGCAGACTGCACTGGAAGCATTTGGATTACCTCTCGATGACATCGTTCAATCAGTGCGTGATGCGAATGTGAGTATCCCTGCAGGACTTCTAAAAACCCCTACACGTCAGTACCTGGTGCGCACTGTTGAGCAGCAGATACAACCAGCGGATTTTCAAGGAATCATTGTCAGGGAACAGACACCGCAGAGCGGGTTGGTACGTCTGAGTGATGTTGCAGATGTAAAAAGAGCTCTCTCTGCGGCAGATCCTGTAAGCCGGTTCAATTTTATACCTGCTGTTAATCTTCAGGTTTCAAAGGTTGTCGATGCTTCATCAGTTGACGTGGCAGATGACGTAAGGGCTGTTGTTGAGGAGTTTGGTGCCGGGTTGGCTGAGAATCTAGAAATATCTTTTGTTAATGACGCTACGGTAGAGATCAGGCGCAGTATTGATGTCCTGATCATGAATGCAGTTTTTGGTTTTTTTCTTCTGATTGTTGTGCTGTGGTTTTTTGTGGGGGGGAGAAACGCATTTATTATAAGTTTGGGTATACCCATTACTTTCGCAATCACATTTATCATAATGGACGTATCCGGTGAATCATTGAACAGCAATTCCCTGTTTGCACTTGTCCTTGTACTTGGATTGATAGTCGATCATGCAATTGTTATAATCGAAAACTGTTACAGGGTACGCATGGAGGGTTTGTCTTCTGAGCAGGCTGCTGTAAAGGGAACCGATGAAGTGGTTGCTCCGGTGATAGCCGCCACACTCACTACAATCGCAGCATTTTTGCCTCTGATGATTGTTCCCGGTTTGATTGGCAGATTCCTGAGGGTTATCCCACTGGTTGTAACCCTTGCACTGGTAGCTTCAAATCTTGAAGCGTTTCTGTTTCTGCCCTCACATTTTGCTCATTGGAGCAGTTCAAAGACAAGACAAAAGAGACCTGTTTTTAAAAATATTGAGGGCCGGTGGAGTGATATCCTTGTTGTTCTATATACCCACCGATATTTAACAGTGCTGGCAGGAGCAGTGTTTCTGGCCCTTTCATTTTTTGCTCTTACATTTGTGCGTCAGGATCTGTTTGCGGGGGAAGAGTACCGCTACTTTTTTATTGAAATAGAGATGCCGCCGGGAACACCGCGTGAAAAGACACTTTCAGTTGTGGTGGAGTATGAAAAAGTATTGAAAGAAAAGTTTGAGAATGGAACGGTGCGTTCGGTACTGTCGGTGATAGGGCAAAGCGGGCGGGGATTGTCAGTGCTTTCCCTGGACAATCTTGCACAACTGGTGGTGGAGCTGCCTGAAAGGCAGAATGGAAGGGAGGCTCCGGTTACGGATATTATCAACAGGGTTGAGCGGCGCTCTGCACACATTGCCGGAGCTGATGATGTGAGGTTTCGCACTGTTGAGGCAGGACCTCCCACTGATGATCCTGTATCGATGAGGTTTTTTGGAGACAGTTTCAGTGATCTCTTTGCAATTGCAGAAGAGATGACACGTTATATGGCCCTTCAGACAGAGAAACTTTTCAATATCCAAAACAATATTGATAGGGGTACTCCTGAACTTAGGGTAAGAGTTGATGCCGACAATGCCGGGAGGCTGGGACTTAATGCATCATTGATAGGATCCTATCTGAGTGCAATAATAGATGGCGTAACTGCTACTACGGTGTTTGAGGATAATCAAGAAGTCGATGTTGTGGTGGCGGTGGATGGTCAGGACCTTAACAGTGTTCGCAGGCTGGAATCAATAGCGATCCCGTCTCCAACGGGAATGCTGGTGCCGTTTTCATCTGTTGCGTCTTTGGTGGATACCACCGAGATCGCGTCAATACGCAGAAGAGATGGAAGGCGGTTTATCACAATTTCTGCACAGGCATATGAGGGTGTTGACCTTACCGAAATTAACCAGGAGCTTATTTCCTATTACACTACTGAAATTGCTCCCCGATACCCTGCGGTTACTGTTGAACCGGGAGGAGAATTTGAAGAGTTTCAGGAGATACTTGCAGACGTTTTACGCCTTTTTTTGGTGGGTATCTTTCTTATGTATGTGATACTGGGTACTCAGTTCCGCTCCTACACTCAGCCCCTTTTGCTTATGTTCTCGATACCATTTGCATTTGCAGGGGTTATACTTTTTCTGTTTGTTTCAGGTACTCCTTTTTCATCTGTAGTCATGTATGCTGGGGTTGCACTGGCGGGAATTGCTGTAAATGACTCAATAGTGCTTATCAGTTTTATAAACAGAAAAAAAGATGTTCACGACAGCACAATGGCAGCGGTTATTGGCGGTGTTAAGGTGAGGATACGTCCTGTACTGCTTACTTCAGTGACAACAATCGGGGGGCTGCTTCCAACAGCTTTGGGTATAGGAGGAGTTTCTCCTGTGTGGGGGCCCATGGCGCTGACCATCATTTTTGGGTTGTTGTTTTCAACGGTTACCACGTTATTGATGATCCCCTGCTTTTATGGTATAGGGGCTGATGTTGCAGGATATATTGCACGATTGAGATCATACAGAGAATGAAGTGTTAACACATCTGTTTGAAATTAGTATTTGACTTTGCGGAGTTGCAAGATGTTGAAAACGTCCATTGGTTCAGCGTGCTGTTAAGGCTTGCGATATTCTGGTGTATTCAATGCGTCTAATGCAGAGGTTTTATTGGGAGCGGTGTACACTTTAGCAAAAACAGGTTTTTTGAAAGGTATGTCAGCTTCAACATCATGGCTGAAGCAATTCTTTTCTACTGAAGAAAAAAACAGATGATTCAACACACCTGAAAGTTTTTTCAGATCACAAAGAAGAACCGGCGGATCCTGTATAAATTTATCAGCAGCGATAATAGCTTCTCGATCAAGAACGGGGACCTCCCCGGTTGTAGTCTTTACACCTGTGCGGATCATTGTCTCCAAAATCCGCTGAGCCATAAGGCCTGAAAAAACAGTAGTGGGATGAACACCATCTTTTGCCCCGTTTTTTAGAGAAGTGAAGCGAACATGTTTACCTGAATCAAGGGGTACTGTTATATACATTTTGGATAGCATTGTGTAAATTTTGGTATCGTGTACAGAAATCCAAACGACAAAGAGAATTTTTTGGCAATAGCATAATAATAAAGTGGTGTTCGGGGGGAGGATAATCAATAAGATTCATTCAAATACCTGTACAGGGTAGATCGCGATACACCAAACATCTTCGAAGCGAAGTTACCCCCTCATCGGAAATTTAGTGCAGTGCTTTCAGTTTCTTTATCTGTGCAAGGGTAAGTGTCTTTTTTCTCCTGCCTTTCACTCCCCTTTCTCCTGCCGTCTTGAAACCTGCGGCAGTACATTTCCGAATGACCTCACGCTTAAATTCCGCAAAGGCTTACGAATATGTGCAATAGGCGATTTTCATATACCCCACTCCTCCGATTTTTTGAAAGTTGTCTTTTCTCTATTTGTTAAGTGTTGATTTGCTATTTTGAAAAAGAGACGTGTTTTGGAACAAAAATCAGGGGGACTGTAGTATTTGATATTATGCACTATTTATTGACGGGAAAACACCCATTTTTTGTAATTCCCCCGTCAATACCTATTGCGGTCGAACTAATTTTTTTTCCGTAAGATCAAAACATCATAACTACTTTTGCAGTATCACAGATGACACCACTTCTCCACCATCCCAACTTAATTTGACAAAATGCATACCGGCAGATAACCGTCCGGGAAGTTCAATTTTTTGCACACCATCGCCACTGAGCGGGATCGACAATACCAATTGTCCTCTGAGATTAAACACCGCAATGGTTGTCTGAGGAGGAGAATTTTTCACATGCAGCATCGAATTTGTTATCTGCAGGGAAGGTTTGGTGATCCGTTCTGGCGTTGAGACCACTGAA